>CAZWTQ010000018.1:0-21526 GCA_964636975.1 uncultured Oxalobacter sp. | reverse complement strand
TGATATTTACAGTGCTTTTGAGGAAGCTGCCGAAAAAGAAGGAACGACAGTCTCTCCAGCAATGGGAGAAAAGCTACTTGCTGAAATCCTATCTAAAGGTGGCTCTCGTCCTGCGATTGAATCTTTTGAAGCATTTCGGGGACGTCGTCCGACTATCAATGCACTGCTTCGCCATAGTGGATTGGCTTCTTGACTTTCCAAGCGGAGAAAAACAAACCATAATATCCATTCCCTTTGATTGAATGGAGTATGGTTTTTTGCCGGTAGTTTTGTTCACCTATGACCAGAATCGAATTTCGTACGAATATTGCGGACAAGATCAGTTATACATGTCGTTGGGTACGCAAGGCTTTAATGCAGGTACCTGATATCAGAATTGTAATTTTAGCTGAGGACAACAAGCAGCTTGCAGTGCTTGACCGAATGCTATGGACTTTTTCGGATATTGATTTTTTGCCTCATGCTGTTTTGGGGTCACCATTAGCTACCCAATCAAGGGTTATCTTGACAGATAATGAAGAAGTAGATTTGCCAGAGAGTCAGATTCTCGTCAATCTTTCAAGAACAGTGCCTGCTAGTTATGCCCGTTTCGATAGACTGCTTGAATTGGTTTCGACGGATGCTAGTGATATGGATGCAGGTAGAAAAAGATATGTGTATTATCGCGACAGGGGATATGCACTTTATCATGAAAAAATGTTAACCAGTAAGTAATATGATTTCAGATATCAGTGAGGTTAAACAGAATCCGGCTCTCGAAGAAAGAAATGATGAAAACTATCCGATGTTGACAGATATTCTGTCAACATTGCCGGATATTGTTGATTCCGCTCAAAATGAACGTGCTTGGGTCGAGTTGGAAGAACGTCTTGCTCAGCGGATTATGGATCGGGTTCAGGAACGGATTGGTTTCATACTTGAAGAGATTATCCAGCAGAACCTGACAGCGACATTGCAGAAAGTGACCGATACTTTATCAGAGGCAATCACCAATGACCTGAAAAGTACACTGGAAGTGGTTGTGACACATACGGTGTCAGATGAATTACAGAGACTGAAACAAAAAGAATATTTTTCAGATGCCAATCGCTTTAAAATGGCGGATAGCCAAGACTAATAATTGAATTGGTTCTCAGACAGAGAACAGCTCTTTTTTTGGGGGGGGGGATCGTGAAAGTAATTGTATTGGGAGCAGGCATTACGGGGACAACGGCAGCGTGGTTTCTGCGCCAGGAAGGTCATGATGTGACCGTCATTGAACGGCGTAATGGAGCATCCCAAGAAACTACCTTTGGCAATGCTTCGCAGATTTCAGTTTCCCATTCTGAGCCATGGTCTAATCCAAGCGCACCATTGAAGATCCTGAAATGGCTTGGTAAGGAGGATGCCCCTTTGCTGTACCGTTTCCGGGCAGAGGTATTGCAATGGGAATGGGGGATCCGTTTCTTGCGTGAGTGCACCCCCAGCCGTACGGCGCATAATACTCGCCAGTGCATGGCGATGGCGGACTTTAGTAAGCGAACTCTCCGCCAGTTGCGTGATGAGACTGATATTAAATATACTTATCTCAGGCGCGGGATCATGCATTTCTATACGGATAAGCTGGATTATGAGGCTTCCAAGGCTGGGGCAAAGTTAATGACTTCATGGGGATGTCCGCGTAATACCATCACGAAAGATGAGGTTGTTCGTCTTGAGCCTGCTCTGGTTCCTGTTTATGATAAATTGGTTGGCGGTGACTTTACGCCTGATGATGAGCATGGGGATTCTCGTGAATTTACTGTTGCGTTGTCTAAGAAGGCGATGGAACAGGGAGTTGAATTTCGCTTCAATACTCAGGCAACACGCTTGTTGGCGGAAGGCTCAGGGGATGGTACCCGTATCGCTGCAGTTGAAATTATCAAAGATAATGGTGAATTTGATGTTCTTAAGAGCGATGTCTTTGTCTGCTCTTTTGGCAGTTTTTCTGCACCTTTTCTAAAACCGCTGGGCATCAATCTGATGATTTACCCAACAAAAGGTTACTCGGCGACATTTCCTGTCATTGAACCGGAAAAAGCTCCATATATTTCCCTAATTGATGCAGGTTACAAGCTGTGTATTTCCCGTCTTGGCAATCGCTTGCGAGTTGCCGGTACGGCCGAAATGAACGGGTATCGCCGTGAACTCAATGAGGATCGTTGCCAAGCATTGATCCGTCGCACCTCAGAACTTTTTCCTGATGCTTGTGATTACAGCCAACCGCATTTTTGGACTGGATTTCGCCCGATGACTCCGACCAATATTCCATATATCGGCAGAACTCACTACAAAAACCTGTACCTGAACACAGGGCATGGTACATTAGGATGGACAATGGGTTGCGGGTCAGGTCGTTCTATTGCTGAAATCATTTCTGGCAAGAAGCCAGATGTTGATTTTGAGTTCTATGGTATGAAATAACCTCTTTGCATATCATGGCAGAAAGAACAACAAAAAATTCCATCACGATATATCTGTGTGGAGGTTTTTCTTTTCGGGGATGTTGTGACGTTTGGAAGGTAGGGTTGTTGCATTAACAGAATTGGCATTGATGTGTTTCCATTATAGTGTTTTTGTTATTGGTGATGAAGATTTCCTGCGGAATATATGGTTAGCAAAAAACGGTCTTCAGGTACCATTATCGGAGAAAGAGATCTTATCAAATGGGATGAACTCAAGATCATTGGCTACCGAAAATTGGACGATCGTGTCATGGTTGAATTCATTGCCAGCTATGAATGCAACGATCGTATGATGAGGTTGCATGGGTATAGCATGTTTATCAGAGAAAATGACAGCTGGTATTCTGTTGACGGAAATATTTTTTAATATGTCATGATGGTTCAGGATTCGACGATGGTCTCTGCGTCTGTACAGTGGGCTACAAGAAGCTTAAAAAGCGTTTGGCATCCATGTACTCAGATGAAATATCATGAAGCCTTGCCTTTACTCGCAGTGAAAAGTGGTAAAGGCGTCTGGCTTTATGATCAGGATGGTAAACGATATTTCGATGCCATTAGTTCATGGTGGACCAATTTGTTCGGTCATGCCAATCCCTTTATCAGTAATGCACTGAAGGAACAGCTTGATACCCTTGAGCATGTGATGCTGGCAGGGTGCACTCATGAACCAGTTGTTAAGTTATCTGAAAAGCTTTCTACAATAACAGGAGGAATGCTTGGACATTGTTTTTTTGGATCAGACGGATCTTCGGCCATTGAGATTGCCCTGAAAATGAGTTTTCATTTCTGGAAAAACAAGGGATATCCGGAAAAACAGGAGTTTGTCTGTCTAGAGCATAGTTATCATGGAGAAACTATTGGTGCACTGTCTGTGACTGATGTTGTCCTGTTTAAAGATGCCTATGCACCGATTATCCGGAATGTGAATCTTGTTCCTTCTCCTGATCCACGTTATGCTGAACAGGGGGAAACCGATAAAGATGTCGCTATCAGAACAGCTGATAGGTTTGAGAATCTGCTAAAAGAAAAGGCTGGCAGGATTTCAGCTATTGTTGTTGAGCCTTTGGTGCAGTGTGCTGCAGGGTTTATCATGTACCATCCTATTTACTTGAAGCGGGTACGGGAGCTTTGTGATCGTTACCATGTTCATATGATTGCTGATGAAATTGCAGTTGGCATGGGGCGTACGGGTTCTTTTTTAGCCTGTGATCAGGCAAATATTCGTCCTGATTTGTTATGCCTTTCTAAAGGAATTACAGGTGGTTTCCTTCCGTTATCGCTAGTTATGACAACGGATGTCATTTATCAGGCTTTTTATGATGATGATATCACCCGGGGATTTTTGCATTCCCATTCTTATACTGGAAATCCGTTGGCATGTTGCGCTGCATTAGCTGTCTTGGAACTGTTTGAGAGGGATAAGGTCATTATCCGTAACAGGAAATTGTCTAGAGATATAACTAGGGCACTGGAGCCAATTAGGTTACTTGATAAGGTAAAACATTTCCGCAACAAAGGGATGATTTGGGCATTTGATGTGGACATGGCACCGGATGCAAAGGAGGTATTTTCACGCAGGTTTTTTCAGGAGGCACTCAAACATGAGGTGCTGATGCGCCCTATTGGCGATACAGTCTATCTGATGCCACCTTATGTGATAACAGAAGAAGATGCTATCTGGTTGGCTGATAAAGTGAAATCTATATTGCATGAAGTGGTAGGAAAGCGTGGCTAAACTTGCTTATTTCATTACGGGGACAGATACTGGAATCGGGAAAACGACATTATCCTCAGTGATAGTCCGTGCTTTGGTCGCCAAAGGGTTCAGGACTGCTGCAATGAAGCCTGTTGCTGCTGGTGCCATGGATGTGAACGGGATTTTGTATAACGAAGATGTAGATACATTAGTTTCTGTTGCCAATGTTCCCTTGCCAGTAGAAATTGCTTGTCCCTATTTGCTCCGCATACCTATTTCGCCGAATCTCTCAGCAGCGCAGGAGGGTAGGACGATTGTTGTTTCACATATTGTTGACTGTTATCAGAAAATCTGCCAGAGGGCTGAAGCTGTTGTTGTCGAGGGGGTTGGCGGGTTTTTGGTTCCCTTTTCAAAAGATACTTCTAGTGCTGATTTGGCTAAACTATTGAAACTACCCGTCATCATGATTGTGGGGTTGAAATTGGGATGTATCAACCATGCATTGCTGACGGCAGAGGCTGTTCGTGCTCGTGGATTGGAACTGGTAGGGTGGATTGCTAACTGTGTCGATTCAGGAATGATCTTTAGTGAAGGTAATATTGAAACCTTGGAAAATTGGCTGGATGCACCGAGATTGGGGACCATGCCGTATCTCAAGTCATTTGAGAGAGCAGAACAGTATCTGAATCTAAGCCTTTTGCCTAATTGGGTATAGATAGAGACATTAATCATGACATTACAACCGATTCATTTTTATCATTCGTCGAAAACCACTGACCTACCAGAGCCTGAAGTCTGGCCGGTAAAAGAGATTCTTGAACTATATAACCTGCCTTTTGCAGAGTTGATGTTCCGTGCCCAGGAAGTACATCGGGCAAATTTTCCTTCAGGCCAAGTTGAGCTAAATTCTCTAATTTCACTTAAGACAGGTGCTTGTACGGAAGATTGTGGTTATTGTCCACAGTCCATCCATCACAATGCTGAGGTTACTCCAAGTAAGATGCTGGATATGGAAACCATTCTTGTTGCTGCCCGTCGTGCACAAGAATTGGGGGCGAACCGTTTCTGTATGGGCGCATCGGGTCGTTCTCCAAACGATCGGGATTTCAAAAAATATCTTGAAATTGTTCGTGCAGTGAAAGCACTGGGTCTTGAAACCTGCATGACCTTAGGGATGCTCAAGGAAGAACAGGCTCGACAATTGAAAGAAGCTGGGTTGGACTATTACAATCATAATCTGGATACTTCTTCCGATTATTACAATACAATTATCTCGACTCGGAATTACAAAGACCGTCTAGATACATTAGGACGGATCCGTAAAGCTGGTATCAAGGTTTGCTGTGGCGGTATCGTTGGTATGGGGGAAAGTCGTGAACAACGGGCGACATTACTCTCACAGTTGGCAAATCTCAATCCATATCCTGAAGCAGTCCCAATTAATCATCTAGTTCCAATCAAAGGAACCCCACTTGAAAATATGAAACCACTTGACCCATTGGAATTCGTTCGTACGATTGCAGTAGCACGCATCATTATGCCTCAGGCAAAAGTTCGTATGTCTGCCGGTCGCGCTGAATTGGGGGAAGCTGTTCAGGCATTGTGTTTCTTGGCAGGCGCAAATTCCATTTTTTATGGAGAGAAGCTACTTACCACTGATAATGCAGATGCCAGTGAAGATCGTGCATTATTAGCAAAACTGGGGTTGAAATCCTTTGATGCGACCGATGTCAAAGCCCGTATGCTAGAGTTGTCAGAGCATGAGCATCGTGAGCATTGAGTTTCCTTATTTCAACGGAGAGAAAGATTTTGCTGAATGATTACTTTATTGAGGGCAGTATTATCTGAAGCCAATATCCAAATATCCAGCAATGGCAGTCAAGTGATGCTGTCCCAATAGATTATGTGCTTGCCTGATTTCCATCAGAAGGTTTCTGAAAAATTGGAAAGGGCTCAAAGTTGTTTCAGGTCTCGCAATCGGTGTTGATGTAATGCTTGCACGTCAAATATTGTGCCCTAGAATATACTTATTTTTTCGTTTAGAAGATGCAAGTATAGTTATCCAGATTGTAGGATATGTCTAGCTACAGTAGTGGGAGCAGAATTCCCTGTTATCGTAACCGTAAGGGGCCTGCCAATTCCTTGCAGGGATTGAAGGTTCTTTGTTTGCTGTCGGAATTCTTTGAAACGGATAATATTTTCTTTTTAAGCCCGCTTTAATAGATTATCTGATAATGTTTCCTGATTAATCTAGAACGGGGAACATTGCCAGATGAAAATGAGTTGCTGAATATGTTGGGAAGCAGTTATGGACTACTGTCATCGAATTTTTTGGATACATTCTGATATTGCTACTACACCACATATCACTGGATTAACATTTTGTGAAGAAATTATTATGCCAGTTCAAAATAATTGTTTACCTGAAAAAAAGGGAAACCTGCCAGTTCAACCTTGGCTTTTGTAATCTGCGGAAACCGAAAAATAGGGGTAGTAAGACACGGATATTCTGGAAATGCGATTGCAGGTTGTGATATGCCATTTTCCTTGGCTAAAGGCAAGGAAAGGGGATGCTGTATAGAAAATGGAAGAGAATCTTTCTTCATTGCGGAACAGCGCCCCACCTGTGCCGTAATGCCTCACCTTGAACCAAGCGGTTCAAGTGGTCGCAGTTAGCAGGATTTCGGGTCCATCGGACGAGCAATGTACTCACCTGTCCAGCAAATTTCCGCAACCCGTATCAATTATGGTTCAAAGAATATACGGCATAAGTCGAACACCGTAGGGCAGGCTCAGTTTAACGCATCAAAATCTGCTGTCAACCATTTTTAATTGTTTTTATGACTGTATGGCAGAGTCAATAATACGCATCATTGCATCTATCTTTTTTCGGAGTTCTGATAGGGCCGCCTCCGATAATGGAGCGTTTGGGGATTTGAGCGTTAGTAATTCGGCAGCCATCCCTAGGCAAACCATGATTGCAATACGGTCAGTACCACGAATCTTGCCAGCATCACGGATTGTACGCATCTTTTCATCGACGTAGGCAACTGCCTGACGTAGTTTGTCTTCTTCTTCATCGCGGCAGGACAGCCGATATGCTTGTCCCATAATGGAAACATCCAACTGACTCATTCTGCTCCACCCTTGGTTTCATCCGGCAGTTTGTCAATAATGGCTGCAATTTTCTGACGAGCAGTTTCCATCCTTTCAAGCAATTGCTGATTTTCTTGCTTGAGGGAATTAGTTTGAATTTTCAATGCAGAGTTTTCCTCTTTAAGTGTTTGTATCAATATCACAAGGTCGTTGATTTTCTCGGCCAGTAAATCCAGTTCTGAAATCATAGTCAAATATGTTTCGAGTTTCGATATTGGTTATCATAGATACCTTGCAGGAGTAAGTTGCATGGTATCGTTGTGTTGTGTACTATCTGTTACCTGAATTTTACCCTTCCTTTAGTCGATGTTATGAATTTTTTTGTAGGAGGGAGGGATTTTTCATTTCTCGATAATTATGGATTCACAAAGATTTCCATTGAAGAAACCGGTTGTCATCACAATCGACGGGCCAACGGCTTCCGGAAAAGGCACTGTAGCACAACGTGTTGCAGACAAGCTCGGTTTCCATTATTTGGATTCCGGTGTTCTTTATCGTTTAACAGCATTGTCTGTCTTGCGTGCTAAATTGCCACTGAATGATGTGGAATCTATCGCAGATATGGCAAAAACATTATCATGTACTTTTCGGCAAGGGCATATCTTATTGGCAGGTGAAGATGTTACTGATTGGATCCGTGCTGAGGAAGTGGGCGATATGGCATCGAAGATTGCAGTTTATCAACCTGTACGCGATGCATTGAGAGCATTGCAGGTCAGTTTCCGGCGATCGCCAGGTCTTGTCACAGATGGCAGAGATATGGGGACAGTAATTTTTCCTGATGCTGATCTAAAGGTTTTTCTGACGGCAAGTGTGGTTGTTCGTGCTGAAAGACGTTATAAACAGTTGTTGAATAAAGGGTTTCCTGCTAATATGAATAACTTACGCAAAGATTTGGAAAACCGTGATAAACGTGATTCTGAACGGAAGTCGTCGCCTTTGAAGCCTGCTGTAGATGCGATGATACTGGATACCTCCTCTTTGGGTATTGAAGAATCAGTTCAGTGTATTCTTGATGCTTGCGTGGAAAAAAAGATTATTTAACAGTTTTTTAGGTTTTTATGGTTCCTAAAAGACGCAACGTCTTTTAGGTTTTTTAATCTGCCCGGAATATCCTCAAAGGACACCGGTTTCTCATTATAAATAAATATGCCTACTGCACCTGTTCTAGAAAAGGAAAGTTTTGCCGCTTTATTTGAAGAGTCCCTCGCTCGTCATGATATGCGTTTAGGCGAGGTTATCTCTGCTGAAGTCGTCCGAATTGACCATAATTTTGTCGTTGTTAACGCAGGATTGAAATCTGAAGCTTTCATTCCTATTGATGAGTTCAAGAATGACAATGGTGAAATTGAAGTCAATGTTGGTGATTTCGTCTCTGTTGCCATTGAATCTCTTGAAAACGGGTTTGGTGATACCATCCTTTCCCGTGACAAGGCCAAGCGCTTGGCTTCTTGGCTGGCCCTTGAAAAAGCCATGGAATCCGGTGAAATTGTTACAGGTGTTGTTAATGGCAAAGTTAAAGGCGGTTTGACTGTCATGACCAATGGCATTCGTGCTTTCCTGCCTGGTTCTCTAGTTGATACTCGTCCAGTAAAAGATACTGCACCTTATGAAGGTAAGACCCTTGAATTCAAGGTCATCAAACTTGATCGTAAACGTAATAATGTTGTTCTTTCCCGTCGTGCTGTTATCGAAGCTTCTATGGGAGAAGAACGAGCAAAACTGATGGAAAGCCTTAAGGAAGGAACTGTTGTCACCGGCATCGTCAAGAATATTACCGATTATGGTGCATTTATCGACTTAGGTGGCATTGATGGTCTGCTTCACATCACTGACTTAGCATGGCGACGTGTTCGTCATCCATCAGAAATGTTGACAGTCGGTCAGGAAATTCAAGCGAAAGTTCTAAAATATGATCAAGAGAAAAATAGAGTTTCTTTGGGGGTCAAACAGTTGGGAGAAGATCCTTGGACGGGCTTATCCCGCCGTTATCCTAAAGGTACTCGTCTGTTCGGAAAAGTTACCAACCTGACCGACTATGGTGCTTTTGTTGAAGTTGAACAGGGTATCGAAGGACTTGTCCATGTTTCAGAAATGGATTGGACTAACAAGAACGTTGCTCCAGGCAAAGTGGTTAAGCTGGGCGATGAAGTTGAAGTCATGGTTCTGGAAATCGATGAAGAACGCCGTCGTATCAGCTTGGGTATGAAGCAATGCAAACCAAATCCATGGGAAGAATTTGCAGAAACTCATAAGAAAGGCGATAAAGTTAAAGGAGCTATCAAATCCATTACTGACTTTGGGATCTTTATCGGTCTGCCTGGCAATATTGATGGTTTGGTTCATCTGTCAGACCTATCTTGGACTGAACCCAGTGAAACCGTTGTTCATAATTTCAAAAAGGGCGATGAGCTGGAAGCTGTTGTCTTGGCTATTGATGTTGACCGTGAACGTATTTCCCTTGGCATCAAGCAGCTTGAAGGGGATCCGTTTGGTAGCTATATCGCAATGAATGACCGTGGTTCCATTGTAAGTGGCACAGTCAAGTCTGTTGAACCGAAGGGAGCTGTTGTTCAGCTGACAGAAGATGTTGAAGGATATCTGCGTGCTTCTGAAATTTCCAGTGACCGCATCGAAGACGCAAGTACCCAACTGAAAGAAGGTCAATCTATCGATGTCATGATCATCAATATTGATCGTAAGTCTCGTACTCTGCAATTGTCTATCAAGGCCAAGGATCAGCAGGAAACTCAGGCGGCTATTAAGAAGATCCAGGATGATTCCTCTGCTGCATCTGGTATGACCAGCTTGGGAGCGCTGTTGAAAGCCAAATTCGACAATAAACAGAACAAGCAGTAATCAGGAAAGAAGATGACAAAATCCGAATTGATCATCTCCCTTGCCAACAGCTGTCCGCAGCTGTTGGCGAAAGATGTTGAGCTAACGGTGAAAACCATCCTTGATGCTATGGCGAAGGCTTTAGCGGGTGGCAAACGCATTGAAATTCGGGGTTTTGGTAGCTTTGCACTGAGTGTCCGTCCACCACGTATCGGACGTAATCCCCGTTCCGGTGAAAAAGTGATGATCGCTGAAAAGCGGGTTCCTCATTTCAAACCGGGCAAGGAATTACGGCATCGTGTTGATTTGAGTATCGAGTCAAAATAATTTGATTTCTTTAGATTTAGCAGGAAATGGCTTCTTCCCGATGCCTTTTTAAGGTTTTTGTTTTTCCCTTCTTGACAACAGAATGGATGGTCATGTGCTTTCTGTATGAAGTTTGATTTGTTGATGACATCATCTTATGGAATTTGAAGTTTGGTGGTTGATTGGCATCCCCATTTTCTTCGGTTTGGGATGGATTGCTGCACGTATCGATATCAAACAGTTGCTGTCTGAGTCACGCAGTTTGCCAAAAGGATATTTCAAGGGATTGAATTTCCTAATGAATGAACAGCCTGATAAGGCGATCGATGCTTTCATTGAAATTGTGAAGTTGGATCCTGAGACAGTAGACTTGCATTTTGCCTTGGGTAGTTTGTTCCGTCGTAGAGGAGAAACAGAGCGTGCTATTCGTATGCATCAGAATTTGCTGTTACGCCCAGACCTGCCTTCGGAACAGCAGATGCAGGCACATTTTGAGTTAGGACAGGATTATCTGAAAGCAGGTCTGCTTGACCGTGCTGAAAATGTTTTCCAGGAATTGGCAGAAACACCCTATTCCATGCAGGCTCGTCGTGCATTGCTAGAGATTTTCCAGCGTGAAAAAGAATGGCGTCAAGCCATTGATGCGGCAAAAGCTCTTCAGGATATGGGCGCAGGCAATCGTAATCGTCAGATTGCGCAATTTTATTGTGAATTGGCTGAAAATCAATTGGTGCAGGCTCATCCAGAAAAAGCACTATCTTTACTTGACAAGGCCTTGGAGATTGATGGAATGTGTACTCGTGCAACAATCCTAACTGGCGATGCCTTCAAGGTTATGGGGGATATTGAGAAAGCACTGAATACTTGGCGTAGAGTTGAAAAACAAAATATTCAGCATACTATTTTAATTGCCCGTCGTTTGATGGATGGTTACGAGGAAGTTGGATGTCCGGAAGAGGGGATCAGCCTGTTGAAAGCTTATTTAGCTGAGGTTAATTCCATCGATATGCTTGATGTACTTGTTAAGGCTGTCCTGAAATTGTGGGGTGCTGAGGATGCAAATGCTTTGATACGAGAAGAGTTGTGGAAGACACCAACCCTATTGGGTTTGGATCGGTTGCTTGAAGCCAGATTGCTGGTGGTTCCTCCTGAAGTTCGTCAGGAAATTTCAAGTATTCGTTCCCTGATCCAGCGTTATGCACATAAGCTTTCCTGTTATAAATGTCGTCACTGTGGATTTGAGGCAAGGCAGTTTTATTGGCAGTGTCCTGGTTGTCACGAATGGGAATCCTATTCACCTAAACGGGTAGAAGAGGAAAATTTTTCCTAATTGATGATGTTCCTGTTTTCGAGCTATTCACCATGAGTAAACAAACAACGGATCCCGATATTCTGATTGTTGGTGATGTTATGCTGGATCGTTACTGGTTTGGCGATGTGGACCGTATTTCCCCAGAAGCGCCCGTACCGATTGTTTTGATTAATCGCAATGAAGAACGACTTGGAGGAGCGGCGAATGTTGCTCGCAATGTGGTTACATTGGGGGCGGATTGTAGCCTGATAGGAGTTATCGGTGATGATGAAGCTGGAATGATTGTTAAGAGTTTGCTGAATGAAGCAGATATTGTCTCTCATCTCTATGTCACAAAAGGGATCTCAACGATTGTAAAACTCAGGGTGGTTGGGCGTCAGCAGCAATTGTTAAGGTTGGATTTTGAGAAACGCCCTTCACAGGAAGCACTTGATAATGCTGTACAACATTACCACAATCTGCTGTCATCACATGATATCGTGATCTTCTCTGACTATGGCAAAGGAACATTAGATAATATTGCTGAGATGATTGCTGTTGCGAAAAATGCTGGCAAAACCACATTGGTTGATCCGAAAGGTGACGATTTCACCAAATATCAGGGAGCTTCATTCTTGACTCCAAACAAAGCTGAGCTTCGTCAAGTGGTTGGTAGCTGGCGGAATGAGGAAGAACTGTCTGAAAAGGCTCAGAACCTGCGAGAGCAGCTCGATATCGGCTGGCTGCTATTAACTCGTTCTGAAGAGGGGATGTCGTTGTTTGGGGAGAAAGAGACTATTCATATTCCAACAGTTGCTAGAGAAGTTTTTGATGTGTCTGGTGCAGGCGATACCGTCATTGCAACGTTAGCAACGATGTTGGGTTATGGTAAGCCTGTTACTGAAGCAGTTGATATTGCCAACAGAGCGGCAGGTATTGTTGTTGGAAAACTCGGAACGGCGACTGTCACATCAAAAGAATTGTTTCCTTGGTAATCTAACGGCGTTCCAGCTTGGCAATACTCAGATCCAACAATTTCATGCCCACTTTGCCAAAGTTGATATTTGCCCATTGCGAACCATCGAAGTCGACAATAACTCCTTCCCCAAACTTCGGGTGATAGACAGTTTCTCCGACATGCCACGGATTTTTTCTAGGAGAGGATGTTGTCACCCATTCGGCATAATCTATATTGATGCTTTTTTTCGGGTGCAGACGCTTGATGTTTTCTTTCGGTAGTTCATCAAGGAAGCGAGAATTTATGTTGTAGTGCATATGACCGTGTAGCATGCGGGTTTGCGCATTGCTCAAATAAAGTCGCTTTTTTGCCCGAGTCAGTGCGACATACATCAGGCGACGCTCTTCTTCAATTTCTTCAGGGAGATTGATATTGTTCTCATGCGGAAAAAGCCCGTCTTCTAATCCGGCGATGAAAACAGCCTCGAATTCAAGTCCTTTGGCAGCATGAACAGTCATCAGTTGAACAGCATCTTCATTTTCATTGACCTGTGCATCACCAGCTTCCAGTGAGGCGTGTGACAGGAAAGCCGATAGAGGTGATATGCTGAGCGACAAATTTACATCAGCATCGAAAATTTTCTGTGCTTCTGGTATCAGATCGACTGCGTGTTCCTTATTGGATATAGTAACGGCAGTCAAAGCAGGCTGATGGCGACTGAACCCTTTCTCTGAAAGGAACAGGGACGCTGCAGAAACCAGTTGTTCAAGGTTTTCCAAACGGTCTGCTCCTTCTTTTTCTTTCTGATAATGTTGTTCCAGCCCGCTTTTTCGAATAATAGTAGAAATGAGATCGGGCAGATTCATCTGTAGCGTTTCAATCTTGCTATTTTCAATAATATTGGCGAAAGCCATGAGTAATGTCTTGGCTCTGCCTGCCATCAAGGGAATAGCAGTATAAAGGGAACAATGGTTTTCTTTTGCCAGTTGCTGCAAGTGTTCCAAAGTTTTCGTACCGATGCCACGGGGAGGAAAATTAGCTACCCGCATGAACGCAGCATTGTTGTCAGGATTGCCAATCAGTTGAAGATAGGCAATAGCATGTTTGATTTCGGCGCGTTCAAAGAAACGGAGTCCTCCATAGACACGGTAAGGTAGACCGGTACTGACGAGGCTATGTTCGATTACCCGTGATTGGGCATTGGCACGGTACAGGACTGCGATTTCGTGGTAAGGGACTCCTTCTTCTGCAAGATGCCGGATTTCATCTCGTATCCATTCCGCTTCACTGGTATCTGAAGGCAGATTCAAGATGCGGACAAGCTCGCCATCACTTGCATCAGTACGCAGGTTTTTTCCTAACCGATTTTCATTATTGGCAATCAATGCATTGGCTACGGCTAGAATATTGCCGTGTGATCGGTAATTTTGCTCCAGACGGATAAGGTTCTGGGCACCGAAATCCTGCTGGAAAGCTTGCAGATTTTTAACATTGGCTCCTCGGAAAGCATAAATGCTCTGATCGTCATCTCCGACGGCAAACACAGCTGTTTCTTTGCCTGCCAGTAGTTTTAGCCAGCGGTACTGCAGGTCATTGGCATCTTGAAATTCATCAACTAAGATATGGCGGAAACGGTTCTGGTAATGTTTACGCAGAAACTGATTACGTTCCAACAGCTCACAACTCCGTAGCAGAAGTTCTGCAAAATCGACAATCCCTTCATGCTGGCACTGATTTTCATATAGCTGGTAGAGTGCAGTCATGTGCATTTCATAATCATTATGTGCTTGGATCTTGCCAGCACGCAACCCTTCTTCTTTTTTTCTATTGATGAAATACGCCAAGGTTTTTGGAGAGTAGTGACCTGTATCTATATTGGCAACCTTCATCAGGCGTTTAATGACAGACAGTTGATCTTGTGCATCAAGGATATTGAATGTCTGTGGCAAGGATGCATCTTGCCAATGGAGGCGGAGTAGGCGGTTGCATAATCCGTGGAAGGTGCCAATCCAGAGACCACGAAGGTTGATGGGAATCATCATACCAAGACGCGCTATCATTTCTTTGGCGGCTTTATTTGTGAAAGTCACTGCTAGAATGCTGTTAGTTGAGACCTGACCTGTCTGCAGTAGCCATGCGATACGGGTAGTTAGCACACGGGTTTTGCCAGAACCTGCTCCTGCAAGAATCAACGCCGATTGCGCAGGCAAAGTCACTGCTGCCAGTTGCTCGGCATTCAGGTTTTTCAGTAAGAAATCCATATTATCCACAGCTTGGACTGCCCAATCCTATTTTCTAACATGAAAGAATGAAAGAAGGAAAAGAGGAACAAAAAATGTGTTGTATAAATGCGCGATAATCGTTCTTTGTCATGTTTCAAAGGGAAGATTTGTTGCAATTAGACTACATAAATCAGAAATAAATAAAAATGATTCTTATCTTTATTATAATCGGCCTTTAGACAGACGTCGGTTATATCAAGGGAATTTGGACGGGTACTTACCTGATAAACGTTGCAAATGCGGTTAGTTCCAAGGACGAGGCTCTTGATCTTGGTTTTTGTGGTGATAAAGTGACTTTCTAGTTGGGGAAGTCGTTCATGCTTGTTCCGACGGTAGTTTTCATGATATTGCTAGATTACCAGAAATTCCAGGTCAAGGATCTGAGTGATTAGCGTCTGGGAGAAGACGGCAATTTTATTGGGAGTACAAGTGTCCAACAGCAGGAGCGAAAATTAGCTTATATGCTTGTGTGGTAGACATTATTAAGCCCGCTTACGATTCACTCTGGCGAGTGAATCTGATTATCTGAAAGGTGGTAACTAATAATGCTAAAAGTATATCTTGGATTATATCTGCGACTTGTCCAAGCGTGTCCGGCTTTATGGAGTGATTTCCCATTCTAACAGCAGTAATGGGGGATGTTCGCTCCGTCTATAAATAACGGTGCGGTGAGTAATTTTATCTTTGGGTGTTTAGTTTGGGTGAATGCCTGCGGCTTCTGACTGGAATTGGGGTTTTCTTGGTAATTCTTGATAAAACAGAGGAATTGTTCCAGATAGACTGGGGCAACCTCCGAAAGCGCTCTTGATATACCCTGTTCGTAGTGCTTATTTGATTGGAGGGAATGAATGTTACCTCTATTGCTTGCAGAAAAAGGAAGTTCTTTGAGGATTGGGCGGATTACTGGTAGAGAAAAAACTCGGCGGTTTCTGAAAAATCTTGGTTTTTCAGAGGGTGAAGTGATCACTGTCGTGAGTGATATGAATGGTAGTCTGATTGTTAAAATCAAAGATTCGCGCGTTGCACTTGGCAAGGATGTGACTGGACACATCCTGGTTTCGAAGGGATAACAGAAATGAAAACCCTGAAAGATGTTGCTGTTGGAGAGACCGTTATTGTGAAAAGATTGCGCGGCAAGGGATCGACCCGTCGTCGTATGATGGATATGGGCATCATTAAAGGTGTTCCTATTCGTGTGATCAAGGTTGCGCCGTTGGGGGATCCCGTTGAGGTTTCGGTTAAGAGTTACCAGCTTTCTTTTAGATTGGTTGATGCAGAGATGATTGAGGTTGAAGAATAACTCCCCCTACTATTTTTATCTGTAATAGCAACACAGCATGAGTTTCCGTATCGCACTTGCTGGAAATCCAAACTGCGGTAAGACAACTTTGTTCAATGCGTTGACGGGATTGCGCCAATCTGTTGGCAACTGGCCAGGAGTCACTGTTGAAAAGAAAAAAGGTCGTCTGAAGGGACGACCCGATGTCATCGTAATCGATTTACCAGGAATTTATTCTCTTTCTGCATGCTCTCCTGAAGAAATCATTGCCCGGACGTATCTGATTGATGAAAAACCTGAAGTCATCCTAAATATCGTTGATGGAACCAACCTCGAGCGTAATTTGTACTTGACTACCCAATTGATGGAGTTGGGATTGCCGATTGTCGTTGTTATTAATATGCTTGATTTGTTGCAGAAAAACGGTAATGCCCTTGATATTGGGACTCTTTCTGAAAAATTGGGTTGTCCTGTGGTCGCTATTTCTGCATTGGAAGAAATTGGAATTGAAGAAACCATTGCCAAGGCATTGCATGCTGCTAGCAATAAACCTGAAGTTATCCGTCATCACTACAGTGGCGCATTAGAACATACCTTGGCACATATTGAGGATGCGGTACTGTATGAACTACCAGAGAATATCCAACACTGGTATGCTATCCGTCTGTTTGAACGCGACCGTAAAATTGCAGATAAATTGGGGCTATCTCCTGAAAAGATTGCCCATATCGAGAAAGACATTATTTCCTGTGAGGAGGAGCTGGACAATGACAGCGAAAGCATCATGGCCATGGAGCGCTATGAATGGGTCAGCAAGCTTGTTTCTTCCAGCCTACACACTACACCCAGGCAAATTTCTGCTTCCGATAAGATTGATCAAATTGTCACTAACCGTTTCTTGGCATTGCCAATATTTGTTTTGGTGATTGCCGGAATCTATTATGTCGCCATGCATTCCTTGGGTGAATTCATCACCGATTGGGTCAATGATGATTTCTTCGGCGAAATAATTCCAGAAACGGTTAGGAGCTGGCTGGAATGGATGGATGTTGATGAATGGCTATCTAACTTAATCCTTGATGGGATTGTTGCGGGAGTCGGATCTGTTTTAGGTTTTTTGCCGCAAATTCTGTTGTTGTTCATTATGCTGGGTATTGTTGAATCTTGTGGATATATGGCACGTATTGCGTTCATCCTTGATCGGATTTTCCATAAGTTTGGATTATCTGGTAAGTCATTCATCCCAATTCTCATAGGAACGGGTTGTGGTGTCCCTGGTGTGATGGCATCAAGAATTATTGAGAACGAAGCAGATCGTAGAATGACGGTTATGACGACAACATTTATTCCATGCAGTGCGAAACTACCGATCATTGCTATGTTTTCTGGAGCAATCTTTGACGATGCCTGGTGGGTGGCTCCTGCAGCTTATTTTACGGGCATTATTGCCATTATCATTTCTGGAATTATTCTGAAAAAAACACGGATATTTGCTGGCGATCCTGTTCCGTTTGTCATGGAGCTACCGCCTTACCGTTTTCCACATATTGGTGTGCTTGCTCGTACGACTTGGGAAAGGGGAATCAATTTCATCAAAAAAGCTGGAACCATTATCCTGTTATCCACCATCCTCATCTGGTTCATGTCTTCTTACGGATGGACGGAATATGAATGGGGAAAGGTTGAGGATACGGGGGACAGTGTCCTTGCAACTATTGGCAATGGCGTAGATTGGTTGTTCATCCCGCTTGGTTGGGGGAATTGGAAAGCAGTTGTTGCCTCTATCACGGGACTAATTGCCAAAGAGAACCTAGTTAGTACCTTTGGTATCCTGTATGGTTTTGAGGAGGTTAAGAAAGCAGGTAATGAAATCTGGGAACAATTAGCCGTAAATTATACATGGCAGTCTGCTTGGTCTTTGTTGGTCTTCAATCTGCTGTGTGCACCTTGTGTCGCAGCTATGGGGGCAATCCGTCGTGAAATGAATAGTTGGAGATGGTTCTTGTTTGCTATCGGTTATCAATGTATTTTTGCATGGTGCGTTGCTCTCTGTTTCTATCAGATTAGCATGTGGCTTACAACAGGTTTTTTTAGTTTCTGGACTATGGTGGCATGTGTATTAATTGTTTTGGCTATTTATATGCTTTTTCGTAAAGGGTATGTTGAAAAGGCTGTCGGTAGGGAACAACGGGCATCCTTGACAAAGTAAGAAAGATATTATGGGAACTGTTATTGTTGGCGGAGTATTAGCCATAGCGGTTGGATTGATTGTCTTCAGCATGATTCGTAAATATCGCCGAGGAAAATCCATTCTTTGTGATAGTGGTAGTTGCGGCACTTGTGGTACAGAAGCAATCTGTCGATCCAATGAGTTTTCTGCCAAGAAAAACGTTGGCAAAAAAAGCTAATTCATGTTGTCAAACGAATTTTCTGATAGAAAAGAAAAGCATTTTTTGGAATTTTTATTGCTAGTAGTGCATCCGTATTAATTGTTATTGCTGCATCGATTATCTTTAATATGATTTGTCATGTGTAATAGGGTAAACTGGCTTCCTGTATTGACAGTTGTGATTGCAATTATCAGACAGAAGATGCTGGTTTGCTCTGCGTGAGATCGGGAAAAACAGATTTTTTGTACATCGTGTTGTGACGGCGATGGTAATCATGATTTCTATTGTGGATAGGCGGAACAATAGCCAGTTATCAGGGATATGGTGAAAAATGGTTTTTCTTGTCTAATGGGAAAACTTATTCCCAATATAGGCTTTATTAGCAAAAATAATTCTTCTCTAGAAATTTATTTTTTCTTTGCTCTTGAAATCCCTTGATTCCACCCATATACTTAGCACTCGTTAAGGGAGAGTGCTAATAAAAGCCTCTGTTCTTGTTTCCCAAATGAGGGGAGATACCCATCCGTCCAGTATGCCTGGGCAGATTAACTAGATAGATTTTTATAAGGAATTGTTATGAAACTCCGTCCTTTACAAGACCGTGTCATTATCAAACGTGTTGAACAGTCAACTACAACAGCCTCTGGTCTAATTATTCCAGATGCAGCTGCAGAAAAACCTGATCAGGGTGAAGTTCTGGCTGTCGGTAATGGCAAGGTACTGGAAGATGGCAAGGTACTGCCTCTTGATGTCAAAGTTGGCGATTTTGTCCTGTTCGGTAAATATTCCGGTCAGGCTGTAAAGGTTGATGGCGAAGAGTTACTCGTCATGCGTGAATCCGATGTCATGGCTATCATTGAACAGTAACGGCTGTTTGGTTTACAAGTCCAAAATTCATCGTATCAAAAGATTTTAGGAGAAACTTATGTCCGCTAAAGAAGTAGTATTCGGCGATGCTGGCCGTAATAAACTGGTAGAAGGCGTCAATATCTTGGCAGATGCTGTCAAGGTTACTTTGGGACCTAAAGGTCGTAATGTTGTTCTGGAACGTAGTTGGGGAGCGCCGAACATTACCAAGGATGGTGTTACCGTTGCAAAGGAAGTTGAGCTGAAAGATAAACTCATGAATATGGGAGCCCAGATGGTTAAGGAAGTGGCTTCTAAAACCAATGACGATGCTGGTGACGGAACAACAACAGCAACTGTCTTGGCTCAGGCGATTGTCCGCGAAGGAATGAGATATGTCGCTGCTGGCATGAATCCAATGGATCTGAAACGGGGTATCGACAAAGCAGTTATTGCAACCATCGCAGAACTTCAAAAGATTGCCAAACCAATTACTACCAGCAAAGAAATCGCTCAGGTTGGTTCCATTTCTGCCAACAGCGATAACTCTATCGGTGGCAGCATCGCTGAAGCGATGGATAAGGTCGGTAAAGAAGGTGTTATTACGATTGAAGATGGTAAATCCTTGAATGATGAGCTGGATATTGTCGAAGGGATGCAGTTTGATCGTGGCTATTTGTCACCTTACTTTATCAACAACGCTGAAAAGCAGATTGTGACACTGGATAATCCTTATGTTTTACTGTTTGAAAAGAAAATTTCTAATATCCGTGATCTTCTGCCAGTTCTGGAACAGGTTGCTAAAGCCAGCCGTCCTTTGTTGATTATTGCTGAGGATGTTGAAGGTGAAGCGTTAGCCACTTTGGTTGTTAATAATATGCGCGGTATCCTGAAGGCTTGTGCGGTTAAGGCACCTGGCTTTGGCGATCGTCGTAAAGCTATGCTACAGGATATTGCTATCCTAACTGGTGGTACAGTGATTGCGGAAGAAGTTGGTTTATCTCTGGAAAAAACTTCCCTAGATATGCTGGGTCAGGCTAAACGTATTGAAATCGATAAGGAAAACACAACCATTATTGACGGTATCGGTAACGCTTCTGCGATTGAAAACCGTGTCAAGGAAGTCCGTACTCAAATTGAAACTGCAACTTCCGATTACGATAAAGAAAAATTGCAGGAACGCATCGCAAAATTGGCTGGCGGTGTTGCTGTTATCAAGGTTGGTGCAGCAACTGAAGTTGAAATGAAGGAAAAGAAAGCACGTGTTGAAGATGCTTTGCATGCGACTCGTGCCGCTGTTGAAGAAGGTATTGTTGCTGGCGGTGGGGTTGCGCTGTTGCGTGCTCGTGAAAATGCGGATGTTAAAGGGGAAAATCCTGATCAAGAAGCAGGGATCAAGATTGTGATGCGTGCGTTGGAAGAACCATTGCGAATGATTGTCGCCAATGCTGGCGAAGAAGCATCTGTAGTTGTCAACAAGGTTCTGGAAGGTTCTGGAAACTTTGGTTACAACGCTGCTACTGGTGAATATGGCGACATGGTTCAAATGGGTGTCGTCGATCCTGCGAAAGTATCCCGTTCAGCTTTGCAGAATGCGGCTTCTATTGCTGGACTGATCCTGACAACCGATTGCATGATTTATAGCATCCCAGAAGAAAAGGCTGCTGATGCTGGTGCCGGTATGGGAGGCATGGGTGGTATGGGAGGCATGGGTAGCATGATGTAATCATTTCCCTACCAAGGGCTTCCCTTTCATTACCAAGAGTAAAGACCTGCAGAATTACCTGCAGGTCTTTTTTATGCATTTTAGAATTGCGCCTTCATAGGGAGCTATACATGAGATGGCCTTTATACGGTAAAATAGACATACCTGAACAGGTTCTGTCCGATATGAATCATGTCTTTTCCCCATTTTGATCCATCCTCGAAACGTGATAAACGGATTTTTGCACAAAAGACGGCTCGTACATGGCGCCAAATGGTGACTTGGATTCTAGCACC
>CAZWTQ010000017.1:7357-24097 GCA_964636975.1 uncultured Oxalobacter sp. | reverse complement strand
CACTTGATATGATGTCCAAGAAGACAATGGACGAGACCAGCTCAACAAGTTGCGTTGGAAACGTTTAGCGTTTTCTTTAGGTAGTAGGATGAAGACAGAATTTCCTCCTGGGATCACATAACGGTATTGAGGATTTAGTGCCTTGAATTCATCCAATGACATTTCTGACAATTTGGCTGCCACGGCAACATCAATATCCTTTGTTTTTCCGATTTTCACAAAATATGGGCTGTTGTTGATGTCTGGCAGGTGAATGCCAAACAGGTTTGGGTGAGCAACTAGGTTTTTCACTGCCAACAGTTTTGGTACGTAGTTCTGTGTTTCTGTTGGCATATAGGGGAAAATGCCATTGAAAGAAATTTCACGACCAGCAGCTTCAGCCTTCCGAACGGCTTTCATGACATTTCCTTCTCCCCAGTTATAGGAAGCTAATGCCAAATGCCAGTCACCGAACATATCATAAAGGTGCTGTAGGTAAGTCAGTGCTGCATCCGTGGAAGCGACGATGTCCCTGCGTTTATCCTGAAAAGTGTTTTGAGAAAGGCTGTATTGTTTACCAGTATTTGGCATAAACTGCCAAAGACCTTCAGCTTTTGCTGGAGAGTGGGCATGTGGATTGTAGGATGATTCGATGAAAGGTAGTAATGCCAATTCTGTCGGCATATCTCGTCGCTCACATTCTTGGACAATATGGAAAAGATAACGTTCTGCTCGTTTGGTTGTCCGCCGAAAATATTCCCTGCGCTTGGCATAATACTTTTCATATACAGAAACGAGATGATTGTCGAGTGGTTGAATGCTGAAATTGGAACGGATACGTCCCCACACGTCAACTGTACTGATTGACAGAATTTCAGTCAAAGGATCATTCTGACTGGAAGCTTGTTGTACAGTTTCAGGGTAAGCGTTGGTGTGGAATGTTCCAAAATCTGTATACCAACTGTACTTAGGTAACGAAATGTCACGGGCTTGTAACGATGGTGTCAAAGTTATTAGGCATCCCAAGCAGGCCATTACAAATAGTTTTCGAAAAAAATCTTTCATTAAAATAATCCTGTCTGACACTGTTTAATTGAAAACAATGCCATAGATGACTCTAATGGTTACATAAAATCCTCTATTATCCTTTATCTAATTGATTGGAGAAGTGTAATGTCTGTACACCCTGTTTAGTCCCCAGTAAGCAGATACTTGCGCTTTGGTGCGCAAACAGTCCAACAGTGACAACACCTGCTAACTGATTGATTTCCGTTTCCATTTTGTAGGGATTATCAATCGTCAATCCCACTATGTCCAAAATATAGTTGCCGTTATCTGTTATGAAAGGCATGCCTTTGTGAATACGCAGGGAAGGAGAAACACCATACAAGGTAGCTAACTTGTTGCTAGTGGATTTCCATGCCATTGGAATTACTTCTACGGGCAAGGGAAAATGCCCCAAGCATTCGACCAGTTTTGAACTATCAGCGATACAGATAAATTTTTCAGCAACAGATGCAATGATTTTTTCACAGGTTAGTGCCCCACCACCACCTTTGATCATTGTTCCGGAACGGGTGATTTCATCAGCGCCATCAATATAGACAGGGAGGAAGGCATCAATTTCGTTTAGGTTGAATACCTCGATGTCATGCGATGCAAGGCGTTCTGCCGTGATTTTTGAAGATGCTACTGCACCGATAATCCTGTCTTTGATGCCTGCCAGCTCATCAATGAAGAAGTTGGCAGTGGAACCTGTGCCAACGCCGATGATCTTTCCTTCAGGAATATATTGGAGTGCAGCTCGGGCGACAGAAAGCTTCAGGATATCTTGAGGAGACATATTTTTGTATGAAACATCCGAATAAAGGCAGCGAAATTTATATTCTAACTGAAATTGATAATAAATCGAACCAATTCACTGATGTAGAAAAGGAAACATACAGGGAAAAATCATGTCATCTAATAATATGGCAGCAGAGCAGGCATGGAATCCAGTCATCTATGAAGGAAAACAGGTAAATCTGGAAAGGGTTGCAAGGTAGTATCGGTAGTAGAAAAATGATAAGTATTTATGTATGTTTCCGGCAGATATTGTAATAAATATCATGATATTCATGATATGCATTAAAGATGCCGATATAATAAACAGAATAAAAATATCCTTCAAAAACTGTCATTTGAATCTGGTAACGTCATGAAAAACACGACTTTCTTTACTACTGCCGATTTACCCGTGGGAACCTGTGCTTGTGGACCCATCATCATGCCACTTGAACTGATTCCTGCTGAAGAGGTGTATCCAGTCATTAAGGCTGCACCAGCTGTACAGGCACAACCGGTTGAAGAGGAAGAATTTCAGGAATATATTTCCGCAGGGTGTACAGCGGTTGTGCCAGCAGGTGCCCGTAAGATGTATCTGGTCATGGCTGCGATTTCGACCGCAATCGGTGCATTGATTGCCTATATCATCATGAATTTCACTTAATTCCGGATGCGTCTCTGCAAGGTTTTCCTGCTTTGCGGATGCTATGCGTTTGTTTATCGAATGTTATGAAGGTGGATACGATGCATTGTTTGCTCAGTCTGGTGTTGTACTGATTTGATCTAGTATGAGAGCAGATAACACAGGAAAAATTGCCTGAAAATTCTGAAGGACGTGCTTTTTCTCTTTCATTATGCCGACTAGAGCCGTGCGGTCAATCAGCTTAATCGAGGATTTGATAACAAGATTATAAAATCTTGGGCTTGCCTGTAAATTTTAGATTCAACATAGTTGAAAGCCTTCGTTTCTTTTGGCATAACCTTCCCTCCATGCACATCATCCTGGTGGAGCCGGCAGGGATGGAAGATAATGGAAAATATTATGCATATCTATCCGAACAGTAAAATCCATCATCTCGATGATCAGGTATATCTTGATAGCCAGCCAAGCAAGATAAAAGAGTTTATAGATTCTGTCAAACAGATAGTCAAATGCCAAGACCGTAACTGGTGGCATCGTCATTTGTCTCATAATGGCTTGCCACAAGGGCTCCTTTTTCAAAGGTTAGCACTAAATATCGTTCATAGACAGAAGAATAACCGATGCAGATTGTGTTTTGCAGTTCGCCTTGAGGTAAGCTGAAAGTGCCAGAATACCATTCAGCAAAAACACTGTTGTTGGTATGTGGAAAGACAGTTTTTAGGTCAATGACCTGACCATTCTGCAACATGCCTTCTAGGTCTGCGAGAAAAAGCTTTCCGTCTTTTAATTCCCATGTTCCGACATAGCCACGCCATAAGGCAGTGTGCGGGATATGAAAGTTGGGACGGTTTCCATTAATCTTAAACCAAACTTCCAAGGGCTGTTCAGATGGCAAATCACATCGCTTGTCCTGATAAATCAGTTTTTCGGGAACTTGTGGTAGCATCTCAATTTCTCTGGATGGATAGACAGGAAAGTGTTATACCTCAAAAATCCTGTCATGACAAAACCTTCTCTATATCTGGTCTGGGGTATGGTCTTTGTAGGATGTCAGGGTACTCGGGAAAAATATTTCCCTAACTATCGTGATCGGAAACAACCATTGGAGCTGAAATGACAAAAATTATCTGCCCAAAATGTGGTAGTAAACATATTGCCGAAAATCGATGGGGCAGGCATATGTTCACTGAGAAACTATTCAATGAAGTGGAAAAAGGCCGTGTCCGTATCAAGAAAGGGAAGAAGAAAGAAAATTCCTGTGAATACTGGTGTCACCGATGTCAGAGAAATTTTGGTCGGAACCGTCCCCATTATTCGGCAGAAAGCCTTTCCCATTTCTGCCTTTCCATTGGTAACGCTATTAATGGTCGCACAACGGTGGAAATATACCCAATTGATAAAGTTATCATGGCAGTTGTTGATCATTCTGTCCGGGATGTCATCATCCCAAATCGTCCTGCTTTGTGGATCAATGGGAAACGCTGGAATATTTTTGCCAAGAAACTGCTGAAAGACAATCTATTGCTTGAATGGTCGAAAAAATATGAAGGATCAGAAAACCCAGATAGTATGCAATGGTCATTGGACATCCAATTCAGCCTATCCAAACACTTTCGATGGTCAGGAACCAATCAATGGCCACCATATTGGAACGCCATGCTAAAACGGTTGCTCAGACTGTTGAGGAGATCTCTGTCTAGCATCGACACAGATAAAGTTACAAGAGTCTGGCTGGAACAGTGTTTTTCGCGTATTGAAGCAGAAGGATTACCACAGAAAAGGATAAAAGTGTTAGATATGGAAGATGAAGAAGATACTGAGTTGAAAAAAGTTGATGAGCAATCTTAGAATAGCTATTTCTGTATAGAATATCCGATGGGTAGAGAGAGCACTGCTTTTTTCACAACATTTGTCCTGTCAGAAAGTGTGTTCTCGAAAAATCGTTTCACGGATGAACCATCTGGTGATGCTATACTTGAGCTAGAGGTATTCTGAATGCTCAATATCGTGATGAATGCACTGGCAAAAGGTTTTTTCCGTGCATTCTTGTTTTTCTGTATTTGGTTTTTAGGTTATTTGCTTTGGCGATTGATAAGCCGTAAGCAAGAAATCGCTGTCCGTCCACTCTGGCTTGATATTATTGTTATTGCAGGCATCGCAGGACTGGTTGGTGCTGTTAGCGGGATGCGGTATCACCGTCTGGATATGATTGTAACTCCAGTTGTCTTTATCATCGGAGTATGGATAGCCTGGTCAAACTGGAAAAAGAGAAAGTTGAAACTTTCCAGGAAGGCCGACATTGTACAGTCTCAGTCTGATAATAGCCATATTACCAATCCGTTCAAGCGGAATAGAAACTGAAAACAGGATTCAAGTGGAAACTCATCAGATAGAAAACACACCGGAAGCAGATTTCCTTCGTTTGTATGAACAGGCTGAAAACGGTAATCCAGAAGCACAACATAGATTAGGGTTCTGCTTCCTGAGCGGTATTGGCATTCATAGGGATTTCCTGCTTGCTAAAATGTGGTTGCTTAAGTCAGCATCAGCAGGCTATCCAGAGGCTGTCCGTGATCTCCAATGGGTACATGAAGCCTCCTTACTGGATGTTACGCAGATCAATCAATGGCTAGCAGAGCAGAAAGAACAGCCTAGACGAGAGAGTTCAGCACCTGCTTCAGATCTGGAGCGTATCCTGGCTAAGGATCAAAAAACAGTAACTAAACTTGAACCGTTACCAGTCCATTTGCAGGTTCCAGACTATACGCCATTTCCTCGCATAGACTACCAACCAAGACCTGTACAACCAGGAGGGAAGTCCTGTGGTACCCAATACCTGATTGATGAGCATCCGGTGCCGGCAGAAGGACAGCTAGCCGGTTATGTGCCTGAAGCTCGCTATATGGAGCCTGTTCCGCCTTATGTCTTCATAGCTAGTACAGGGAGCGTTGGAGGTATTTCCATTGGTACAGAATACTTGCTTGCCTCAAAAGCAAATGAAGAGATTGAAGATACTATCATCAATCATGAAAAGCCAGGGCTCATTGACCGATTCATCATTGGGTTCAGAAATCAACAGTTTCATAGGATTTGTACCATCCTCGGTGGTGTCCTTGTTTTTGTGATGGTTATTGGAATCGGCCATTGTATCGGACGTTTCGACCGTTTTGTTGAGACACACAGCGAGATGAAAAATGTTATCAATGCTATTCATATCCATACGTCAAAGGGTGGAGCAGTTGGTGTTGACCGAGAAGAAATCAACGGCATGGTCAAGGATCTCATGGATAGTAGTTACGGTCGTTTTGATGCCAAGTTAGGTTGTTGGCTGTCCCGAAGTGGTGGAACGGAGTTCTGCTTCAAGGTCAATAGAGTGGACGCTGTCAAGACTCTGGAAGGAGCTCGTATCTACGTGTTGGCAACAGGTCGCATGGCTAGTGACAGTAGTATAGCCGATGGCATTATTGGGATGTTTGTTCTTGAACCATCGTTTGGTTTCAATTACATCACCGTTGCCAAAAGCCCGTTTGTCACCGCAGGTAGTGGTGATGAACCACCAGAGAGTTGGCAGTTTGTCAAGTTTGGCAGAGAGGATGTTTGGGGATGGCAAGGGAAAATTGAAAACAACAATCTTGGGGAGACCGATTCTGGCATTATCCTGTTTACCCAGATTGAAGGGAACATCAAGAACATCGGATATATCCCGACTTCCTTTGAAATGCTTGATTTGGGGCATGTGAATGGTCATATTGCAAATGCTCGTCAGGCGATTAACCTTAAAGGAACCATCAAGATTGAAGAGCATGGTAACGGTATGTATCCCATCCGTTTGACAGTAAATGGTATACGAAACGGTTCCCAAAAGCAGGGAGAGAGTATCCAGATTGCGTTTCGAAAGGATGTCGGTGAATATGTTGTCCCTGTGAGGAATCCGTTTACTTATTGATTCATGAAATAGTCTTAAGATATAGAACAAGTTAGGAAGAGCAGATAAGAAAGACCGGATGGAGACAGCATGGAAAAGCAGACATTGGAACTATATCGTCTTTACAAATTGGCATCGCAGGGTGATGCGGGTGCTCAGTACCGGCTTGGTATGCGTTATCTCAATGGTATTGGGACATCACAAGATATCCGTCTGGCTTATATCTGGCTTGGCAAAGCAGCCGACAGAAATCATGAACATGCTCGACAGGATCTAGAACATCTTAGAACGGTAGGCATTGAAAAATTAGCCATTGCTGCAGGGATTTCTACAGATATCAATATTGCCGACAGTGCTATTCCCGTACCAAGTGGTTATGTCCAGTCAGAATTAGCTGCTTCAACAGAGAAAGAATCGGTGTCAGAACCAATTACACAGCTTTCTCCATCCAGTTGGTCGATGACGCAGGGTTCTGTATCAGTTTCGAAAGAAAAATCCGTATCTGCCACACCAGTTACAGCTATGTCGGTATCTTCTGCGAGGAAACAAGTTTCCTTTTCATATCGGAGTGGCGATAGGGATCGCGATGATACTGGCGTCAGTTCCATGAAAAAAGTCTTCTGGGGTGTTGCTATTCTAGTTGCCATCATTGTCACTGGCTGGTTTTTCAAGGGCAGTTTCTGGGAATCAGGGGAAAACATCGAAGGTAAGCCTGTCAATAGCAAGGCTGTTATCCTGACGGACAAAGATCAGAGGCGGATCGCGCAGAAAATCTTCGATGAATATTATGGCGAAGGAATGTATAAAAATGGTTGCTGGATGATCGAAGAAAATGCTTGCATGAAATTCAAGCAAGTCAATGCAGTTCCTATCAAAGGCTCAAGTCTTTACAACCTTTATGTCTATGCTTACAGTACTATAGGTTCAGGGCGCATTGATGTCTATACAGTCGAAGTCGATGCTAATACACCAAATGAATTCCGTGTCCTGACAAGCAGTACTGGAACCATGGCAGAACTAAGTGATGGCAAGAAGACTTGGAAATTTGCCAAGGGAGGCAGGAGCTGGTCTGTTGACAGCATCAAAGAGCATGATGGTGTTCGCGATATCATCCGTTCTACTTACACCATTGTCGGGACAGACATCCGTTCGAATCGTGTCCTCATGAAGACTGAACCTATCGTGGTCGAGAATTCGGATGGTGGTCAATCGGCAAATCCTGAAACAGTGCAGGGAGACCAGAACGCTACGGAAAGTTGGAAAGCTGATAAGAAGTCAGATGAGTTCAATGCAAGAGATAATAACGGTGCGGAACAGAAAGACAACGAGGATAGGATAGGGCAGAAAATCAGAAGCCTGAATCCGTAACACGCCGTTGGATGATGCTTGATACGAACTGATCTGGTAGCTTATGGTGTTTGGATCAGCCCATACCGTTTTGGAGTTCCTCGTAGGTTTTCTACACCGTACGCAGTATTACAGCACAGAAGTTGCTCCCTAATTTTCCCGGTATGATGTAAGTTCTTCTCCAGAAATAGAATTTGTTTTATTGGTGTTTCGATAATGATTGTTTTCAAAACACCTTTTCCATCAGTTTCCTCGTAAACTTCCAGAATATCCGGGAAAGTGTTTGTCAAGTGCATCCCGGACGTCATTAATGAGGGATTCCGGCATTTTGTCCAGCGCACCAGAAACATGACGTATCAAAGAATGGGATGCAATGGATGATGCAGGATGGATCATCCATGCGGCAAGCAAGATCAAGGCAGTGAATGGGTCTATATGGGGATCAACACCATTATTTTTCAGCAGTTGAATGGCATTGGTAGGCAATTGATTAATGATTGCAAGTAATGCTGTTTTGTCATGCCAGTCAACATGATTCAAGGCATTGATAATGTCTTCCCATGCAATGTGTTTTTGACGTTTACGTCTGCTAAACATCGGCATAAGATCATGCTTTTCCTCTTGATAAAAGAAGGTGTCAACAAAAGGTGCAGATCTCAAGCGCAAGCGTACAGATTCCATTGGAATATCTTCTACTGCCATTTGAGGAATTTTATGAAGTACAGGCATTCCACTGGATTTTTTGTCGATATCACGCTCATGCACCAGAATCAGGTTAGTCCGTTCACCAATCAGTTTGTACTTAGCTGCCAGCTCAGTCTGTGCCATATCATCAGTCAATGTCTTGATCTGGCTGTTGATGACTGCCTTTGCCAGTTGCTTGTCATCTTGAATGATGTGGCTGTCAGCATTAACAGTAATCACATCATTTTTCAGCTTGCAACGGAGTGAAACAGGGGAGATCGGTGCCTTGTCAAAAATGGCGCCAATTGTGATGCTTTCTCCCAGGTAGGCGTTTTTCGGGATAGGGGAATGTCATACAGACCGCTCTTGCCATACTAAGGCAATGTCAGACAGTTGGGTAAGTCGCATGCGGGCAAGCATACGGGAAACGGTTTCAACCATATCTTCATTTGGCAAAACCATTTCGCAGACACCTCCTGTCTCTTCAGCCAAGTGTCTTAACAGATTCTCCCCTGGGGCGATGCCGACACCGATAATGAAGATACGGTGATTGCTGTTTCGGACGATGTCAATCAGACGATCAACTTCCCAAACTTCTCCATCAGTGATCATAAGAATATTAGCAGTATATTTATTGAATATCCCTATCCCCAGTTTAATGATTTCTTTCAATGCCTCAGCCATATTGGTGCCACCCATATTGGCACTGATGTCAGCAATCATCGGTTTGTAGTCCTGCCTGATGAAATGACGGCTACAGGGACTGGGATTCTTAATTTTATGCTCTGTTTGTGAGCCAAAACAGGATAAGGAAATGATGTCATCGTTTGTCAAATTATCTGCCAATGACTGTAACGCACGTTTTGCCAGTTCAATGGAAGAACCCCTCCATCGAGCCGGAACAGTCCACCAAAATTTTCATTCTTGCCGGATTGATTGTCAGGGTTTTGTGATTCGGTGTAAAGGAGCAAAAACCTGCCCAACGTCTTTCAGTGATAGGGTCAGATGCAAAGACGATGCTATTGATCGTCTGGAGGTTCTTGATGACAATGACGATATCTTTATTAGCAAATGCCCGTTTCAAATCAATGGTTACGCCTGTCAGGGTCTTTTCGATGCGGGCAGTGTGCAGAGGGACATCCACTTCACCATCCATCAGTAGACCTTTTAGCTCTAGATGAAAATCCATTGGATATTCTGCTAGAAAATTAGTGGATACCTCTTGATGTGGTAACAGGTTACCTTGGGGATCATTTGGACTGTAACGGTTGGCGATCACTGTAGGGATAGTGATACGGATCGTTCCGTTGTTCCAGGTCAAAATCTTGACTGTTTCAATTTCAACAAAAACGGTTTCTCCAGGCTGAATATTGCCCAGATTAGCTGTGCATAAACCATCATGGGAATATTCTAGCATCACAGGTGTGTCACCGGATTCAATGGCATCTTCATATCTGTTTTCAGCCTGTTTTTTTTTGCATGGCTTGTGCGACTAGCTTTTTCCCATTTAGTTCGACAGCAAAGCGAGACACAACGGTATTCCATGAAACAGGGAACGTGTAAACCGCTTCGATGTTTTCTAATGTGTCATTTTGGTAAGTTTTGTTTTCATGGTCAGAACCAAGTCATTGGCAGTTCCTTCCCAACACAGGGATTTCAATGCGACAGCATTTCCTTTTTGGTCAGTCATGCCTTCTTTCCAGATGGTCATAATTTCCTTCCCTTTCTATTGTTATCCTTCAGCTTTTTCATTCTGTTCAACCTCGAGAGTTTTCAGAGCCTCTAAAGCGTCCATGATGAATTGTCTCATCTGGTATTGGTTCAGCATGCTGGAATTGGGCTCAATAACCAGTTCGATACCTTCTGCCAGATAAATATGTGAGCAGTAACGTACTTCGCCTGGTTGATGATGAGGTTTCAATACCTTCTGTGAGATTTCATCGCCACTTGTCCGGATTTTCTCAAGAGACATACCTTGTGCAGACAGACGTTTCACCCTAAGAAGCGATTCCAAGTGTTTTGTCAGATAAAATGCCGTCCGCTTTTTACCTTCAGGTCGATCAATCAATCCTATCTGGATGTAATACCGAATGGTTCGCTTGGGTAGACCTGTCAGGTTACAGAGCTCATCCAGTGTATAAGTACGTTCAGTCATCATGTTCCTTTTTATCTATTATAACAGTAATAATGTATTAAATAAGTGTCAAATAAAAAATTATAAAAATTGACTATTTCCAGAAAAAACGATGAAAATTCGCTATATCAGAGCATATCATGCAGATTTATTTAATAAAAGACGATTTTTTAGTGACAGTCATTTGCCTGCCAAATATATTTTATTTTTATAACAGTCGACAATCCTTAAGATGCATCAATAAAGAAAATAAGCAAGATTAGTGCCAGATTTTTGGGTCGAGTCGCCAAAAAGTCAACGTAATTAGAGTGAAGAACAACAAAGCTAGAAACTGAACAATCGAAAAGTGACCATATAATACGCCACCGATATTGCTGTTGCCGGTATCACACCGAGCGGTTCCATATAATCGATGTCTGCTAGAATGTAGGACATAGTAATCCTTACAGGGCGGGCGAAACGTAAAAAGAACTGACTGATGTTGGAAAAATCAGTGTAAATATGGGAGTCACTGAAACAGTTTTTAAAACGGAAAAGCAACGCAGATAACTAGCAGGATAGTCCTTTTGAAGCTATGCTCAGACATAGTGTAAATGTCAGTCAGGGAGAAGAGGTTATAACAGATCGTGTAATCTAATAGGGAATCAAGTCAGTTTTGAGACAGGGGATAAGGTTGGCAGGAAATGAACAGGTATTGTATGATGGATCGGTCTATCCCGATACTGATATCATCGATGATGTTTCCTTGAGAGTCGTTTATTTACAGAAAGGATTTCTTATGAAAACAATTAGAAAAACCAGTCTTGCACTGCTTTTTGGAGCCATGTTGCTTGCATTGACAGGATGCGCGAAAGAGAAAGTAGTGCCAACTAAGTCTGAAGCAGCTGGCCAACCAGTAGCCGTATCGTCCAATTATGTCAGCAAGGACGGTATCTTGCTTGCCTATTTCTCAAGAAGGGGACAGAATCATACCGATCAGGGTATCCAAACGCTTGAGGTTGGCAATACAGAGCGGGTTGCGCTGAAAATCAGTGATAGATTGAAACTGCCCGCTTATCAGATTCAAACTGTCAAACCTTATACTGATAATTTCCAAGAAATGCTGGAGGTTGCCAAGAAGGAGCAGGCAGAAAATGCAAGACCTGCACTCAAGGAGCCATTACCTGATATGAAACCAGTTAAGACCTTGGTTCTAGGATATCCCATCTGGCATGGCACCATGCCGATGGCAGTTTTTAGCTTCCTTGAAAAAACCGGTTGCGACAATATCACAATCATTCCATTCAATACACATGGCAGCAGTGGGGTAGCACATAGCGTTGATGATCTCCGTAAGGTTTGTCCAAAAGCTACTGTCATGGAAGGAACCCCAATCAAAGGGACATTGGCAGGTAGTGCAGATAAAGAAGCCGATGAAATTGCAAAAAAAGCACGATCCTGAGTTTGTGGAAACAGGGGAAAGCTAATTTATCATCTGAATTACCGTCAGAAAGGCAATGCTGGCTGTTTCAGTCAGCATTGTTATCGGTTTTATGGGCTGGGAAAAGTCGGACAATCTTGTATTTCGCCAGAACCGAATATTCAAATAGGGCAACGAGATGTTGGTGTGGTCATATCCAGATTGTAAATAGCTGTGTTTGTCAAGATTGCCAAAAATGAAAACGGGAATCTGTTCTTGTTCTATCGTCTGAAGTTCGGATGCTAGCTCGGCTAACTCGATATATTTTTACACAAAAACTCCTAATTTTCTGTCCTCCCCCCTTGGTATGGTTTCCAAGATCAGGATTATGAAGGGAGCCTGCCTTCGTAGATTCTTCCAAATACTCAAAGTCGAGATCTTGTAGAATTTTTGTACTACAAGCAACATCCCCGATTAGAGCACAGGGCAAAAAACGAGAATGATATCAACCCATCTAAGCAGAAAAATCTGTGGGATAGTGATCATCAATCTGGCTATATCTTAATCAGGACAGTAGGAGGTCAACGGGTGCGGATGACATAATCTTTTCGGGTGGTTGTTACTGCTTCCCAAGTACCTGAAAATCCTTCATGCAGGATAAAACTATCACCGGCTTTCAGATGGTGTGGTTCGCCTCCATCCTCTGTGATGATAGATTCCCCCTCGATGATGCGACAGTATTCCCAATGGTTTTCCGCATTCTTGAAGTGCCATTTTCCTGGTGTAGATTCCCAGATCCCAGTTTTGATGTCGCCGTTTTTTTCAAACTGCCAGATTCGGAATTCTGGCTTACCAGAGATTACATCGACACGGGCAATCACAGGACCATAGGCAAAAGGTTTGACTTTATTGATATCCATTGTCTGGATTCCTGAGATATGCCCGTCCGTACGTTTTTCAGGTTGGTAATTCATACAGCCATTGAGAGAAACTATGAAGGAAAGTCCTGTCAATACCGTGGTTAGCTTCTTCATAACAGCATTCTGCTTGGTTTAGAGGGTTTCCTGCTACTTCTGATTATTTTTCAAACATATGGAAGACCTTGGCGATAGCTTGCCATTTTCCATTCTGTTTCAAGAAAGTCAGATAATCATTGTAATCGGCATTGATAGCATCATTTTCCATATCAATCCGGACAACAGCCGTTGTTGGTGTGATCGCTAGTACATCGATACGAGTCTTGATGTTAGGTGCTGCACCGTTTTCCTTCACAAAGTCGTAAAGGTTTCTGATAGAACCACCCAGTAGACCATCTACCGTGAAACCATACATGATGGCATCTTTATGGAATGCCTCAGCAACAATGTCTACCTTGCCTTGGCGAAGCCCTTCAACATATTTTCCTGCTGCTACAACTACTGCTTCATATTCAGAGGTTGGGACACATTTGATATTTGCCATGATGATTTTCCTTTCGATAAAATAAATATATAACATTCAGTACAAAAATATTTTAACAATATAATAATGGTCGGTACATAATTTTTCAGCACTAAATGTCATACTGTGGTTGAAAAGCCGAAAAAACAAAGAGGACGCCCCAGAATATTTGACAGGGAAGAAGCCCTGCGGGGAGCATTGTCCCTGTTTTGGCAGCAGGGGTATGAGCCGACTTCGATTGCTCAACTCTGTGATGTCATGCAGATTAACAAGCCTAGTCTATATGCTGCATTTGGTAGCAAGTCAGACCTTTTTCTTGAGGCGGTAAATTATTATGAAACTACATATTGGAGTGAGGTCTGGCGGAACATGTTTTTTGAGCCTAATCTCCGAAAAGCCATCCAGGATTTCTTTGTCATTTCCGCAGAGATCCTGACATCACAGGAAATTCCATGCGGTTGTATGGTTGTATTGGCAGCCATCAATATCAGCGCATCGGAAACAGAAATCCTAAAAACCATTCGCCAGTTGCGTCTTGAGGGTTATGATTGGTTCCGTAAACGGTTGATAAAGGGACAGCAAGATGGTCAACTGGACATGGATGTTGATATTGATGCCTTGGCAGTTGCACTCAATACGTTCCTTGAAGGGCTTTCCATCCAGGCGCATGATGGTGTAGATGCAGTTATGCTAAAGACTGTGGCACGTTACGCTGTTGATATGATTCCCCGACCGAGGTAGTTCCGATCTTTTGGAATATAGGGTGATTATGTTCTGAAATGGGACTAGAATGCTAGAAACCTTTTCCGCACTATTTCATATCCGACCAGGCAGATCATCAGTATGAGAAAAGCAGAACTCAGGGATATTCCGCGTGTAGCCGAAATACTTATTTTCACTAAGCGGATGGCATATCGTCCAATTTTTGAGAATGATGTTCTTTCATTCAACGCCATGCAGGTCTGCAAAGAGGTGGAACGGCTCAAGAAAGCTCATGCACTAGACGGTGTCTATGTTTATGATGATGGCATCATCAAGGGGATGCTTCGCAGGGAGATCGATGGCAGGATTATGCATCTTTATGAACTCTTCATTGATCCGTTTTTCCAAAAGGAAGGCATTGGCAGACAGATGCTTTCAGATCTAGTCATGGAAGCTCGCCTTCGTCATTGTTTGGCAATTGACCTTTGGGTCATTGAGAAGAACATCGGTGCCCGGAAATTCTATGAAAAACTTGGCTGTCAGTGGACAGGTATCCGTGAACCAATCACTGAAGTAGAACCGGCAGGGCTTTTCCGCCTGAAATACAACATGAAACTCTGATGTTGGAAAATACCGATTAGTTGTCCTGCTCGATTTTTGCCAAAGCATGGCGCAGACCATTTGTCAAACTACGTGGTCCCCGTACCGTTGAAACACCTAATGCGCGCATTCGGATCAAGGAGAATTCCCCTTGTTGGTATGTTTGCAAGCGTTTGATGCGCATGGCGTGAGTTATCCGTACACATTCATCAGAATGGTCATACGGGATATTTACTGCGGTTACTTTGCAGCGAAAAAGTATGGAAGAGATCGGTGCCCCAACATACAGGAAAATCGTATTGCCAATACTGATATTACGTCCCTGTTTCCAGAGGATTTCGTCTTGCTCTCTGAAAGCCTGTTCAATATCGTAATATTTTGGATTGGCAGGAATCAGCCATTCAGTGATAACTCGTTTGGGTTTGGAAGAATGTTCAATTGACCGCCTTATCCGGGCAGTTTGTTCAAAGCTCATGTCCAGTAGTCCACAGATTTCTTCCAATGGCACAGAACCATCCAATAGGATAGATATCCAATGCTGCTTATTCATATGGTAACCAGGCAGGATACCTGTTTGCATCCGTAAAGAACCAATCAGTTCAGAAGGACATTTGACATTTAGCACATCCACCAGTGAATCATCAGATAAATTCAGTCCTAGGCGGGAACGTTTCACCCGTATGATAGCGGCAAACCATTTTCGGTTATCTGTATGTCGAAGGATGCCTGTATCAGGTGCATCACGCCATAAAAATTCAGGGCTTGTGCCGTATTGTTCAAAGGCAAAGCTAAAGACCGCTTCACGTAAGGATAAGGGAGAATGGTGGAAATAGTCCATCTGGATAAAGCTTGCCTATTTTAATGTAATGCCATTGGTTATCACAGTGGAAACAGATGCTTTGAAATAAGCAGCTCGAGAAATGCTCAATCTTCTGGCAGCAGCATGCACATCCGCCAACAGCCCTGCGCTGACAACCTCAGGGGAATCTGAACCATTTTCTCTCGTTCAGTTCCGGAAGAAGCCTTTCCTTTGTCAGCAATGGAAGTAGTCATATCGTTGTTGGAAACCATTTTTCCCTCTCTTTTTAGAAAACCGGTTTTGAGGCATCGTATTTGCCGTCGTCATTTTGATGTTTTACCAAAGCTGTTAAAGCTGTTCATCCAGTGTTTGGCAATACAAATACAGTTTTCTGATAGTATCGCTCCTTCCTGCAAGACATCCACTGTTTTGCCGATTTCCCATTGAGTGCATGCTATCGTAACAATCATAAGTCTCGCTTCCAAATATCATCATATCAACACATATGATGATATCTACAATATTAAGCATAAATTTCAGATAACGAAAAAAGCAAACTCCACAAGGTATCCTAAAAATACGCATAAAAATGTATAAATATTTACTGAATTACGTCAGAATTAATGCCGTATAAGGATTTAGCCAAACAATCTTTGCCAAACTTGGCTGTAACATTTATAGGAAGTAAAGAATATGGTAAGTATAACCAAAAGAAATGACAAATGGCGTGTTTCTGTCTGCAAGAATGGTCAGGGAAGAGTAGTCATATTTGTATCAAAATTTACGTTAAGAAAAAAAGCAGGATTGTGGGTCAATCAGATAAAGCTTGGGTTTCGAAAGATTCAAAGACCCCTAGCGGAAGTCTTGCTTGTTTTCAGGTAAAATTCCAAAATACTTCGTATATGACAATTCAGGCCAGTAATGGCTCATCTAGCAAGGACAAAAAATGCAGACTTATAAACTGAACAACGGAGTTGAAATTCCCGTCATTGGGTTTGGAACTTGGGAGACGCCGAATGATGCTTCTGGAGTAGAGGCAATCAAGTATGCTATCACACAGGCGGGCTATACCCATATTGATACTGCAGCAGCTTATCGGAATGAAGAAAGTATCGGTAAGGCCATTCGTAGAAGCGGAATTTCCCGCAATAGGATTTTTGTGACCAGCAAATTGTGGAATACCAAACGCGGTTACGATAATGTTTTTCGTGCGTTTGATCGCACTTTGCAGAATTTGCAGATGGATTACCTGGATTTGTACCTG
>CAZWTQ010000017.1:0-7347 GCA_964636975.1 uncultured Oxalobacter sp. | reverse complement strand
ATTATTATTACGACAAAAGTGTGGAATGAAGACCAGGGCTTTAACCTGACGAAACGGGCCTTCAACCGGAGCCTGGAACGCCTGGCCATCGACGCTGTAGATTTGTACCTGATTCATTGGCATGCCATTCAGACACAGTTTCCTGATTCCTGGATGCAGATTAATTATGATACCTGGCGTGCCATGGAACAGCTCTATAAAGAGGGTAGGATTCGGGCGATCGGCGTCAGTAATTTCATGCCGCATCATCTGGAGCCGTTGCTGGATAGATGTGATGTCATTCCTGCAATCAATCAAATCGAAGTGCATCCTGGCTACCAACAAACTGAGGTAGTCGAGTTCTGCAAACAAAAAGGTATTTTAGTTGAAGCGTGGAGTCCTTTGGGGCGTGGCGATGCATTGGTCAATCAGACCATCATGAAAATTGCTGACAAAATCAAAAGAACACCTGCCCAGGTCTGTCTGCGTTGGGTTTTGGACAAGGGGCTATTGCCATTGGTCAAATCAGTAACGCCGACACGTATTCTGCAGAATATCGATGTCTTCGACTTCAAACTGACGGCAGAAGATACAGCGACCATCGATGCGTTAACGGATTGTGGTGGGATGTGTCTGCATCCAGACAAGGTTGATTTCTGATTATCTCTGCTTTTCAGCCAAAATAAAGCCATGGAAACCTGTTGGGACGGGATGCTTTTCCAACAGGTTTTTGTTTGCTAGGATCTTTCCTGCTGGATGGATATATGGCATATCATGATGGTTGCATGTCCTCTTGAAAAACAGGCTATTACCTCGATGGAACATGATATATATCTCTATGAGACATGGCATATTTACCCGTGTTCTTAAAAGCTATAAGATTGTTATCCGGTATCAGGAAAATTATTCAAGGCGTAAAACATACTGGATTGTGTCAGATGGTCGAGATCTTTTGTTTTGAGTTTATTTAATGGCTTTAGGTTTTCAGGTCTCTGAAATCCGAAGGAATTGAGGGGTGGTAGCACTGGTTGAGGGGAAAGAGAGCATATGATTATTGTTATTCTTATCATATCTGCTCTGGTATGGATTGTCTGTTGGTGGCGAGTATATGCCTATAACCAGAAGAAAGGCACTCGCAAGTTTGTATCCCATTTCTTAGGTTTTGCTGTAGGGTTTTTCCCGGGATATTTCTGCCTGCATTCGACTGCAATAACTTTTCTTTCCTCACCGAATGGCATTGAACCTTCTATTGGCGATCTTGTGACAGTTTGGACAATCTGCATTCTGACCATCATTGGTGTTTTTTACATGACGTCTCGTCCCATTCCGCAACAAACAGGTCCCAAGACACTAATTGAACGGCTGGCAATGCATTCTGAACATGAAGAAGATAAAAATGTAGGAGATTCAGACAAAGATACTTTGAAACAAGATGAAGGTTTTTGAAAAATAGGGGATAAGCCGATAATAGTCTTTCTTCAGACTGGGGCTGGTTGTTTGAAAAGGTTGGAAGGGCGATTTAGTCTAGTCCACAAAGCCCACAATTGCTGCAACCGTTGCAGATGATTCTGCTGGCACAGGTTTTACAGTATCGGCGGTATTTCGGTCGATAAAGCAGTTCATCAGGTATTGGTAGTCCAAAGTCGTCATGCAGATGAAAACGGATTGGTTTGCCTTGGAAAGAAGCTCCCGAGTTGAATGCCATGACACTTTGGAGGCGTTTGTCTGACAGCATATAAGTCTTACCATCTTTTACAAACTTTGTTCCAGTTTCGATAAAACAGAATGTGACATTCTGTTCACGGCATTGTCGGGATAAATCTTGTACCCATTCATAGTAGCAGGGACGGGCACCATCATAATTCTCTCCCCCACAGAGCACCTGTTCGATCTGCCCTGATGCCAGATAGCGGGAGGCATCGACAGAACCCAACATTGGTGCTACCATAAAGCCTTTATGTTTGAAAGGCAGGGAGAGCAGAAGCGGTAGTCGCTCATCTGCCCTGCGCTGGTTTTCACAGGTCACACTGAAAAAAACATTATCCCAGCCATCTCCCCAATTTTTAGGAAGGCAACCTGCAACTCGTTGGGGGCGTTTGGTTAGCAGATAAAAAGAGACGTCCGGACGTAGAGAGATAATACGCCATGCATCTTCTCGCCAACGGTCTGCATCTTCGATAAAAAAGTCGGAAGTCATACAAACCCGAAGCATTTCACCAGATTGAACGACATATTGTCCATTACGACGTTTCTGGAGGGGATAAGTGAATCCCGCCCCTGTTCGAAAAACTTTGTGGGAATTAATTCCCCGTTTCCGATCCAGATAATACATATAACAATTTTTGCACCCTTCACTGATTTTGGTGCAACCATGCCAAGGATTCCAGATATCATGCATGGTGAATGGTCAGGAAGTTGTTTGACAGGAGGACGATGCCATGCGGACAAGAAAATTCCTGAAAAGTAATCCCAGTTGGTCAAGCGTGTTTTTCAAGCGGTGTTCATCATCCACCAGATGTAGGGAACAGCCATTTGCCTGTGCAAATCTAACTGCATGAGTGTAGGGAATCAGACTGTCATGCCAACCGTGGACAATATCAATAGTGTGACCTGCACAGCCGATACGGTAATGTGGATAACCAGGAATATCAATAGCAGGAGCCATTAGGAACAAGCCTTTCAGACATTGTCCTGCCATAGCAGTCAATTCGGCACTCGCGTCCAATGCTACCCATCCACCCATGCTTGAACCTGCAAGCAGATAAGGAGGACGTTTTTTACAGGATTCAACCAGTATCTGAACTCGTTTTATAGGATCAAACGTGCCAGAATAGTCTAGGCTGACCACATCATAACCCATTTCTTGAGCAATACCTGTCAGAAAACAGATTTTGGTGCCCCGTGGACCACTTTCTTTGCCATGGATAAAATGAATCAGTGGTTTAGTCATCAGAAATTTTTAAAACTGAAAGGTCATCAACAGAGTTTATTATATCGGCAATCATGAGCAGATTGGGATAGTAGTTATGTTGGCAGCAAAATAGAATAATCGACCTCTGAATTGCGTATAATGAAAAAACAGGATGCAGGAAACGATTTTCTGGTTCTTGACAAAATATATTCATGAGGTGTTGCTATGGCAGTCGAAAAACTCTTTACTCCTATCCGTATCGGCGATGCGACATTGCCCAACCGTATCATCATGGCACCGCTTACCCGTTGTCGCACTGCAGAGCCGGATAATATCCCGACCGACCTGAATGTCAAATACTATGCCCAGCGGGCATCAGCAGGACTAATCATCTCGGAAGCCTTGCATATCGCCAAGTCTGCACAAGGTTACGCAGGTTCAGCAGGACTATTTACAGATGCTCAGGAAGCAGGATGGAAGAGGATTGTTGATGCTGTGCATGGGAAGGGAGGTCATATGTCTGCACAAATCTGGCATGTTGGACGGGTATCGCACGCATATTTCCATCAAGGCAGAGCACCTGTCGGTCCTTCTGCTATGGAAGTCCAAGATGCCAAGTGTAGCATTATCCAGCAGGATGGTTCTCAAGCCTATGTTCCTTGTACACCTTGCCGAGCACTCACTGCGGATGAAATCCGAATCATTGTCAGGCAATACAGGGATTCTGCCTTGCGCGCGTCACATGCTGGTTTTGATTTTGTCGAGGAACATGCGGCAAACGGCTACCTGCTTCAGCAATTCCAGGCAGACAGCGCCAACCTCCGTACAGATCGTTATGGTGGTTCTCTTGAAAACCGTGCCCGTATCGTGCTTGAAGTTATGGATGCAATGCTTGAAGTGGTACCACCACAGAAGCTCGGTATCCGTATTTCCCCTTATTTTAACATCAATGGCATCAAGGAAAACCAGCCGGAAGAAATGGCTCTGTATCTGGCATCAGCATTCAAAGAGAGGAATATTGCTTACCTGAGTGTGGCAGAACCCAGCTGGGTCGGTGGAATTGCATTGACAGACCATTTCAAAGAGCAAATTCGCCATACTTATGATGGAGCGATTATCTACGCTGGTGAATATACCGCTGAAAAAGCGGAAACCGCCATTCGGTCAGGGTTAGCAGACGCCATTGGGTTTGGACGCCCATTTATTGCCAACCCAGATCTTGTTACCCGTATAAAGCAAGGGGGGCCTTATAATGCAGTAGATATTCCGACCATTTATAAAGGTGGCGAAAAAGGTTATACAGATTACCCGATGCTATCATCTTCATGCGAGACGTCATGAAAATTCATAGAATTTCATAAGATTCTCAGTTAATACTTTTTCATGACAGAAAAAAACGCCGTATGCTGAGGTAAAATGGAAACATTCCCCCGATCGATGTTCAAGGAGAAGATTGTGTCTAGATACTTCCGTTTTAGATCATTGCTGATAGTATTGGCATTACTCATAGTGTCCTTTATGGCATCGGCAAAAACAGTAGCACCTGACAAAGCAACAACGAAAGCCACGGTGAAATCCAAGGTGAAATCGACAGCAACCAGGAAACAAACCATCGCAAATAGAAAGGAGGTACTGCCTATGCGGGTCATTACACTGAAAGCAGGAGGTAAATCCATTCGGGTTGAAGTAGCATCGACCGCAGCGGAACAAGAAAGAGGACTGATGTTTCGTAAATCCTTACCGGCTGACAGTGGCATGCTCTTTGACTTTAAGGAACCTGTGAAAACCTGTATGTGGATGAAAAATACCTATATTCCGCTTTCTGTTGCATTCATCGACGCCAAGGGCAAAATCGTCAATATTGAGGAAATGAAAGCCAAGACAACGACAAGTCATTGTAGCAAGAATTGGGTTCGTTATGCCCTTGAAATGAATGCGAAATGGTTTTCGAAGTATGGCATTAAACCAGGAAGCCGAATAAAGGGGCTACCGCACTGATAATACTTTCTGCTTGGTATGACGTTTGGCATGGCGTTCCGAAAGATAAGGCAAAAGAAAGGAAGACACGAGTATCACTACCAGTTATTTCGCCATGGGTCGCTGATTTGGTAAGCGATGGTCAGTTGCTATCAGAGCCGCACTGAAAGCAATTACGGGGTAATTTGACCGATTAGATAATTCATCATATGTCAAGCTGTACGGAGAATGTATGGCACGGTATCATATGGTTGTCATGGTATAAAATGGAATGCAGAAATAGTAAAAAACTAATTAGATTTTGAGATAGACTATCAACAAGGGAGGGTAGTCTACAATCTGCTAGATGAGTGGTTTTAGGCAATACAATAAATTGATGAAAAAGCTAATTTCTATTCTGCTGATATTTTTGTTTGCAGCATGTTCCAAGCTACAGCCTCAGCATAAAAAAACAGTAGCAACGGCACCTAATCCTGCCATTGTTTCTGAGGCAGGAGGCGCAGATTATCAATCCTCATTCGGCAAGCACCATACTGTTGTTAACGGCAATATGCCCAAGTTCACCAAGGCAGATATCGCCAAAGGTATGAATCAATCATTTGAGGAATATTCTAGGCTGGACAGATTGGGACGCTGTGGCAGAGCATTCGCAAGAGTCGGCGAAGATGTAATGCCGGTAGAGAAACGCAAACCCATCGGAAAAATCAAACCGACTGGTTGGCAGTATACCAAGTATAGTTTCGTGGACGGCAAATATCTTTACAATCGCTGTCATTTAATAGGGTATCAATTGGCAGGAGAAAATGCCAATCCTTTGAATCTGATTACCTGTACCCGGTATATGAACGTGAAAGGAATGCTACCTTTTGAAAATCAGGTATCAGAATATGTTCGAAAGACTGGAAACCATGTCTTATATCGAGTCACACCCGTTTTCAAGGAAAATAATCTGGTTGCAGATGGCGCATTGATGGAAGCTTGGAGTCTTGAAGACAATGGCAGACTGCACTTCAATGTCTTTGTTCATAACATCCAACCAGGCGTTGCCATCAACTATACTGATGGAACAAGTCAACAGGAATAAAACTCTCCGGTTAACAGTCCAAAAAATATTTAAATATGGAATAAAGTTTGCATTAAGAGTGTCGGCATTTGATGGATGTTTTTTGCTAATGTTTGCTAATGATTTTTGCCTGTTCATCGCTTGATACCAGAACGGTTGTGTTTTCATTCATTCCCGCTATATATGAAAACACTAGCGGTTCCCAGCAAACAAAGTATAAAATATCTATCAGGTCAATCAGTCCTGATATTCGAGAGAAGTCTTCTGTGGGATATATGTCAAGCCTTCCGTTTTGTCTTCTGTTTTTTATCCGGGGCATCTAGGCAGGGACTACTCCTTTGATTTTTCTCCTTGCATGAGATAGGCTACGGGCATTTTTGATCAGTCTGATTTCCCTGTGACTCATTCGATTGGAGATTAGGCGGCTAGTTGGTTATGCGATTTCTTGAACTGAGCGGTGCATCCTCTATCCTCTGCCGACGCATTCTGAATAGGCCAGGTTTCTTTCGGTATAATCCGAATCCGTTTTGCACTGAAATGGGTTTTGATTTCACGTAGACGACTTTCCGTCATGGTCTTGGACAGAAAGTATAAACTGTTGAAAAAGGACTGATATGGTCGATTAGTTCGATATCCAGATTTTGTACATCCAATATATATTTACGTGTTATCGGCAAAATCCGTATAGTTGCAACTAATGATGTTTCCTGATGTCCGATTTTCTGACCAGAAGTCTGTGTCGTCTGTGGTCAGCAGAAAGCGGCTTTGAATCTTTTTAGTAGCGGGATTTTCCTGCAACTACACCATCCCTTTGAAAACTTTGCTAGGAGGCATTACCAGAATGTGGATGTTGTCACACTGAAGGACGACACCTTTGATATCGTTTCTGTTGGTAGATGCTGTTGGCAATCGAAAGCGTTTAATGATAGTTGGTGAATTGTCAAATGTACTTAAGAACCGAAAGGAAAATTCTATTAGTTAAAAGGTTTGTTGCACCAGTTCGGTAACAGTGTCAGCGATTTCTATGGTGTTTATGAAGTATCGATGTAGCTTTCTGACAGGAAGTTCCGAAAGATGATTGATGATCGGATTATAGTCCTGATTCAGGATCTATACGGGTAAATCCGCTAAGAATATCTACTTTGTTATGTCTTGTCACGTTTTAAAACAGTGAAAAACGAAAGTGTGTTGTGCTCAGTCATGAATAGGACTGGAGTCAGACATATGATAGGGACGGTTTTTTGGTGAATAATTGTGTTTACAGTGGTTTTTCAGCGGTATAATTTTCGGAGAACAATAGCATCGCTACCGGGCTTTATCATGAATTATTCTGACAGAATTTTGAATACCCCGTCTTCATTTATCCGCGATATCCTGAAGGTCTTGGGGGATCCGGAAATCATTTCTTTCGCTGGGG
>CAZWTQ010000016.1:17353-24402 GCA_964636975.1 uncultured Oxalobacter sp. | reverse complement strand
GGCACAGTCAGCATCCCATTTGATTGTCGGTCTTGCCATATTCTTCATCTGTCAAAATTCATTGAATCAAGCTTAATTATCGTAAGTCAGGATAATTCTCATTGAAACCAGTGGCATCAATCCTTAATTCTGATGTTTACAACCTCATATTCTTTGGATAGAATATTTCCTAAGCATTCAACATCGGATGCTAGAGCTATCGAAAGGCTCGGGCTTATCCCTGAAACCCTCTTTAGCCCAAAGAAGCCGACATCCTTCGCAGTCGTCGGCTTTTTTGTTTGTTTTGCACTACGGTAGGTATAATCAGGTGACCCCTCATGGACAAGACTGTAAGCCGTCGGATTGGGTGCGCTATACTCCCTGTCTAAAACATCGACTATCGATGTTTTCAATCCATTCTTTGTCTTAATAATTTTTCTGAAAGAAAAAACCTCTTTTGTATTATCATTTCTAGCGTGATACAAAGGTTCTCTTGTACATTCTCCCGTTGCAACGATATCCGGCAAGTGCGCAATCAATTCACCTTTAACTGGATTACGCTTCAATCCGCCTTTAATCTCACGCCATGTCCTGCCTGTAAAGAACACAGGACATTCTTCCCCGTCAATGACCGTCATAACGGCTTTGCCCTGCAGGTTCTTCCTGAAAAATTCACGTGTCGTCCTGTAATGGTCACCATGGTTTGACGCCAGCAGTTTCTGATACTCGTCTGTCTTGGGTGCGGTATCTCTCAGGATGGATATCCCGTTTGTGCCATCAAGGTCTTGCAGATGCTTTCCCTGCAACGCCCTCGGTCCCCTGGTTATCTCTCCACCATCAATCCAGCAATGCACCCCGTTTGGCAATGTAATCCACCTGTCAAGAGCCAACTGACGGAAAAAATAACGATGCAGTTCGTCTCTTGTTATCTGTGAATACATACCCTAGGTGACACAAAAAGAAACCGGACTCCAGCCAAAAACGGGAAACTACTGGAGCCATGGCAGGCACATTCGGAGCGAGGAATATCCTCTTTCTGCAATAACTCTTTCTGCAATAAAATAGTAGAACTATTTAGAGAATCGGAATAAATGACTGCCAGTTTCAGGGGAGAAGGTCACAGCCGGACATGAGCAACTAACCAAGGAGAAAAGAGAAAGAAGAAAGACTATGACCTATGAAAAATACCGTCTTTCAGACATAAAAAATGTCCTGAAAACCATCGTTTTCAAGGCTTCTTTTGTCCTAAGCGCAGTATCACACTTTAGAAATTAACACCCATTTTTGCAGACTTTTCTGCAAAAGTCAAATTTTTTTGAATTTTTTCTGGGTTCTTGTGAAAAAAACAAAAAAAGTATTGCCGACAGATATCATTTCTCACCTGAAAGCACTGTTCAGGTTTTCCTGTGCGGTCAGGTCATCCAGCTTAAGCGCCCAGAGCATCGGCCGTCTATTATATATGTCATCAGCTGGGATAGGTTCTTGTGTCCGATAACCCGTGCCAGCTCCAGCACGCTCAACTTGCGGGCAAGCCGTGTAACCGCCTTATGTCTGCTATCATGGAAATGCAGGTCATCAATCGCCGCATTCTGCACCAGCCGCATGAACAACACGGCTATACGGTCGGGCGCCAGTCCAAAGACCTGTCCCTCCTTGTTAGACATCAGCCCGATAATCCGCATCGCTTCACGGGATAAAGGAACCGTTCTGCTGGTTCCATTCTTCGTCATCGGCAAAAAAAGCCGTCCTGTTTTTCAAATTGACATGACGCCATTCTAAAGAGCAGATTTCACCAGCCCGCATTCCCGTCTCGATGGCAAACAGGAACGCCAGCAGAACCCGCTGCATGACGCTCACAGGAACGCCATTCTCGTAACCAGCGCAAAGCTTCAGCCGCTCAATCTCTTCCTCTGACACACGCCTGTCACGTGGTCGCGAACCCTTCGGATGCCTGACATTCGTCATCGGGTTATACTTCAGCCACTTCCACTCTTTCATGGCGACATTGCAGGCATGGCTCAATAGCGTCTACTCCCGATTAACCGTAGCAGGACTGACTGACTTCAGACGCTCATCACGCCACGTAGCGATGACGGTCTCATCCAAATCAGGCAGGGAAACATCCCCTATCGGCATCTTTCCTATCGCCTCCGCCCTGAAGCGCTCCCATCGCTCGCTACGCTTCGTGATGGAAACCTCGTCAACGTACCGCTCTAGGAGCTTCTTGAACGGGATATTTGGAGTAGTTGTCTCCCTAGAACGCTCGGCAATAAGCGCCTCCATACTCACTGTCCAATCTTTCGCTTCTTTCTTTGTAAGGAAGACAGCGGATTTCCTGACCCCATGCTTGTTGATAAATGCTCGCCACTTATCCTTATATCAGACGATTGATGCCATTTAACCATTCCTTCCTGTGCGTCATTTGTGCGTTACTCACAATAAAAAATAACATACTTCTGCACACTTTTGGAAAGTTCCATATGGTAAAATCAACTCGTAAGTGAATGATTTTGCATAGAATTATTAAAGATTGGACAATTCTGGAAATATGCCTGTACAAGGAAACTAAAATCAGACAGTCCACATGATGCCTTCTGTGCAAAATTGGCGTTTTTGTTGAATTTTCTTTTGCTTTCTGTCTGAAGTTTTTCTGATAAGATGATTCGCATATTGAAGAAAAAGCCTGATTTTTCATTTCCTCTATGTACCAAAAGCCGATACCCCTGTCTCCTTTGAATGGTCTTCCTCCTGTGCTGTCGAAGAATATCCGCACACTGATTCTGGGCAGTTTCCCCGGGCGGGAATCTTTAGCGCAACGCCAGTATTATGCACACCCACGCAACCAGTTCTGGCATCTTCTTTCAAAGGTACTGGATGATGACCTGGTTTCTGTTGATTATGAAACCCGATTGCAACGCCTGCTTTCGTACCGTATCGGTCTGTGGGATGTGATTACGATGTGCGAACGGGTAGGTAGCTTGGACGCCAGAATCCGCAAGGCAGTTCCCAATGATTTCGCAAAATTAAAATGTGAATGCCCTTTACTGACCAGGGTTTGTTTCAACGGAAAGGTTGCCGGTGCTTATGTCGCCCGACTTGCCGATGCTGGCTATCAAACACTGCAATTACCCTCTTCTTCGCCTGCCTATGCCAGCCGCACATTTGAGGAAAAGTTGTCAATCTGGCGGAATATTGTGCTTTGATTTTAATGATTGCTCTGCTCTATCACTTTCACACAAACTTTACCCTGCTGTCCGTGCTAGAACTGGCGATGAACTAGAATATAACGTTCCTGATACATTCAACGAAAAGGATTAAAACCGCCCGAGGAAACAGTAAAGGGATGCCCCGAGACGGCATCCCTTTTTTGATTGACACAATTTTGATTTTATGCCGGCGTCGTAATCATGACATCGCATTCAGCTTCATTAACTGCATAATGGATGGTACTACCAATTAGGTATTCTTCAACAAGATTGCGAGGATGTTTGCCTAATACCAGCAAATCGATATCAAATTTCTTGACATAGCTAAGAATGACTTGATGGGGAATCCCGATTTCAACCTGAACGCTGAATTTTCTCCGTAAACCAAGGATTTCCATTAGCTGATGGATTTGTTCCGAGGCTTTGTTCTTGACCTTTTTACGATATTCTTCGAGGATTTCTGTCGTGATATTGGCATAACGCAAACGACTGGCAGATGGAGATTCACAAACGCCCATCAAAATGACTTCTGAATCTTCTGAAATGAATGGCATGGCCTGTTTAACCTGGTTGACAGAAACTTCTGAGCAATCAACCGGTATCAAAACCCGCTTGTAAGGGCGTACTGTTTCCCGACGAATGATGAGTACAGGACAACGACTGCCCTGAATTAGTTTTATCGGGGTATTCCCGATAATCGGCATGAAATGATATCCCTGCCCATGTGCACCGATGACCAGAAGCGACACCTTTTTTTCTTTAACCAATGCCCTGATTTCATCCCGTACATTGCCTGTGCGAATGATTGGTGTCACGGTGATACCTTCTTCAGAAAGCCGTCTGGCGGTTTCTTCAAGAGTCTTTTCCGCTTCTTTCCGAATTAGATCCTGTGTAAGAACCTGGCCAGCCATAAGTATGGAGTAGAAATCAAGACCACTCTGCTCCTGGACATTCACAAGGAACATTTCCGCATTTCCCAAAAATTTCGTAAGTTCAGCACCTTTGGCTTCAGCAAACTTTGCCCAGTCTGACATATCTGTTGCCGTGAGAATGTAGCGTTTTTCTTGCATGGTTATTCTCCATTCAGAATTGACATTATAGATTATAGCCCGTTTATGCCAGATATTATGACGACTTTGCTCTTTATTCTTAATTTGCTTCTGGATATATATTTCAGCATTCAGCATGAAAGAGGATTACAGGTATAGCATCGGCAATCATTTTGCAAATTGCTTCCTGCAAAAGTGGTAAGACTTGAAAAAACGGATTCCTGATAGCTTTTCTTGGCAATGGATTTTTCGTTACCAACATGTTAGGATTGTCCAGTCAGTTTATCTTCCGTCTCGCCTATGACGGATCGTCTAAAGCTGGATATCCGAAAATATTCCAATTTTTCAACAAATACATCATGAAAGAAGCAAAATCTTTTTTACAGGAATTCAAAGAATTCGCCCTTAAAGGCAATGTTGTCGATATGGCTATCGGTGTCATCATTGGTGGTGCATTTGGCAAGATTGTTACCTCTCTGGTTGAAGATATCCTGATGCCAATTATTGGCTGCCTGATTGGTGGCATGGATTTCAAGGATATGAAATACATTATCAAGGCTGCCATCAAAGAGGGAGATAAGGTTATCAAACCTGAAATAGCGATTTCTTATGGCAATTTCATCCAGGTCATCGTTGACTTTTTCATTATCGCTGTCTCGATTTTTATTGTTATCAAAATTATGATGCGACTTGTCGCAATGAGTAAAAAAGAAGAAGTCAAAGAAGAAACTCCTGTCGAAGAAGCTCCGCCTGAACTACCGGCCGATGTCCAGCTACTGACTGAAATCCGCGACTTGTTGAAGGAAAAACACCAAGAAAAGAAAACGGAAAAGGGGGAACTGAATAATAACCTCTCCTGACTGTTTCCCAATAAACCATCCAGACCCGCTAAACATTTTGCGTTTAACGGGTTTTCTGTTTTCTAGAGATTTGGCTCAATGTTTCAGGATAATCATCAGAAGCCCCGCTAACCCGGGCATCATGACCATGGCCCACTTGAGGAGCCACCGTGGTGCGTGCCGGGTGAATTTTGCACCGACATAGGCACCGATCATCAACCCCAGCAATACCTGGACGAAAAGCATCATATCCAGGAAGCCGGACAGCAGATAACCGAGACCGCCTGAAATGGCGATCGGCAGGATAATCAGCATGGTAGTTCCAACAGACTGGAAAAGTGCCATATCGAAAAAGATGAGCAGGGTCAACTGGATAAACTGAGCGGCTCCAAAACCGAAGGTGCCTGACAACAATCCGTTGCCGATACCGGCAATGATTGCAAGTGGCCAGAATTTTGCACCTGTGGTGTTAGGTTCACTTTGTCCTCCCCTTGTATGGAAGATGGGCAAGTTAGGCCAGGTTAGGCGAGAGTAGACTAGGACAGCAGATGCAATAAGCATGGATGCCGTACAAAGTTTCAGGTTGTTGTCAGAAAGATAAGTGGTGGCAATCTTCGCTCCGATGAAAGCTCCGACAAATCCGGCCATACCGACGGTCACTCCCACCTTGAAATTGATGTTCCCCTCACGAAAGTGGCTCAATGCGCCAGAGATAGTCGTGAACATCATGGCCGCAAGGGATGTACCAACCGCAGTATGGACTGGTATCTGGAAAGCCAAGGTAAGTATGGCGATGACAGCGCCTGCACCACCTGCACCGACAAAGCCAATCACCATACCCATTCCCAGCATGGTCAGAAAAATTACCATTGGAAACCTGATGAATCGTCTTGAGAGAAGCTTATATTAACACACTCAAATCAACACACTACAAACCAGACCCAATTACGGTTTTCCTTATTTGACTGAGCTTTTGCCCAACTGGACAAACAAGATGGTAGAAATAAAGGCAATAGTTCCTAGACAAATATAAGTTGAGGACAAGGCACTGAGTGCAGTATTTCCCCCCGTATGATAACCGGAAGACGCCATGAAATAATCCAGGATAGATGCCGCTACAGCGACCCCCATTCCCATCGAAAGCTGTTGTACAGCGGCAAACATGCTATTGCCACTACTTGCCTGTTGCTGGGAAAGATCAACTAGTGTGACGGTGTTCATCGCAGTGAACTGGGTAGAGTTGATGAGTCCGAAAACAGTGAATATGCCAAGCATGACCCAGTAATTCATTTCAGGAGTTATCAAACTGTAAACAGCGATCATAATGCCTAGCATCATGGTGTTGATGACTAATACGGGTTTGAATCCGAAACGATGGAGAAGTTTTATCACGACCCATTTTGCAACAATGGCACCGGCAGTCATTGGAATCATGGCTATTCCTGCCTGAAGGGCAGAATATCCCATGCCCATCTGGAGTAGCAAAGGGGTCAGGAAAGGCATGGCACCGTTTCCCAGCCTGGCACAGATGTTACCGAGGATACCGATTCTGAAATTGCGAACCTGAAAAAGACTTATCGCAAAGATTGGAGTTGCTGTTTTGCGGGCGTAAAGAAAATAGACAATAATGCTGATAGCTCCTGCGATAAGCAACGTAACTGTAATACTGACTGGAAAATGGAATTCTCCCATCCCTTCAAGACCAATGGTAATGCTAAGCATGAAACTGCCAAACATCAGGAAACCCCATAAGTCAAACGGTACTTGGCTATCAGTTTTATCGAGTGAGGGCATATAGCGGGCAGTAGCGATGAGCCCTATGATTCCGACAGGCAAGTTGATGAAGAATATCCAATGCCATGAAAGATATTCGACCATGAATCCACCCAATGTCGGACCAATCAGAGGACCACCCAAACTTGGCATAGTGATGAAACTGAGAATATCGACAAACTGATCTCTTGGATAAGCCTTGA
>CAZWTQ010000016.1:16053-17343 GCA_964636975.1 uncultured Oxalobacter sp. | reverse complement strand
ATTAATGCGCCACCGATACCCTGGGCAATACGGAACAGAATGATGGCAGTCAAGGATTGCGATACCCCACAGGCAAGGGAACTAACCGTGAATAGGAGCATGGCTACCATGAAAATGCGTTTTGCCCCAAAATGCTCGGCTATCCAGCCAGAAGCCGGAATCATGAAAGCAAGTGTCAGCGCATAGGAAATAACAACACTCTGCATATGAACAGGTGTTGTTCCCAGATCAACAGCCATAGAAGGCAGCGTAGTGTTGAGAGCCGTACCATCGAGCATCTGCATGAAAAATGCTACAGCAATAATCCACGGAAGGATTTTTGCCGTTCGGCTATCCAAGACGGGTTGGTCTGACATGTTTGAAATTTAAGGTAGCTTTTCTCCTCTACCCATGAAAAAATAACAGGAAAACCCCTTTGAAAGGATTTCCTGTTTCCATTCAATCAGCTTTTGTAATTATTTGGCAGGAAACGCTTTGCCGTATTTTTCGATGCACGTAATAATGATCTCTTCGGCGGCTTTACGATCCCTGATTCCTTCAATCAGGGTCTTCTTGCCTTCAAGAGCTTTGTAAACAGAAAAGAAATGTGCCATTTCCTTAACGATATGTTCAGGAATATCGCTGAGTTCCCTGTAACCGTTATAGACTGGATCGCCATACGGAAGTGCGATAATCTTTTCATCCTTGTCCCCGCCATCTTCCATCATGATGACGCCAATCGGAAAGCAACGTACAAGAGTGTTTGGCATCAGATTTTCAGAACAAATCAGCAAGACGTCCAGTGGATCACCATCATCTGCATAGGTCTTTGGAATAAAACCATAATTGGCTGGATACTGAGTGGAAGTATATAGGATACGATCCATGACAATCATGCCGGTATCTTTGTCGAGCTCGTATTTGACTTTGGAACCTTTTGCAATTTCGATGACGGCTATGAAATCATCGGGTTTAATGCGGTCAGCAGAAAGATCATGCCAGATATTCATTAATAATTACTCCTCGTTTTTTCATGTTCAGGCCATGGGCTCATCGCCATATCAGGACAGACGCAAGCTTATCAGTAGCATTCCCCTTTCAAACAGATGGTTGTGGCTTTACAGAGGAATCCTGATGTTTTACATTTTGTCCTAAAAAACATCTTCCTTGATCTGGCGGGTATCAGGAAGACAGGTATACAGGGAAAGATTAATTATACCATTCCCCTAGGGCGTGGCATGGGCGGGAAAGATGGTTTGTGCCATTTGATTTTCGCAATGATCTCGCTGGTAATGTCTGACGATGCGTTAT
>CAZWTQ010000016.1:0-16043 GCA_964636975.1 uncultured Oxalobacter sp. | reverse complement strand
CCTAGGATTTTGTCGGCAGGAACAACGGCTGTAACATTTTTATGGGCAGCCAGCCAGACCTTGACAGCCTGTATGATGATTTTCTCGATTTCTTCATTCAGCTTGCGTTCATAGATCAGCGACTGTTGCTGTGCAAATACCTCTGCCTGATTGATAGCTCTGATGGCTTCAGGAGTATCTCTTCGTTCAGCATATTGTTCCTTGACTTCTTCAATATTACGCTGGAGGATGTTTTTTGCAGTTCTCAGGTATTGTGCTGCCGCACGACCCGGCAATGAGCGTTCAATGACCGCATCAACATCCAGTACAGCAATCGATGCCTTTCTCCAGGAACGGTATTTTCTGACAGCGAAATAAGCTATAGCTGAAAGAAATGTTGCTGATGCCAATATAAGAATCCGACTTTTACGATCCATATTGCAGATCTCCTTTTAATCATTCCAAGCGATCCAAACGATACCAATCTGTAACTGCGCCCATAATTATAATACGAATTAATATTAACCCGGCTGCTCCAAGACGATATCAGTCCGTCAGATCTGCCAAAATGGCTTGGGATGCCGTTACCAAATCCTGGGGGGCAATTTCAATTTGAAGCCCACGCAGTCCGGCACTGACATAAATCTTTTTAAAATCCCTGAGTGTGGTATGAATATAAGTTGGGAACTTTTTTTTCATACCTAATGGTGAGCAACCACCCCGAATATAGCCGGTCAACGGGAAAAGTTCCTTGACGGGAATCATTTCACACCGTTTGTTACCGGAAACCCTGGCCGCTTTTTTTAGGTCGATTTCATGATTTCCCGGAACGACACAAACCAAGTACCCTTTCTTGTCTCCATGCAAGACAAGGGTTTTGAAAACCTGTTCGATGTTTTGCCCAAGACTTTCCGCAACATGAGCCGCAGAAATGTCATTCTCATCGACTGAATAGGAAATCAGCCGATAGCTGATTTTCGCTTTATCCAGCATCCTGGCCGCATTGGTTTTGCTGATCTTTTCTTTCATGGTCTTTCCATTTATATTCAAGGCGTCTGCCCCATTTCAAATCAGAAGTGGATAACCTGGAGCGCATCAAGCAGAATAGCCGGATCATTCCTAGAAGTATCTGAAAGAATCTGGCGAAAGCGCCTTGCTCCAGGCAATCCGGTCATCAGCCCCAACATATGCCGGGTAATACCCTGTAACCGCAGTCCGCTTGCTCCATAAAGCGACAGCTGACGGTCAATATAGGGAATCATGGCTTCAACAATTTCAGCAGGCGTTTTGACTGGGACATCGTCGCCATAAAATCGGGCGTCAAACGACGCCATCCGGTAAGGATGATGGTAAGCAGCCCTGCCTATCATAACACCATCGACATATACAAGCTGTTCTGCAACCTGCTCAAGCGTTTCGATGCCACCATTGAGGATAATCTGGCAATCAGGAAAATCTTTTTTCAATTGATGAACAGTTTCATAATGCAGTGGAGGAACAACCCTGTTTTCTTTGGGCGACAGTCCTTTCAGAATAGCATTTCGGGCATGCACGATGAAAATACGGCACCCGGCTTCAGCGAGTTCCCCCATAAAATCGCATACGAAGCTATAAGAACAAACGTCATCCACACCAATACGGTGCTTGACAGAAACATCAATGGAAACGGCATCCTGTATCGCCTTGATACACTGCGCAACCAGAGAAGACTCTTTCATCAGGCAGGCACCGAATGCCCCCTTCTGAACCCGCTCGGATGGGCAACCACAGTTCAGGTTGATTTCATCGTAACCCCATTTCTCTCCAAACTTTGCGCAAACTGCCAGTTCTTCAGGATCACAGCCGCCCAATTGCAAGGCAACAGGATGTTCTTCCTCACTGAAATCCAGATGGCGTGCGATATCACCGTGAATCAACGCACCGGTTGTCACCATCTCGGTATACAGCCAGGTATGGCGGCTGATCAGACGGTGGAAATATCGGCAATGGCGATCCGTCCAATCGAGCATAGGAGCAACAGCAGTCAGTCTTTTACTGTTTTTCATGGTTTGATCTGTCATTGTTGTTCTATCTGCCGATTTTACCTGTATCACTCCGTTTTTCCCGTAAAATAGCCATGACCCTATGGATGTTTTTTTAGGCCTTGAAGACGCATCTTCTTTCCTTTGAATTTCACATAACCAAATACCATTTTTCACAAAAGATGTTGGCAATAGACGAAACAAAACCGTGTTGAAACATTACAGAACCAAGGATTCGACGTCACGATCTGATGGTGACGCGCTGCTTACAAAAAACTGGCAGATGAAATATACTTTAAGAAACACATCTGTACTGTGATATTGTAAGTAAGCAGGGAAAAGCCAAAGATTATACAGCATCGAACACACTGATACCTGTCATTCTGCTCAAAAGACATGGATGCCATGTTCCGAAAATGTTACGGGTGTTATATGTTACGGTCAAATATCTGAATAATCAAACAGAGATTCCCTACCGGTTTTGAACTAGAAAATGAAGGATAAACTAAATACATTCATCTGTGGCGATGCTGTAACGGAAATGAAGAAATTTCCTGATGGTTTTTTTGACCTTGTTGTTACATCGCCCCCATATAATTTGAAAAATTCTACTGGCAACGGAATGAAAGATGGGCGGGGAGGTAAATGGCAAAATGCCGCACTTGTCAATGGTTATGCAACATATAACGATAATATGCCATATGATGAATATGTCAGCTGGCAACGCGATTGTTTGACGGAAATGATGATATTAATTCCTGAAGATGGAGCTATATTTTATAATCATAAATGGCGTGTTCAAGGTGGTTTGATTCAGGACAGGCATGAAATTGTCGATGGGTTTCCAGTTAGGCAAATTATTATCTGGAAAAGAAAAGGTGGCATTAATTTCAATGCGGGTTACTTTTTACCAACTTATGAGGTTATCTATTTAATTGCCAAACCAAAATTCAAACTTATTCCAAAGGCTAATGCTGTTGGTGATATTTGGGAATTTACTCAGGAAATGAAAAATGGGCACCCTGCCCCATTTCCTGTAGCATTGATAGAAAGGATCATAGGGAGTACGGATGCAAAAACTGTACTAGACCCGTTCATGGGAAGCGGAACAACCGCTATAGCAGCAATAAAATTAAGTAGAAATTTTGTGGGAATTGAACTCTCACAGGAATACTGTGATTTATCAGAAGAAAGACTTAAAGAATGTCAAAAATCTATACAAAGGAAACTCTTATAGATGCTTTAAAAGAGATTAGGTCACAAGGTTGGATTAAAAGCGGTAGAAAGGCCAAAAATGTTGGAGCAGTTGGAAACACATTAGAAGACTTGCTCGGTATAGAAGAAAATAATTTACCAATTCCTAACGCTGCAGAATGGGAATTAAAAACTCAAAGGAAAGAAACAAACTCTTTGGTCACATTATTCCACTCAGAACCATCCCCTAGAGCGTTGAACATAGTCCCATGGCTTCTTTCAAACTATGGCTGGAAACATAAGGAAGCGGGCAAAAAATACCCTAAAACAGAAAAGAGTTTTCGTCAGACAATTAATTATTTAGAAACCTCTTCCAGAGGCTTTTCAGTAAAAATTGACGACAATGAAAGGAAAATACTGGTAGCATTCTCCTTTAATGACATATCGAGTGAAAATTCTGACTGGAAGAAATGGTTGATAAATAACGGAAGAAGTTCATATGATTCCAATCATATTCCTTACTGGGGATTTGATGACTTATTTCATAAAGCAGGCACAAAACTGAAAAATTGTTTTTATGTTTCAGCCGAATCAAAAATTATTAATGATGGCACAAACAAAATAGAATATTTTAAATACGCTGATATAAAAATGTTAGCAGGATTTGATTTAAATAAATTCATTGAAGCTATACGCCTTGGCTATATATACATAGATTTCGATGCACGAACGGGACATAATCACGGAACAAAGTTTAGAATACGACGCAATAAAATTCCTTTTCTCTATAAGAAAATAAAAGAAATTTAATCTTTAATCAACAACAATGCATAATATACAAAAAAGATACTGAACAATTTACCACATTTTTTGGCAAATATCAGTTGCAACCCTATTCCATGACATCAAATACAGTCATTTCAGAAAATTCCCTTGCTCATTCTTTTGTCAAAACGGTCAGCAACAATCCTGCCACTGCCATCCCGATTCCAGCCGACACAACACCATTCCACATCCATTGATTCCAGCAAATTCCTGAAAAGAATGTCCCCAAAGAACCTCCAATAAAAAAAGTGGTCATGAAAACTGTATTCAACCTGTTGGATGCTTTAGGGTCAATGACCAATACGTGAGACTGATTGCTGACCTGAATCAACTGGATGCCTATATCAATCACAATAATTCCTGCGATTATGCCGAAATAACTATCCTGCGCGAAAAACATGACAAGCCATGCCAGCAAGATGGCTCCACTTCCAATGTAGTTCATTTTACGGACACCCAACCTGTCGGTATATTTCCCTGCCAAACCGGCAGTCAAGACGCTAGCGACTCCGCACAATCCCAATAGACCGATAATGTCCTGGCTGGCAAAAAATGGTGCTTTGACCATCTTAAATGTCAGGGAAGCCCACATGACTAAAAGAGAACCGAATCCCAGTCCAGCACGAATTGAAGAAATCCTGAGACGAGGATATTTTTTGATTAACGCCCAAATAGAACCCAGCAGTTCGCTGTAACGCCCGCTGAAATTGGATGCAATATCCGGCAATGTAAAATAAATGGCAATGAAACATAGAACCATCAACATGGCAGAGATATAAAAGATAATCCGCCATCCAAAGTATTCTCCAATGAAACCACTGAGTACCCGCGACGCCAGAATACCTGTCAGTAATCCGGCAAGTATCAGTCCGACATTCCGGCTTTTATTCTCCGGTTCTGAAAACTGGGCAGCAATGGGAATGAATACTTGTGGCATGACTGTACAGACACCTGTCACCAATGCAGCGACATAGATGATATAAACGTGCCACGCTGATGCGAATATCAATAAAGCGATAATCAACAAGGCAAAATCTATTAAAATGATTCGCTTGCGTCGGTAAAGATCGCCCAAAGGGATGATAAAGAGCAAGCCACAGGCATAGCCGATCTGTGACATCATCGGGATATGGTTAGCAGCCAGTTCGCTGATATGCATATCCTGAGCAATTGCACTTAGCAATGGCTGGCTATAGTAGTTGTTGGCGACAGCCAAACCAGAGACTACTGACAGAACCAATAACAAAAGCCGAGGGATACCCTGGTTTTCTTTTAAATCCAGTTTCATTCTTTATGCATGTTTTCGTGTATGCATACTGAATGATCACCCATACATGCATTCAAAATCTTTCTGCCCGGTATAAAGTTCCCAATAGGCATCCGCAATCCTTTCCGGAGAAAAGTATTCATTTGAATCAACTATTCCCATAATATTGACAATACCAGCATAGATCCCGCTTCCTTTCAGTGCTTCATTCAACATCTGCACATACTGTCGGAGTGCTGCCTTATCCATTGATATGCAAGCGAAATCCGGATTGGCATTTGGAAAGATACCGAACTGGCCACCTGAAAAAAGAATGGCACCTTTTTGACGTTTACGCATAAAAGGCAGTACTTCATTGACACAACAGACTGCTCCCGCCACATCCACTGCAAAATGTTGCAGGCATTCTGTTGCTGAAACAGAAGTTACTTCGCCTCCCCGCACAAAGGCCGCATTATATACAAGTACTTCTACAGAACCATATTTTCTATGGATTTCCTGAAATGCCGAGTGCATTTGGCTGAAGTTTGAAGCATCAGCTGCCATGCCAGAAACATCATAGCCTTTCGCATGGAAGTCAGAGACATATTCTTTGACAAGGTTTTCCCGTCTTGCTATGAGAACAACCCGAAAACCTTCCCGGGCAAAACGTTCTGCAATATGATTTCCCATGCCTTTTCCAGCCCCGACGATAACTGCTGTTTCCATCGATTTATTCCTTTCTGCGCTGTTTCCTATAACCCTCATCGGTTTTTTATTTTTTGACCTCGCTCCATTTTCTACCTAATGGCACCCTGCTTAATTTTATCCAGCAGCCTGTGTAATTCCAAAGCATCGGAAAAATCAGGAACAAGCCTGGAGCCCATCTTTAAATCCTGCCAGATATTGGCATACATCCGATGAACATTGCCAGCAATAAAATCTTGGCCGAAACCAGATAGCGCCTGCCCGGATACGGTTATTTCCGAAAAAGAGGTTTCCCCTTTCCTGCAACACATGATTTTCAGGTTTTCAATCTGGATAGCACCTGATATCGCAGAAATCCGCAATGTCCCTTCTGTTCCGATGATTTCCCAAAAAAATCCTTTATCATCATAAGGCATTCCACCATGGTAATGTAGAGAGAAAACGCTGCCGTTTTCCAGAAATCCCTGTATGCCAACTTCGTCAGCGGCTGTCATCGGCACATAATCCTGGCGTTCTTTAGAAAATATCCGGGGTCTTGCCGTTGCCAGCATGGAGCTAAAATACTGAATTTTCCCGCTGACATATTGCAAGGCAACCAAGGTATGCATGACAGATATCGTTAGCATCGTTGCCCCCGTTGTTTTGTCCAGTAGATAGCTTTCTGTCGCTTCATCAGTGATTTCTGCTCCGTTTATACGACCGTAACCAATCAATGAATGACTGAATACCCGACCAATTTTCCCTTCGGACAGGATATTACGAATTAGTGTCAGCTGGGGATTGGCGATTACCTGTGTGCCGATGAATGTTCTAACCCCATACCGATCAGCTATCTGTGCCAACTTTTCTGCCTCAGCAAGATCGACAGCCAATGGCCATTCACAGTAAATAGGCTTCTTTGCATCCAATGCCTGTTCAAGAACCATCCTGTGGTTCGGCACACGGACTGTTACAGTAACCAAATCGATATCCGGTGATTGGACAAGTTCCGCAACACTGTGAAAGGCTCGTGGAATATGACACTCTTTGGCAGCAACAAGCGTACTTTCATAACGTCTGTTGGCAACCCCTACAACTTCAAACTTATCAGGCAAATTCTGAAGCCCCGGCAGATGTGCGACGGCTGCCCAACTCCGTTGAGGTTGCAATCCAATAATACCTACTCTGATTTTTGTCTTTTTCATGAAATGGGAAATATCGTTGATTCAGGATTCAAACAGCCTTTTATAAAAGCTGATTTTGAACGTCTCATAGTCACTGCTGATGTATTGGTCATAGAGTTTCTGGCAAACACTATCTGTTGGATAGCAAACCTGATCTTTACCATCTGTCGCTGCCTGCCAGATAATTTCTGCCGCTTCTTCCGGACCAGGAAATTCCGCATTGCCATCTGCTATGAACTTCCTCTGGTTTTCTGCAGCCCTTTCATAACCAATCATATCGTTGATGGGAATCTGGAAATTCGTCTTCGTTCCGCCAGGAATCATTGCCTTGACTGCAACGCCAAAGGGTTTCAGCTCGTAATACAGGGATTCAACCATACTCTGTTGTGCCCGTTTGGCTGCGCCATAAACCCCATCCCGAGGGAAAGCGATGAATGCCGCCAATGAAGTTGTTGTCAGGATAGCCCCTCCCCTGCGTTTCTTGAAATGCGGGATGAACTGCTGCGTGACAAGGATAGACCCAATAACATCCGTATCGAACATTCTGCGGATTTCATTCTCCGGCAAACGTTCCAGAGGTGCCATGATTGCATAACCGGCGTTACTGAGTAGAACATCGATATCATATGTCCGCAATGCCTTCTGACAGGTATCACGGATTTGTGTCGAGTCTGTTACATCAAGTGGCATGACAATGACATTAGGCAATCTTACCAAATCAGCCCCTTTGGATGGATTACGCATGGTAGCGATGACCCGCCATCCCTTCTGAGAGAATAATTTTGCCGTTTCCAAACCGATTCCTGATGATGCCCCTGTGATGAAAATTGTTTTCATATCCTCCTTTGACATGGTTAATTCCCTTTTGTCCTTAAAAATCGTTGGAACAAGGTTATGTTATGATCCACTATCAGTCAAATTCAAATTTTATGATTATTTCATCACTAAAAAGTTATGTTAGATAGAAACCTGGAGATATTCATCCGTATGGCACGAGCATGACAAAAGCTGGCAGAGGGATTGTTTGTTACCCAACCGGCGGCAGTCAGCAATCAATGCCATTCGGAAGCTGGAGACAGATTTGAATGTCAGATTGTTCCGCCGTCATAATAAGAAATGGTATCCGCCTGACAGCCGTTGGTGAGAAAATCCTTGCATTGGCCAGACAGATGGAACATCTGGACAACTGGATCTATCAGACAGCATTTGAAGAGAACATCCTGATTGGCGAACGCCTTAAAGTAGCATCATTACCGACTTTAACATCAACCATCATTTCCAAAACACTCAAAACTTTCCTGGTTTTACATTGGATTCGCTAACAACTGGATATCAGCGCTGTTCGATTCCCACTATAGCGTTTGAAATTGGGCTTTTTCCACACAGTTTTGCTGATTTGACGCCTGTTGCCCCATCATTCATGAAAGAAATTGAAAAGACTGTCACACATTCTTTTCCAGCACTCAGGATAAACCTGCCCTAACCCAAAAAGTAAGTCCTGTTTACCAAGCGAATCCCCCCCCATTTTTTCTGCGATAATACCGAAGTCAACAACATCTTATGAATAAGAAAACAAAATGGCAAAAATTCTTATCGTCGAAGACCATCAGGATCTCAGATATAATCTAGTGGATTCTCTGGAGGCGAAAGGACATCAGACTGATAATACTGACGATGGCCTGAAAGCCCTTGCACTTTTGACGTTGCAGCAATTCGATATCATCATTCTCGATATCATGCTTCCCGGCATGGATGGCATCAGCCTGTGCAAAGAATTGCGTGCACGAGGCGATGAAACTCCCATTTTGTTCTTAAGCGCCAGAGATTCAACGAATGATAGAATAGAAGGCCTCTCAAGTGGCGCAGATGATTATCTGGTAAAACCATTCTCACTTTCCGAGCTGGAACTACGCATCGATGCCATTTTACGGCGGATCAATCATCCTACATCGCATATTTTGCAGGTTGCCGACGTTGTCATGAATCTGGATAAACTGACTGTTACCCGTTCTAATATTCCAGTCCCGTTAAATCCCATGACATTTAAAATACTCAAGATGCTTATGCTGAAAAGTCCATCAGTCGTTACCAAAAAAGAGATGGAATATGAACTTTGGGGAGATGACCTTCCTGCCAGCGACAGTCTTCGTACACACATACACAATCTTCGTGCTACGCTCGACAAGCCGTTCAAAACCTCTCTGCTCCAAACCATATCAGGTTTTGGATATGTATTGAGAAAAAATTAATGCTATGCATGGTAAATGTCATCAGATGTTGAGACAAGTCTCTCTACCCCCCCCCACCACACACACAAAAGGGGACGCCGTTATACAAATACAGAAACAACGGCTATGGAGATAAATTCGCCACGGAGCCACCCGAAACATCAACTGGAACAGAAATGACAAATACCCGGATTTCGTGGTGGAAATATTTTTTGCCCAAGACCATTAAAGGCCGGATTGTGGCATTTCTCACCCTGACTGTGCTGACACTCGAAATTATTTTCAGCAGCTGTCTGATATACATTTTTCTCGAGACAGAAACGCAATTGATTAGTTCTACAATGGACAGTACGATCACTGAAATAGTCAATAAGGATCTGGCACATGGCAGACCTCCCAGACTAGATCGGTTTTCACAACTTTACATCTCCGGAAATCCTACCCACGAAATACCGGCATATTTTGGGGAATTGCCAGATGGATACAGTGAATACACATCAGGAGAAGATCTGTATATTTTTGTTAAAACCATAAATGGTAAAAAATATGTCCTGACCCGTTCCCAACATGAATTTGAACAGTGGGAACGGAACATTTTTCTGAATGGATTGTTACTTCTGTTTGTCATTACCCTCATCTCTTTCGGATTATGTCTTTGGATGGCAAGACGTTCTTTCCGGCCAGTAAGCCGTCTTTTAGACGAAACGCGGCAATTGAACCAAGAAATTCAGGAAGGAAGACTCGGTTCTGATTCCTTTTCAGGAATATGGGAGAAAAATGAAATCGGTGAACTTGCCAAAAGTTTCCAAATAATCACCTCACGTCTGTACCAGCTACTGATGAGTGAACGGCAATTCGCCTCTGAAGTAAGCCATGAACTGCGCACCCCTCTGACCGTTATGAGTACTTCCATGGAACTTCTGAAAAATTCAAAAAATTTGAATGATCATGAGCAACGGATCATCCAACGTGCGCATCGAACAACTTTGAGAATGACAGAAATAGTGAATATCTTTCTGAATTTGGCTCGCCAGGATTATGAACACAGTGAAAAAATTGCGGAAATCATCGACATCGTTGAAGAAAATGAACCTGTCTGGAGAAGTGAGGCCAAAGCCAAAGGATTGCAACTGTTCATCAAATATGATGAAGATGCAAATCATAAGAAATTCAATACCATACTGGCTGCTTTAGTGTTCAATAATCTTGTTTTTAATGCAATAAAATACACTCAAAAAGGTCATATCAAAATCACTCTGGACAAGGATTCTTTCAGCGTGCTCGATACGGGATCAGGCATTTCAATAAAAGAAAGGGAACATATCTTCGACAAAGGCTTCCGTGGAAAATCAGGTATAGCTGAAGGAATCATGGGATATGGTCTCGGATTGTCCATTGCATCCAGAATCTGTAATGTCCTTGGCTGGCGCATAACTATGGAATCCAGTGAAAACAACGGCACAATATTTACGGTAATCTTCGACTAATCGCCACGAAAACCGTACCACTGGCTATATTTTCCAATACTAATACTGTCCATAATTCTTTCTGACTATTTGTTGCATTCCATTTCTGGACAAAACAACCAGTATTTGGATTTTTGCCTTACTTTCGTCTGCAGTTTTCATCCAATCCGGGACACCATCAAACGTCATGCGATGAACCGATAAAAATTGTTGAAAAATTTTTAACGGATATTTCACTTTGCTGTCATAAAAATACAGGTATTTCGCACAACAACCTATAACTTGTGTTATCTGCCATGGATGTAAAACAACTCAGGAACCTGATTTCCAGCCGTTTTCATATCGACAGCCGATGGCTGACCATTCTTGCTGCGTTTTATTTCACAACCGTACTGAATCTGGGTTTATGGCGTTATATCATTGAACACCTCGACATAGCCGGCGTCGCGGATGTCTTTTTTGGGGCCAGTATTCCAGTCTTGATTTTCACGGTACTTTACCTGATTTTCAATTTCTTTCTATGGCCACATATCACGAAGCCCCTGCTGATTTTTCTGCTGGTTGTTTCCAGTGCCGCCAACTATTTCATGTTCAATTTCGGAATCTTTATCGATTCGAACATGATCCGGAATATTGTCGAAACCCATACACAGGAAGCACTCGATTTCGTTACCCCCAGTTCCATATTCTGGGTTCTTTTCAGTGGCGTGATACCTGCGGTGCTACTGCTTCTGACCAGAATTGACTATCAACCTTTACTGAGGGAACTTCGCTTCAGAATTTTTGCACTGGCAGGTTCCCTTGCAATGATAGGTATCATCGCCGCTCTTTTCTTCAGGGTGTATGCTGCTTTTGGAAGAAATAATATTGACTTGCCGAAACTGATCAATCCGACCAATTACATTTATGCCACAACCCGTTATTTATTCCAGCTAAATACTGATCGCCAGCTTCAAAGGCTAGATGACTCCGCCAGATTGGTGTCTTACAAGGACAAAGACGCCAAACCGACGGTATTTATCTTGATAGTTGGGGAAACGGCACGCGCGGCAAACTTTTCTTTATACGGATATCCACGTGAGACCAATCCTCTTCTGGCAAAAGAGGATATCGTCTCTTTCAGAAACACCTATTCCTGCGGTACGGCCACCGAGATTTCTGTTCCCTGCATGTTTTCCCACTTGCCGAGAAAACGGTTCGATGTTGACAAGGCTCCAAATTTCGAGAATATGCTCGACCTGCTGAAACAGACGGGGTTCGACGTCTTGTGGCGTGATAATGACAATGGTTGCAAGGGAGTCTGTGAAAGGGTTCCGACAGAAAAGCTTTACAGAAAAAGAGACAGCCGTTACCGCAATGTCGATGGCGATGGGTGTTTCGATGAAATTCTTGTGGATGATTTGGAAAAATATCTGGCCAATATCAAGAAAAACACTTTCATCGTTCTTCATACCATTGGTAGCCATGGCCCTGCCTATTACAAGCGTTATACTGACAATTTCCGCAAATTCACCCCGACTTGCGATTCTGCCGAAGTCCAGAAATGTACTCATGAAGAGCTTGTCAATACTTATGACAACACCATACTCTATACCGATTTTGTCGTCACCAAAGCCATCAATATTCTCAAGAAATTTCCCCAACTTGAGTCTGGACTGCTTTATGTCTCTGATCACGGCGAATCATTAGGTGAAAATAACACATTCCTGCATTCCGCCCCTTACTCGACTGCCCCTGATACGCAGATAAAGGTTCCCATGGTTCTGTGGATGTCGGAGAATATGAAAAAATCTGCTCATCTGGACTACCGCTGCGTTGCGAAAAAAGCAAAACAAGATACGTTCTCCCATGACAACCTTTACCATACATTACTGGCTTTAATGGGTGTCAAGACGAAAACTTATGACAAATCATCGGATATGCTCGACTCGTGCCGTCTTGAACCGCTTCCATGAACGGTTTGCCTGTTAGCGCTATCCCAACCCAAAAGCCCATGGTTGGTTGCGCTGGCAACATTTTGTTTCGCTATTGTTCTGAATCTGACTCCTTGGTATGATTCCATTTTCTCTTTGGAGATAACCAGACATATATTTTTACAATTTTTGGAAAAGTTGATTGACCAGCGCATTTATCGGATAGAAAATCACGGCAAAGGGTATTTATAGATGTGTTGTTAGAGACCTTTGCCTGCAGGGTATTGCAAAGTGTGTATGGATACTTCCATGTCATGAACCGATAAAAATTGTTGAAAAATTTTTAACGGATATTTCACTTTGCTGTCATAAAAATACAGGTATTTCGCACAACAACCTATAACTTGTGTTATCTGCCATGGATGTAAAACAACTCAGGAACCTGATTTCCAGCCGTTTTCATATCGACAGCCGATGGCTGACCATTCTTGCTGCGTTTTATTTCACAACCGTACTGAATCTGGGTTTATGGCGTTATATCATTGAACACCTCGACATAGCCGGCGTCGCGGATGTCTTTTTTGGGGCCAGTATTCCAGTCTTGATTTTCACGGTACTTTACCTGATTTTCAATTTCTTTCTATGGCCACATATCACGAAGCCCCTGCTGATTTTTCTGCTGGTTGTTTCCAGTGCCGCCAACTATTTCATGTTCAATTTCGGAATCTTTATCGATTCGAACATGATCCGGAATATTGTCGAAACCCATACACAGGAAGCACTCGATTTCGTTACCCCCAGTTCCATATTCTGGGTTCTTTTCAGTGGCGTGATACCTGCGGTGCTACTGCTTCTGACCAGAATTGACTATCAACCTTTACTGAGGGAACTTCGCTTCAGAATTTTTGCACTGGCAGGTTCCCTTGCAATGATAGGTATCATCGCCGCTCTTTTCTTCAGGGTGTATGCTGCTTTTGGAAGAAATAATATTGACTTGCCGAAACTGATCAATCCGACCAATTACATTTATGCCACAACCCGTTATTTATTCCAGCTAAATACTGATCGCCAGCTTCAAAGGCTAGATGACTCCGCCAGATTGGTGTCTTACAAGGACAAAGACGCCAAACCGACGGTATTTATCTTGATAGTTGGGGAAACGGCACGCGCGGCAAACTTTTCTTTATACGGATATCCACGTGAGACCAATCCTCTTCTGGCAAAAGAGGATATCGTCTCTTTCAGAAACACCTATTCCTGCGGTACGGCCACCGAGATTTCTGTTCCCTGCATGTTTTCCCACTTGCCGAGAAAACGGTTCGATGTTGACAAGGCTCCAAATTTCGAGAATATGCTCGACCTGCTGAAACAGACGGGGTTCGACGTCTTGTGGCGTGATAATGACAATGGTTGCAAGGGAGTCTGTGAAAGGGTTCCGACAGAAAAGCTTTACAGAAAAAGAGACAGCCGTTACCGCAATGTCGATGGCGATGGGTGTTTCGATGAAATTCTTGTGGATGATTTGGAAAAATATCTGGCCAATATCAAGAAAAACACTTTCATCGTTCTTCATACCATTGGTAGCCATGGCCCTGCCTATTACAAGCGTTATACTGACAATTTCCGCAAATTCACCCCGACTTGCGATTCTGCCGAAGTCCAGAAATGTACTCATGAAGAGCTTGTCAATACTTATGACAACACCATACTCTATACCGATTTTGTCGTCACCAAAGCCATCAATATTCTCAAGAAATTTCCCCAACTTGAGTCTGGACTGCTTTATGTCTCTGATCACGGCGAATCATTAGGTGAAAATAACACATTCCTGCATTCCGCCCCTTACTCGACTGCCCCTGATACGCAGATAAAGGTTCCCATGGTTCTGTGGATGTCGGAGAATATGAAAAAATCTGCTCATCTGGACTACCGCTGCGTTGCGAAAAAAGCAAAACAAGATACGTTCTCCCATGACAACCTTTACCATACATTACTGGCTTTAATGGGTGTCAAGACGAAAACTTATGACAAATCATCGGATATGCTCGACTCGTGCCGTCTTGAACCGCTTCCGTGAATAATCGGTTAATGGTGTGTTCATCTATTCCCCGGATGGGCGAACGCTACAAAAAAGAGATTACAGGAATATGTGGTCGGAAACAGTTGCCTGCAAGGCATCTATGAACACGCCCCATCGTTTGGGACTGTCAGACCACAGGCATTTTGCGATTATCCCAGCAGAATGACATCAGTACCAGGAATGGCGGCCATCGTCGTTTTGTCTGTTCTTCCCGTTTTCATTTTTTGTGAATTTCCGAGGTTTTCACAAATTTTCCGTTTATATCAAAAGCGTCAAGAATATCGGTGCATTGTTATTTTGATTAAGGCGGAGAAAATATCGCCCATGATTTTTGCGATACTCAAACGCCATGCCATAAGACTATGCAGGCTTCTTTTTTTTTTGCGATAATGATCAAGGTCAACAACTCTTGATAATCACTTATGGAATGGCTGTCTGATCCTGCTGCATGGATTTCATTGGTTACTTTGACTATCCTGGAAGTCGTTTTGGGCATCGATAATTTGGTGTTCATCGCCATTTTGGCGGATAAACTTCCAAAACATCAGCAGAACAAGGCTCGTGTGACAGGACTTTGTCTGGCAATGTTCGTACGGCTTGCCATGTTGTGCTTCCTTTCATGGCTGGTCACGCTTACCCAACCGTTGTTTCACATCTACTCACACCCTGTTTCCGGCAGGGATATCATCCTTTTCATTGGCGCCGCTTTCCTGCTTTTCAAAGCGACATCGGAATTGCACGAACGTCTGGAAGGCAGTGCCCATCATGATAGCAGGCAAAAACGCGCCACACCGGGTTTTTGGGTCGTGGTTACTCAAATCACGGTGTTGGATATAGTTTTCTCATTGGATTCGGTAGTTACTGCAGTCGGCATCGCTTCCCACCTGCCGATCATGATGGCAGCCATTATCATCTCCGTAATGATTATGATATGGATGCAAAAACCTATCACAGAATTTGTGAACAGCCATCAGACGGTCGTTATCCTGTGTCTGGCTTTCCTGTTGATGGTTGGCTTTTCCCTGATGGCCGAAAGTGTTGGTTTTGAAATTCCGAAAGGATACCTGTACGCCGCTATCGGTTTTTCGGTACTTATCGAATGTTTCAACCAAATTGGCAGGTACAAGATCAAAAAGCATATGTCAAAAATCCCACTCAGGGATAGAACCGCCAATGCTGTCCTTTTCCTGCTTGGTGGAAAAGCTGATGAAGTTCCGGAA
>CAZWTQ010000015.1:0-24980 GCA_964636975.1 uncultured Oxalobacter sp. | reverse complement strand
TTTTGTTGTCAGATGATCCTGAATATTAAATTCCTTGTCTGTCATGATTTTTCCTATGGTTATGTTACTCTAAAAATCCGTATTACCAGATCCGTATTATCAGTTTACATGATTTCCTGCACGGAGTGTCAAGTTACCGCTAAAATTGGTGACATAAATCCCTATTTTCAATAAGGAATGGCGGACAGCCCAAGATTTACTCTTTTCTAAGGAGGTTTGATATGGCAAGGTTTACGCTTCCCCGTGATCTTTATCATGGCAAGGATGCATTGGCAACATTGAAATCATTCCAGGGCAGCAGAGCAATGGTGTGCTGTGATAACACGATGATATCTCTTGGCTTCGTCGATAAGGTATCTGGCTATCTGAAAGAGGCCGGAATGCAGGTTCAAGTCATTTCAGGCATCGAGCCTGACCCAAGCATTGATACCGTAAAAGCGGGAGCTGAGAAGATGCTAACCTTCCAGCCTGACTGGATTGTCGCCATCGGTGGCGGTTCACCCATCGATGCAGCTAAGGCGATGTGGATTAAATACGAATATCCGAATATTTCTTTTGAGGATATGTGCAAGGTATTTTGCCTTCCTCCTTTAAGACAGAAAGCCCATTTTTGTGCCATTCCTTCCACTTCCGGTACAGCCACTGAAGTAACGTCTTTTTCAATCATCACAGACTACTCAACAGGTATCAAATATCCGATTGCAGACTTTGAAATCACGCCGGACGTTGCGATTATCGATCCGGAAATGGTGATGACGATGCCCAAAAAGCTGACAGCCCATACTGGGATGGACGCCATGACACATGCCATCGAAGCTTATGTTTCAACCTGGAACTGCGCTTACACGGATGCACTGGCTCTATCTGCCATCAATACTATCCAGAATAACTGGATTGGTTCTTATGATGGAATCAGCGAAAAACGGGAGGCAATGCATAATGCGGCAACCATGGCAGGTATGGCTTTCACGAACGCCTTGCTAGGTATCGTACATTCGATGGCTCATAAAACCGGTGCAGTATTTGCCGACTATGGAGCTCACCTGATTCATGGTGCTGCCAATGCGATGTATCTGCCCAAGGTAATTGCCTACAATGCGAAAGATACGACTGCAAAAAAACGCTATGGCGAAATTACGGACTTTATGGGACTGGGTGGTGATTCCAGTGACGAGAAAGTTGCCTTGTTAATTAAATATCTGCGAAGCATGAACGATGCACTGGATATTCCGCGGTGCATCAGCCGATATGGCAAAGACGCACTGCCTTGTGGAAAGGGTTTTGTACCTGAATCCGTATTCCTGGAACGTCTGCCGGAAATTGCAAAAAATACCATTAGCGATGCATGCACCGGTTCCAATCCCCGTCAGCCAACCCAAGAAGAAATGGAAAAACTCTTCAAATGCTGTTACTACGACCTACATGTTGATTTCTGACACAGCGATACAGGCATTCACTGTCTGAACGGAAAGCTTCCAGGATGGTATCTGGTTGGGTTTAGGTGAACACATAACCTTCCCTACCCCCCCAGACACCATTTTCGACCAGACTTCTGGTTGTCTCGTCTTTCCGTGCATTTTTCATGATTTTCTCTACCTAGGGTACCAATATCCTCAATTTATTCGGATTGACGTTTTGGGGTCAAATGAGGGTTTGCATAAGACACCGATTTCTTTTTTCAGTAATTCCTTACTCCATGCATGCTTGATAAGCATGAGGACTGTAAAATATCAATACAACAACGGTTACAAAGGATAGGATACGGTGATATTTTGAAGAAAAGTTTTCACGACATGGGTATCCGTGCTGCATGGCGTTTTTGGCAGGCATTGCCCGTGATGGTATTGCTCCTGTTTTTCTTACCTGTTCATGCAGGAGCGATTGAAACCGTCCAACCCGCTCAGTCAGAGCAGGTTGCGGGTACGCCTTTGGCAGAAGAAAATCCTGACCATTGGGAAAAATTGGCCAGCAATCACATCGAAGAAGTCTATATCAAACCAGCGCCCCATGAGATTGATCCAAATATAACTGGTATTCAGGTCAAGGTCGTTGCCCGGTCAAAAGAGCTGTTTGATTATGCAGAAGGAATTGCAATGGCAGACTGTGATATCCGTGAGGTATTTCCTGTTTCAGGAGATATCTATGATGTGAATGGCAAGACAATTGACCTCATGCATATTCCGCTATTGAAAGGTATGGTATATGTCAAGGCTTTCCCTCAGGAAGCCTATGATAGTCTGGTCGAACGTCTGTGCGCAAGACAACCCATTACAAAAAACCAGTAACATAATCATTCAAAAGAGTAAAAAGAGTAGAATTATGGTCATTTGTCCTATGGCTTACTCCTGATGCTACCAATAGTAGAATATATCATCGCCACAAACTCCATCAATAAGGATATCCACATGAAAAAATGTTTTTGGACGATTGGCTCCGTTTTATTGTCATGGTTCTGCCTGAACACAGTCTCAGTAGAAGTTGTGAACGCATCCCATCCCCCCGGAAACGGCAACAGCCTAATCTGCCGGTTTGATGAGCCATGCAGTGATACTCTCCCTCCAAAAAAGCAGATAAACAACCACAGAAAAACGGTCAGGAAAGTGAAAAAACGCTCGCCCGTAAAATAGGGGCGTCATCTTACCAGGTAATCCATAGACATACCGCCTAGCCATTCCTGTTCTGACAGTTTCCGTTTCTATCCTGTTTTTACATTACTGCAACAGCTTGTAAATCACACGCAAAGATATTGGAAAAATGACTGGAATATCTGTATTATTTGCAATGGTTGCTCCAACGGATTGCATGATTGTCAAGGTGGCAATAATGAGAAAACTGCTGAAAAACGTAACCCTTTCCATATTGGTTGTCTTGATTTTGTCAAATGGTGCCCATGCCGATGAATGGGTTGAGATTTTTTATGGTAGTGATGGCGGTGTTTTTTATGCGCCGAAGAATACCCTGCAAAAAGTCGAGTTAAGTACTGTTGGCACTATACGCGAAGGAGAATTCAAACTGGTTCCCCCTCCAAACCCTGACTTTGCCTATATGTTGGCGTTATATCGTGTAGATTGTCAGCGGCACACACTCATACCACTTTCTGCATCGCTGTATGCCAGAGATGGTTCAGTAATTGGGACTGATGAGGCTGATGAGAACGTTCCTCCAACCTCGGTTGAACCGGGTACCGGCTCTGAAGCGGTCTATCATTATCTCTGTGGGCATTATTGATTGATAACCAATGCCCTGTTCGATGAACAATCTATTTTTCAACGATAAAAGGATAAGCTGATGAAACTGAAGACATTGATTGGTTATGCCTCGATAGGAATAGGCTGTGTTTCATTGACTGCCTGCCATGACCTGTATTATGACGATGGCTATTATGATGATGGCGGTTATTATTATGGTGGGGGTTATTACGAATATGGTCCTCATCGCTCACCACCTCCGCCACCTCCTCGCCGTGGTCCTGGATACATCGGACATGGCGGTCATAGAGGTCCTGGTCCTGGACGCATCGGACATGGTGGCCATAGAGGTTCTGGTTCTTTTGGCGCTAGTCACGGAAGGCCGAATATGGGATCAGGACGCAATCCAGGAAGCCCAGGTCATAAAGGTTCTGGACTTCCAAGCATTAACCACGGAAGACTGGGATTGGATCGCAATCCGGTAGTAGCAAAACCAGGCATAGGCCAGAGCAACCGGCTGGGAGGAACTGTAAACCGGCAATCGGTAAGGATAGGAGGTCAGAGCAACCGACTAGGAGGAAATGTAAATCGGCAATCGGTAAGGATAGGAGGTCAGGGCAGCCAGCTGGGAGGAACTGTAAACCGGCAATCGGTAAGGATAGGAGGTCAGAACAACCGACTAGGAGGAAATGTAAACCGGCAATCGGTAAGGATAGGAAGCAAGCCGATGGGAGGTCGGCGCTGAACAGGGGATGCGACTATCATAAGATTGTCCCATCCATCTCAGAAGAAGTATCGTTGGGACGGAGGATTGTGATTTCTGCCATTTGGCATTTAGCATAATATCGAAAGGATTAATTTATGAAAAAAATGATTGCACTTGCCCTGTTAGCTTTGGGCGTTGCGTCCTTGGTTGGATGTCGGCATCATCATCATCGCCCGGATCATGACCACCCTGACTACCGTCGCGATAACCGTGCAGTGCCGCCGCCACCACCACCGAAACCAGGACCAAGACCAAGGTCACACAGACCTTAACTGTCCTGTACTGCTACGGCAATTTTGGGCAATTCTAGCAACTGATAGCCACCTTCCAATGGAAGCAGGATATTTCCTGCTTCCATTGTTGTCTTGGTGACCCGATGCATAGCAGCACCGATTTTTATAGCATTACAGGGGAGCTGTTTCCCGTTTTTCCGTCATGAGGATACAAGCCTGCATCCATTATTTCTTCAGATACTGGTCAAAATAGGCAACCAGCTTAGCAGCAGCCTGCGAAGTATACAGGGGAACATCATACAGATCGACGTGGGTTGCTCCTTCAATCACAAACAGTTCCTTCGGCTCATTCGCTAGTTCATAAGCTTTTTCACTGAAATACCGGGTATCAGCCTTGCTACCAACAATCAGCAGGACTGGACGTGGAGAAACCGTTCCAAGATAGGCAAAAGCATCCCAGGTCAGCATCTTGTCAAGGCTGGTAACCAAAAACTTGTTGACAGAAGTTGGATAGCCACAGCGTGACGTCCGGTAATATTCGCTCGCTTCCTGGATGATGACAGCCATGTCAGGGCGAACCTCATCTGGTTCTGGCAGGTATTTCATATAAACAGGAGGTTCCCCCCTTGCTTCACGGGTACGCTGTGTTGCGCAGGCTTCCAGATTTTTCTGGAACCAGGTCGGATCATAAAGCCCAGGAAATCCCTTCCGTGCACTCTGTCCGACATTCCAGCTACTGATGCCGGCAACGGCCTTAATCCTGTATTCAGACTGGATAGCGCTCAGCGAATATCCTCCACCGGCACAAACGCCTGTTGCACCAATAGCATTTTCGTTCACATAAGGCAGTGAGACCAAAAAATCAACTGCAGAGCGGATATCTTCAACACGGGATGTAGGATCTTCCTGATAACGGGGCAATCCTCCACTTTCTCCCTGATAAGACGCATCAAAACAAATGGCAATGTAACCGGCCTGCGCCATATGCCAGGCATATAACGATGAGCATTGTTCCTTGACCCCTCCGCCTGGATGTGTGACAACAATCGCAGGATATTTCTGGTTCTTGTCAAAACCGTCAGGCAAGAACAATAACCCTGCCATATCAATATCCAATTTCTTGAAAGTGACTTTCTGCCCTTCCTGATAATGGGTATCGTATCTGAACTGGATGGATGAATTCGTCATGATGTAATTCCTTTCAGGCATAACATGTTATTGAATAAAAGCATAACTTATTGAATTTATTAAATTTTTTATAGTTTTTTCATTATAGCAAAAAAAGACAGGCATACCCTGTCCTTTTTTTGCCTTGCGATATGGTTAATTTTCAGTATGGTTGATACCCTTCCCTACCTGATATACATTCCCCATCATCAACCAGGGCGTCGCCATCAATCCTGGTACCTCCTGTAACAACGGCATCCCCCGTAATACGAGGATTATCCATGATGATAGAACCTCCAGAGACTACCGCTTTTCCATAAACCTCCGCATCGTTGTTGACTGTTGATGCCTCAAGCACCTGAGCCTGCCCATAAACCTTGGCGATGCCCTGTACAGACGACCCGTCCCGCACTGCCGCACTGCCATAGACCCACGCACGGTCTAACACCTTGCTTGCTCCACTGACTTTTGCATGATCGAAAACCCGGGCAAATCCGGCAACTTCTGCTCTATCAGAAATATCGGCATCACCAAACACCCTAGCGCTGCCTGAAACCATGGCTTGGGCAGAAACTTTGGCACTGCCATAAACTGCCGCTCCTCCAGAAACAGTAGCATGCTGGATACGGGCATTGTCATAAACTGTTGCGCTACCTGATATGGAACCACCTACCAAAACGGCTGTTCCATAAATCCTGCCGAAGTCACTGACATGACCAGCCCATAATTCTGTACTACCATAAACACGACCATTTCCGATAACGGATGATTCCTGGTGAATCTGTGCATCACCATAAATACGTGCATTATCACCAATCTCAGCCGTTCCAAAAACCACAGCATTGCCAAACACTTCAGCATTGCCCCCAATAGCTGCCCGCATGGATATTTCTGAAGAACCATAAATCCTGGCATTACCAGAGACCATCCCTTCACCGGAAATCCTGGCAGAACCAAAAACTTCGGCCTCATCATGAATCCATGCCTTTACTGCAACTACAGCATCACCATAGACCTTTGCATGATCGCTCACCAAGGCATCTCCAAACACGTGTGCCTGTCCATAAACCTGTGCCTCATCTGCTACCCAGGCAATACCTTCCGCAGAAAGGTTCCATTCCCCCTCAATATAGCCTCCCAAATCATCCGCCATAATATCGTCACCGATATCGACCAACGCACGGATGCGATAAAGCGTCCTCGCCAGGGAACCATCCAGTATTTGAATGGCATCATCCATCATGAGTTCATACTTGCCGTTCATTGCTTTTCCCATCCATCGGTAAAATAGTGCCTTGAATTTCAATAAGCCAGGCTCAGACTATAACAGAAAAAATGAAAAATCCCCGATACTTCCTTGTATCGGGGATCAAAGTTGAATAAAGCTGGGATTCCAGCCATATCAGTCGATCACTCGACCTACTTTACCAACAGGCTACGCAACATCCAGGCACTCTTTTCATGAACCTGAAGACGTTGAGTCATCAGATCTGCTGTCGGCTGGTCATTGGCTTTGTCTGCCAAGGCCAAAACTTTACGGGCAGACTTGGTTACAATCTGGGATGCCGTAATAACATCCACAATCATTTCTTCTGCATCAGATACACCGGCAACTTCCTTGACGTCCGACAATTCAAGAAACTCTTTCATGGTGCCGGGAGCAGGGTAACCCAGACAGCAGATACGTTCTGCAATTTCATCCATTGCATGCCAAAGTTCTGTATATTGATCCATGAACATCGTGTGCAATGTCTGGAACATCGGCCCCTTGACATTCCAGTGATAGCTATGGATCTTGACATACAGGCAAACACTGTCTGCCAAGAACTTGGAAAGTTCTTCTGCAATAGCCTTACGGTCTTTGTCCTTGACACCGATATCAATAGATGGGATCTTCATCTGCTTGTCTCCTTGATTATAATAAGGGGAAAATTCCCTTTGTTTGTCCAGTCATTGACTAGACAGAGATGTTATTTCCAGTTCACCCTCCTTCTGCGAAGGATAGTGCAGACAACAGTATATCTTTGCATTCAGAAAATGCAAGGAAAAAGCAGGTATTTCCGCATTTCCTTTTTTTCAGAATCTTCAGAATCATCCAGACAATCAGAAAACCATCAGAGACAGTGCCTGTCTGAAAGTTTAGGCAGACATATCCAATTTTCCGGCAGTTAGCAACATACAATATACTGCATGGGAAAACAGGGTAATATTTCACTGTTGGAACAATCTGATAGGCTGACTCAAGATGATTTTCAGAGATATTCGTTCTGCGATAGCTACTGTCTTGCTATCAATAATGGCTATTCTCCCTGCAATGGCAGATGACTGTTATATTAATGATGCAGGACATGTCATCATCATCCGTGACAATGGCGAAGGCAGGGCACAGGCGATTTTTGACTTCGAACAGGATAGTTTCATCGCCGAAGGCCCCCACCTCACTTCGATTGTTCTGACCCAATATGTCGGCAAGGACAAAGAGCGGTTCGCTCACCATAAAAATGGTCCAGAAACAGCAATTGAATTCTCAAGAAACCTCGCAAAAGTGAAAACTTCGAAATCCTCCCCATGGAATCTTTCGGTGATTAAGGGCGACTATCATCGTCTGGACTTATCCTTCATAACCGAAAAACTACGGAATAACGGACAGTTTCTGGAGGCAGAAAAACAGATGGAAACCGCTTTGCAGTCATTGCTTGATGCCACTCCAAAAGAACAACAGCATAATGTGAAACTTGCTCAGGAAACTTGGAAAACAGAAATTGCTGAAAAAATGGCACTGGATGTGCTGCTGGACAGCAATCTTCTGGAAGGTGTCCTAGAGGGTGACTCCAGCAGAATCATAAAAGCCATTCCTGATGCTTATATCGATGTCGTTTCCTTACGCACCCGTTGGTTGGAAATCTTGACAAAACAACAACAGAATCCCCAATATATGCCAACGTTCAAAGGCACTATCTACAGGATGGACAGAGGTGGCGAAGGCATCAATATAATGCTCCGCCCTGATAACCAATATTCAAATCTGTATCTCTGCTCTTCAGAAACTTCTGCATGTAGCCAGGCGGAAAAAATCCTGGCTGAAAAAGAAACTGCTACCGTACAGGTGACAGGAAAACTTGATTTCGTCAAGGGTTTCATTCAGGAAGATCAGGGGATTACTGTCAAAACAATAAATCAACCCGCCATTGCCACTGTACGGTCAAAATCCTGAACAACCCTCCGCTTCAGGAAACAGTCAAACCGCTATCTTCTTGAGCGTTGCCGGATACTGCCTGTCTTGACTTTTGGTTCTTGATCTACGTCTTTTTTGCCGGAGACTTTCTGCTTGCCAATAATCTTTTCAACGGGAATCTCCTGTGCCTGGTTGATATCTTCAACAGACATCGTACTTTCAAGTGTCTGAAGCTTTTCTCTGGCGGTTTCGTTTTTGGAGGCTGCTTCATTGAAAAGGATATAAGCGTAGACTTCGTTCCTATTCACGCCCTTGCCGCCTTCCTGATAGGCAATACCCAGATTGAGCAATGCATCCGCATTACCCTGCTGGGCGGAAAGCTTCCAGAAATTAATCGCCTTGGCATAATTCTTGGCGATGCCGGAACCAAACCAGTAAGAAACCCCCAGATTATATTGGGCAACGGCATTTCCCTGATCAGCAGCTTTCTGGTAAAGTCGTGCAGATTCTGTCAAATTCTTCTCAACACCTTCTCCATAGTAATAGCAGTCGCCAAGTTTGACTTGTGCTTCAGCATCTCCCTGATCAGCGGCCTTCTGATACCACTCTACCGCATGTTCCTTATCTTCAGTAACGCCAATACCATTTTCATAAGCTTCACCGACAGCAGTCTGTGCCTTGACTACGCCCTGCTCCGCTGCTTTCCTGAGCCATTGAAAAGAACGGGGATCATCTTTTCCATAGGTCACGCCCAGATAATACTGAGCCTGAGCATTGTCCTGATTCGCCGCCTCACGCCAAAGGCTGACTGCTTTGGAAACATTCTGTTGGACACCATGTCCCGTTGCATAGGCAACACCAAGGTTTGCCTGGGCGGCCGCATTACCATTATCTGCTGAGAGTTGCCACCAGTAAGCGGCATCCTCATCACTTTTTCCGATGCCATTGCCATTCGCATAGGCGACACCCAAATTGTTTTGTGCGTTAGCATTACCATTTTTTGCCGCTTTCAGATACCATTCAACGGCCTGCTTCTGATCCTTTTTTACACCTTTGCCAGTAGCATATGCCTTGCCCAGATAGTATTGGGCATCCCCATTACCACGATCAGCTTTCTGTTTCAAAACCCTGACAGGATCATCTTCAGAAACGGTATCGGTATCGGTATCAGCATCGTCCTTGAAGGTGCCATTTTGACGGGCGGCAATCTCAGCCTCAGCAGCAGCCCGATCCGCATCGGTAACCTCCACATCTGATTCGACAGAAAGCCCCAGTGGTTTCGGTCCAGAACCGTTTTCGCTTTTTACCCCAGCTGTTTTTGAATCAGTTGAGGCGGTCTCTACCTCGCGGACAGGCGCACTTTTTTGAGTTCCTTTATCATTTGAAGAAAAAATTTCAGAAAAAAAGCCCTTTACTTTTTCTGTCATTTCCGAAAATGTGGAACTTCCCGATGTTTCTGATGAAGATGGTGTAAATGATGCATTTTCCATATTCTTCTGTGCATGAGTTGGGACGCCAATGGTAAACAGTGACCCGATTATCAACGGCAGTAGCAGTTTCCTGAACATGGAAAATTCCTCCTGAAAACAATACGATACCCATCGTATCAAATATTTCTTTGATAGAATGTAACAGAAGTCAACAAGCTGTAAGCAAAGACAAAAAAAGGGAGGAACCCTCCCTCATTCCTTATTGCCACAATAAGATAAGGGCAGGGCTAGCCAATCAGAGGCTGGCTAGTCCTGCCAATCATTCAGCTTTTGCACCCTGCTTTTGCTTTGCCAACGCCTTGTCCAGCGTGGAAACGAATTTCATAAAATCAGTTTTACATACCTTACAGATACTACGAACTTCAAATAAATTACAACCACGTCCGCCTGATTCAATTTTGCTGATATAGCTCTGAGGCTTATTCAGCTTGTCAGCCAACACCTGCTGGGTCAGTTTTGCTTTCTGACGGATACTACGAAGCTGGGTGCGGAGAACTTTATACTGTTCATCCCATGATTTTTCCATAATCCCCCCTTGTCGCTCAAGAGACCTTTGAACCATTAAATATCCCATACCATCTCGCCGATAATACATACAACTCCAAGCATTCTCTTCACTGGAGATGGTACCAATATATTTTTACTAAAGTCTATATAGCAATCATAACAGCAAAAAGAAGACCGTCCAATGAATTTATAAATGGTTTTTGATAAAAAAGACATAAATGCAATAACTTGCACGATAAGTCGCCGAAAAAATGGCTTAACCAGATTATTTTTATAAGCGAAACCAATATTTCCATCTGATATTCAAGTCTGATATTCAACCATCAGGAAAACCAACCTCATCAGCAACAGAATAGCAATTATTCCAAAGATAGGTTTATAGAAACATTCTCCCATTTCAGAACGTTTTTCAGACATCGGCCTCATCCCCTTTCTATGCATGGAACTTTTTCTGTTCCCATTATCCCTGTCAACTTGTTTAATGTTTCAGATGCCTGTTGAAGAACTGATCCAATTGATTGAAGTAATAACGTACCTCAGGTGCATCTGGCGGCAACCGATAATAATCTGCATGTGAAAGACCCTCTATCACAATGAGATCGGCATCTGTACCTGCTTCACGCATCTTTTGATGTACACGAACCGTATTACTAAGAAACAGATCGCGCGTACCAGATGTCAGCAAAGTTGCGGGAAATCTAGACAAGTCGCCATAAACAGGTGAAAGCTGGGGGTCTTTCATATCATGCCCGTTGGCATAAATTTCGGCAGCTCCTTTTAGGAAACCGTCATAACTGACCAGCATCGTATCAATCCCCTCGTTGGTAAAATAAGAATCACCTGTTTTAGTCAGGTCAGACCACGGTGTACCCGGTGCAATCGCACCAGGAAGCGGCAACCCTTCGGTTCTGGCGCGAAGCACCAAAGCCAATGTCATGCCGCCTCCCGTCGATGTGCCGAAAATACCCACCCTATCGGCAGGATACTGTTTCACAACCTCACGATAAACTGACATCGCATCATCCATCGCTGCAGGATAAGGGTAGTCTGGCGCCATGCGATAATCGATTGAAACCACCCTGTATCCTCCTTTTGCAGCCATCAGCACCCCTTCCAGCAACCCAGCTTTTCCTGGCAGGAATACATAGGCACCGCCATGGATATGCAGCAGGAGACGTTTTTTGTTTTCCGGTCTAACTGTGGATGGCGTCAGAATAAAAACCCTCACTCCACCCATTGCTGATTCCTCAATGGAAACGCCAAGTTGTCCAGCCAATGCATCAACCTGTGCGGAAACCTGCCGTGCAGACAGGGAAACTGCCCTGTGCCATTCTTCCGCATCTTTTGGAGCCTGATTCTTCCAGTTAGAAGAAAGACCTTTAGCGATGCTCTGTTGCAAAGCAGGGCTAACCGTATTGGGAACGGGAATCTTGCGTACCGTCACCTCGTATGCCCCTGCAGCTGATAGCGCCACGACTGCCGCAACTAATATCAGGGTCAAAACCCTCCTGAAAAATGACATAACTTCCTCCTAAAAAATGATGTCGCTTGATTTTTTTGCAATCATCCCATGACAAACAGGAAAAGCAGGCGTTTCCATTTCTATCATCACCCTGACTACTTCTCCTGCTGGTATCGCAATCTGCAATAATGCGAAATGATACTTTTGTAATACCGAACCCCGCTATAATCCTTCGGAATCACATCAGAAATAACACCAAGTTGAACGGAACATCATCTTCTGTATCGGAAAACATCATCCCAACTTCTGATGATAAGCAGAAAACATTATGGAACTGATAGCGAGGCTGTTAAAAAGCATGGGATGAGCTGCCTGCCAAGTCTGCCAGACTGACAGCCCTCTCCTACTGCCTATGCTGTTGTCGTTGTTACCATAAATTGAAATTCTGATTACTGCCGAAAAAACCGCAGTAGCTACCCACATTCCTTTCAGGCATTTTTCATTTTCAGGCTTTACATTACCAAAGATTATCTTTACACTCAACGCCCATTAATGACTATTCTTTCCCTTGAAAAATCCCATGAAAAAAACTGCATCTTTTCTCCTTTGTACAGCACTTATCATGTCTTTGACGGGTTGTGAAACTTTCCTTGGCAGTGATTCCCGTTCAAAGGCAACCTCCGGGTCCGTCACAACACGGTATGACTGCACAGACGGCACTTATTTCACCATTACCCGTGATGCCAAGACACCCAACCAGGCAACATTACGTCGCCAGGGACAGACTTATGAAATGACTAAAGTCCCTACACGAACAGGTTCAGACAAATTGCAGCACAGCTCTGGTATAACCTATATCGGCGTTTCCAACATGAGTAGCCTGGTCAACTTCAAGAAAGGCAAGAACATTTCCAGCGAATGTCGCAGTGAAGAGCAACTCGAAATCCAGAAAAAACTGGACGAAAAACGGAAAACAGAAGCCCTTAACAAAAAAAACGCTGAGACAAAAACAGCAGGGAAAAACCTGTCTTCCAAAAAAGTCAAAAAAACTACCCGGAGAAAATAAAACCTCTTTCCCATTGGAATTTAACCATCCTAGAGGAAATTTCAGAATCTGGTGCTCATCGATACAGCAAATCGATGGCGGCAGGTATATTTGCCCCGATTCTGTATTCTTCTGCCTATCAACGGAAATCCGTGAATCGTCCTGCCGGAATTTGACATAATAGCGACAGGTGCTGACACTTTCAAACTGGTCACTATCGTGTCTAGTCTATTATCTTCGTCTGCATCCATGTACCGCCTGTATCGACACAGACTATTATCGAAAAATCGCTTGGGCAATCCGCAAGTCAATAAATTACTGCTATGACATCCCGACAAATTAAAGGAAAACCAACGTGTTAAACATCCGGTATACCGGTATAGTCAGTTCTGTTCTCGATATTGCATGGAAAGCCATCGAAGCAGGAAGCCTGCCTGTATTTGATAGCATCCTGGCATCTGCCCAGACAGCTGGGCGTGGACAATACCGCCGGACCTGGTTTTCATCTGAAGGCAATCTCCATGCTGCCCTGCGCCTGCCAGAAACACCGCCGTTCCTTGGCACAGAAGCTGCTGTTGCAATCGGGGCATGGATTACAGAGGCTTTCTGCCAAGTCGGTTACCCTGCCTTACTCAAATGGCCTAATGATATTGTTATCCGATTTCATGGCAAGCCTGCCAAAGTCTGTGGCATTCTGCTGGAAAAACGCAACGGTGCTGTCATAGCAGGAATCGGTGTCAATGTCAGCCATTCACCAGATATCTCCGGAATGCGTGAAGATACCGCACTGGAAGCAGGATCACTCAGCGCCGCTGCAAAGATGTATAGCCTAGCACAACCAACCGTAAAGAATGTATGGGATTTGCTTTTAAAGAATATCTATTCATCTTATACTTCTAATATTGGACAATTGTGTGCATGGAAACCAATCGCCACCCGACATCTGCTATGGCGTGGTAAGCTGGTTGTCCTGGTGGATGGGGAAAAACAGGCTACCGGCATCCTGCAGGAAGTCGGTTCAAATGGAGAACTGGTTCTCCAAACAGATGGTGCTACGCAAGCATTCCTTCGCGGAAGCATTCGATATTGCGGTTGAAAACTGTCAGGCAAAGGAAAAAGTGTAATGACGAACAAAACCTTTAAAGATATACAGAATTTTCTGAAGGGCAAAAAGATTCTCGTTGCAAACCGTGGAATCACCGCCCGGCGTATCTGCCGTTCCATTCAGGAACGCTTTGATGCGATTTCCGTCATGACAGCAACTGACATTGACCGTACCGCACCAGCGGCATCGGCTGCACATGAGCTGTTATTGCTCGGTCCCGATCCGCGGGCATATCTGGATATTGACTGCATCGTTGAAAAAGCACAGCAGCAAGGTGTCATCGGTATCCATCCAGGTTGGGGCTTTGCTTCTGAAGACAGTCGTTTTCCTGCAGTCTGCGAAAAAGCAGGTATCACTTTCATCGGTGCATCTGAAGCTGCGATGATCCAGCTTGGCAATAAAGTCGAAGCCCGTAAAGTCGCTAAATCCTTGGGGATTCCCGTTGTTCCAGGCTCTGATGGCGCCGTTGATCTGAAAACAGCCCGGGAGCTTATCAGGGAAATCGGGCTACCGATCATGCTAAAGGCAGAAGGTGGGGGCGGTGGTCGTGGTATTTTCGCCATTTTCAATGAGGCAGAGCTTGATGACGCTTTCTTCAAGGCATCTACAATGGCACAGGCGTCCTTTGGCAATCCGCGCCTGTTCGTTGAGAAATTCCTGGCAGATGTCCACCATATCGAAATCCAGGTGTTGGCTGACCGCTATGGCAATGTCTTTGCCTTCGACGAACGCGATTGTACCGTCCAGCGCAACAACCAGAAACTGATTGAGATCACGCCATCCCCGTGGAAAGGTGTTACCCCGCAACTACGTGAACAGCTTAAGGACTATGCCCGTCGTTTGGTTGTCGCAACTGGTTATTACTCATTGGCAACCGTTGAATTCCTCGTCTTGCCAGATAGCACCGCTTACATGATTGAAGTCAATACCCGCCTTCAGGTTGAACATGGAATTACGGAAAGCCGCTACGGCATCGACCTTGTTGAAGAACAGATTGCTGTTGCATTCGGCGCGGAATTACGTTACAAGGAAGATACCCTGAAGCCAGCCTTCACCGCATTACAGGTTCGTATCAACCTGGAAAATCCCCGGGAAAATTTTGCTCCGAACTCCGGTCAGATCACCCGTTATGTTTCTCCTGGTGGCCCTGGTGTCCGTCTTGATTCCAATATCAGTGCAGGCTATGAATTTCCCGCGAACTATGACTCTGCTGGAGCATTGCTGATTGCCTATGCCAATGACTGGGAAAAATCCCTTGGCATCATGGATCGTGCATTGGGCGAATACATCATTGGTGGAGTCCATACGACCATTCCATTTTACCGTCAGGTCATCAAGACACCCCAGTTCCGTACTGGAGACATCACGACCCATTTTGTCCAGGATCACCCTGAACTCTTCCAGTATGAAGACCTGGCTCCTGAAGAAGAACGTCTGGCAAAACTCGTTGCAGAAATCTCCGCAAAGGGCTACAACCCTTACGTCCAGCTTGGTGAATACCGTTCACCAGACACTCCCCGCCTGAGCGCATTTACACCCGTCCTTCCGGAAATCAGCACTGAATCCCGCAGACGCCCCAGTCCATACCCTCATGGCGACCGTGTTGCATTACTTGACTTTATCCGGGATACAGATTACATCCACTTTACGGATACGACAACCCGTGACCAGACCCAATCCAATTCCGGCAACCGTCTGCGATTAGCAGAAGATCGGCTTATCGGCCCTTATCTGGACAACATAAACCTCTTCTCCATCGAAAACGGTGGTGGGGCGCATTTTCATGTCGATATGCTCGCAAACATGACCTATCCATTCACTGAAGCAAAGGAATGGAATCGTTTTGCGCCGAAGACCCTTAAACAGTTGTTGGTCCGCTCCACCAATACGCTAGGTTACCAACCACAACCTCGCAATATCATGCACGCAACCGGTGAAATGGTCTGTGACAACTATCAAATCGTTCGCAGTTTCGACTTCCTGAACCATGTTGAAAATATGTTACCCTTCGCCGAAGTTGTCCTCAACCGTAAAGACTGCGTTTTCGAACCCGCACTCTCCATGTCCAATGCGAAAGGCTTTGACGTCAAACACTACATGGGCATCACCGAACACATCATCCGTATGATTGCCCAGTTGATGGGGGTCAGTGAACACAAGGTAACCCGCCATTTCATCCTTGGTCTAAAAGACATGGGTGGTGTCATGCCGCCAAAATTCATGACCCAGCTGGTCACAGCATTACGCAAAGAATGGCCTGAACTGGTTCTGCATTACCACCGCCATGTCACTGACGGTCTGTTCCTGCCTGCCTGTGCGGCAGCCGCAAAAGCAGGTTGCCAAATTGTTGACGCTGCGCTTGGTTCTTCAGTACGCAGTTATGGTCAAGGCGATATCCAGTCTCTGGTTGCCTACTTTGAAAACGAAATGGGACTGAAAACCAACCTCGACAAAGATGCCATCCGTGATGCGAACTTCGTCTGCAAGCAGATCATGCCTTACTTCGACCGTTATTGTGCTCCTTATTTCCAGGGAGTGGATTACGATGTTGTCCGTCATGGCATGCCAGGAGGAGCAACTTCTTCTTCCCAGGAAGGGGCAATGAAACAGGGACATATCCACCTGTTGCCTTTCATGTTGCGTTTTCTGGAACAGACCCGCAAGATTGTCCGCTACCACGACGTCACCCCTGGCAGTCAGATTACATGGAATACATCTTTCCTAGCAGTCACAGGCGCACACCGCCGGGGCGGAGATGCTGAAGTCCGTCATCTACTAGACGTCCTGGAAGCCATAAACAGTATACCGGAAAACAGGTTGTCTGAAGACCTGAAAAAAGACAGGCTGATCATCTACCGTGACTGCAACGATGCCTTCCGCAACCTGCTTCTTGGCAAATTTGGCCGCATGCCACTTGGTTTCCCGCCAGATTGGGTCTATGAAAGTGCATTTGGCGTCCAGTGGAAAGACGCCATTACCCGGCGCACAGAAGTCTCTCCGATTGAAGCACTGCCCGCTGCCAATATGGCAGCAATGAAAAGTGAATGCACCCGGTTGTTGAAACGCGAGCCTACTCCTGAAGAATTCGTTATGTACCTGAACTTTCCGGGTGATGCCTTAAAGACCATTCAGTTCCAGGCACAATTTGGTGATCCGAACTGCCTGCCACTACATATCTGGTTCGAAGGCATGCAGGTTGGGGAAACCTTGATGTTTCGGGATTCCGAAGACAAACCACACCAGTTGCAGATTATCTCTATTTCCCGCCCTAATGATGCCGGCAAATGTACCGTCCGCTATATCTTGGATTCCGAATTCATGACCTCTACTGTTCAGTTGGGACAAAGCGGCGGACAGGAAATGAAAGGCGTCACCATGGCTGACCGGAATGACATCTATCAGGTAGCAGCACCAAGTGCTGGCGACTTGTGGGTTATGTACGTTTCCCCGGGTGACATCGTCAAGAAAGGCTCTGAAATCTTCAATGTTTCCATTATGAAACAGGAAAAAGCCGTTTTAGCACCTTGTGACGGAATCGTCAAACGGGTTCTTAAAACGGCAGATTTCAAGGCAAACAAGAAAATGGTTCCTGTCCGTGAAGGTGAACTTCTGGTTGAACTGGGTCCTGTCCCACAGATGTGCCCGAACGAAGCCTGCGGTCATCATATCAATAGTGTCGATGCCCGTTACTGCCCATATTGTGGAACAAATCTGCACTGACCCTAATTACTTTCAGGATAAACAATAAATCCGGCAACTTCCGGAGGAACGCCTGTTTCTCCGGAGATGTTTCCCAGATAGCCTGTCTGGTTAGTAACATGCTGAAAACGGCAAGTGTATAATATCGGTATGCTTAGGCGGTGCGTTTCAAGTACACCCATAAAAGACCTTCATAAATTTAGGTTCGGTGATATATACTTTTCCAGCATAAACTGAAGTTGGGAGATAGATATGAAAAAGATTTTGGTAGCACTACTGGCCTTCGCTGTTGCAGGTTTAACATTCGCATGGGGTCATGGATGGGGTTATGGTTCATGCCATTATGGTTCGCGCATGGGATACCGTAACAGTCATGGACATCCCCACAGCGGTTATTATGGTGGACATTGTTACGGCAATGGTGGCTATGGTCTCTGCCATGGTGACTATTATGACGGACGCCAATACCCGCAGACATGTCCAAACGGAGTCTGTAGTTACTACGATAACGCCAATACCCAAGTGGAACAAGCTTGTGCTGATTGCCCTCAGGACGAATAGTAAATCTTGTAGTTCACGGAGAAACACTTGTTTCTCCGAAAATGTTTTCCAGACAACCAGTTTGACCTGCAACATGCTGAAAACAACTGGCGTATAGTTCTGGCGTGATACAAAATATATGGTATATCCCTTTTTCAGCAATTAAAGAGGAACAGATATGAAAAATTTTTTGACAGCGTTATTGGCCTTTGTTATTGCCGGTTCGGCATTCGCATGGAGCCCTGGTCCACGCCATCCTGGTCCTGGCCCACATCATCCTGGTCCTAGGGTACATCATCCTGGTCCGAATTTTGGTCCGCGCCATTCTGATCCGTTCATGGGACCCCGTGGCGGTTATGGACGTCCTAACGGTTACCATGGCGGACATCGGTATGGTGGCTATGGTCCGCGCCGTATGCCCGGTCACTGGCGTTGAACCACCCTGAACAAACTGGCCCGTTCTCCTGTTAACGCTTACTCCCCTGCCAAACAGTGATCCGTCATGAAAAAGAAACCATGCCATCTTGTTTGTACAGATGAAAAAAACAGGAAAGCTGCCTTCATTTCCAACAGCAACTCGTTGAAAAGGTGAAAAACATGGCACACACACTCCCGTCACTCCCATATGCAGAAAATGCCCTTGAACCCGTCATCTCTGCAGAAACCATCAGCTACCACTATGGCAAACACCATAAATCCTATGTAGACACACTAAATCGCCTAATTGCAGGGACAGAATACGAAACCCTCAACCTTGAAGACATCATCTGTAAAGCAAGCGGTGGCATCTTCAACAATGCCGCACAAGTTTACAACCACACCTTCTACTGGAACGGACTGACACCGAACGGCAAAGGCAAACCTGATGGCACCCTGCTGGCTGCCATCGAAAAAAAATGGGGAACCTTTGAAGACTTCCAGAAAGTCTTTGCGGCCTCCTGCACAGGAAACTTTGGATCAGGCTGGACATGGCTGGTAAAAAAAACTGACGGAACACTTGATATCATCAACACATCCAATGCCGCCACACCGATTACAAGCAACGACACACCATTACTCACCTTCGACGTATGGGAACACGCCTACTACATTGATTACCGGAATGCCCGTGCAAAATATGTTGAATCCCTCTGGAAAGTCGTTAACTGGGATGAAGTCGCCAAACGGTTTGGTTGAAAATACAGACATTGACTGAAAAAAGGCAGGGTTCCATTTCCTGCCTTTTCTATTTTAGACATAACGTCATAAAAATAAAAAACTGTTAAGTCGGGATAAAATTTCTCTTTCCAGGCAAAAACAGACTGAAACATATCTCTTGACCATGCCAGCAATTTCCCCATATCTCCCCTATTGCAACAAGACAGGTTGAATCAAAACTTGAGAGATTGTTGCCAGCAGCGGAAAACCTCATGCTGAAGTTCAGGAGAAAAAACATCATCCCACGTATAGTTGGCATCTTCAACAACCTTAAAGCGGTCGGCAACACAGACACGTAACGGTTCAACCAGGTTTCCGGTAACGGCGATTATCCTACTGTTCTGGAAACGGATAAGTCCACGGTCATACTGACCGCCGAAGAGATCGCGTTCATCAGGGTGTGCATAATAATCAAAAGGATCCTGCTTATGATTCCGTGGAGTATAGGCAAGGAGACGAATATCAAAAACATCTTCTTTCTCTGCTTTGCCAAGGCTTTTCCCAAACGCATACTCCAGTGCTGATACGATAGCACTGCCATGGGAATCAAAAGAATGTCCCAATTCAGGTCGGGTCATTTCACGACCGATAAGAAACGGACGTCCGGGGCGTTCGTGCATCGCCTTGAGATAAATATCTATCGGACGATTACGCCGGTTTTCAGGTACAAAATGGAATTCAAAGGCATCACAACATACCATATAGTAAATATCCCCTACAAGCAGAAATGTCATATCAGGCAATTCTGCCAGTGTTCCCTCAATTTTTCCGTCTATCAGTCCTGTCCCTGCTGTTTCCATGGAGCCACCTGGTTAGTTGTCACAGGATTGTCTTTTATTAACATTATGGCATTATGGCAAAATCCAGTAGAATCTGTGACGCTTCAACAGAACGCAAATACACAACGTGAACTTATGGCAACAAGTTTCTTCAGGATTTTATGGACATACCCATCATTTCGCATCAGACATTTCTGAACAATACCAAACTCATGGCATAACTCCATTTCGTTTCTACATCTACAGCCAACCCTAGCATAAAACTGGAGCCAGACACCAATTACTGGTACTGAACAACCTCTTCCCGAGCCGTTTCCAACTGTTTTCGGAAAGAAGCATCTTTCATCAGTTCTGCTACAATTCGTCCGACCAGTATCCGGGATGCTTCAACATCGCTTGCCCAATGATAGCCACAAATCCAGCGGCTATCTCCAACCCGGCGAGCCAGTTCCAAGATAGCATCTGCTTTTTCAGGAAACACCTTTGAAAGCATCAGGCCAACTGCCCATGCCCTGCCTGAATGATTCGATGGATAGCTACGATTCGGATTGCTTTTTACCATTAGATCAGGTCGACAAGTCTTGTCCTCTGGATGAACAACGAAAGGACGTGCCCGATTATTCCGTTGCTTCACTCTATGAATCATCTCCTTTGATACAGTAAAAGTGCGCTTCAGCAATTTATGAATTTCCGGCGTTGTTGTCTTTGAGATCTCCTGACCAGCAACTGGTGAGAATAACCGCTCATAATCAGACAATCTCGCCAGTCCGGCATGAATACCTGCTTCTTTCGCCCGTTCGGTATTCCGCACGGAAAGCCCTTGCTGATAGGCCTGTACATCAGCATAAAGCTGCTGGCTGCCCTCAACAGTCTTCTCTGGTAACTGATACTGCACTCCTTTGACCTTGTCATAATCCGGGGATGATAATTTGCAGGCAGTCAATCCTAAAACGCTTATTATCAGGCATGCAATAATGGCTGGTCTGAACATGAGTATCGCATTATCTATCTGTATTTATTAGGAATTAGAGATTTTAGCATGGCATAATTTATCTGCCAGAGATAAAAAACAGGTTGTATGATAGAAATTCCGGCAACTTGGTCTGCCCCACCAAAACGCACCATCCTTTATCCGGCAGTTAATGGAAAACCCGCAAATTTCCCTGCAAGACAGATTATCAACCTGTCCTGCCAACAAAAAATACTGGAAATACAGCAAAACCACCCATAACAGAATAGCTATTCACCATAAAATCACTTTCATGAAGAAACCTGCCTCTTGTCATGGCACTTTGCTACAGGTATATTTTCAATAGATAATCCCTATAAAACAAAGGAGCATTCATGGATCCGAAAATCGCACGCGTCATCCAGAGAGAGCCTGATACCGTTGAAGCCTACGGCGAAGACAACCAGCTGATGTTCCGCCTGAAAGGCTATCTGCACAGCTACACCTATAATACCGTCCTCGTCAAACCGAACCCTGATAGTGAAATCGCCTATGTCTATGATTTTGAAGGCGGAATCCGTGGTCAACGGTCTGTCTGATATCCCGAACCATTTCATCGACCTGCCACCAAAGACCCCTTATGCTGAAAAAACGCTGAAACTCCCTATTATAAAACATCCTCTATATGGGTTTCTCTGTTTTGTTTTTCAACGTTTCCATAATCGGCTGAGCTCGTGAACTGCTACTTTCCCAGAATTTCCAAATATCGTTTTGTAGGATAAAATCCTTCCTTTTTTAAACGATCTTTAAATTCTTGTATGATTGCCGGGTATCCTTCTGAATATTCTGAATAGGCTATATAGTATTCCTTATATCTAATTAGCTTGGATAAACCTTCAAAGTAACTTTTTGCCACACTCTTTTTCCTTTGCGGAATACAGCCCCCAGCCATGCGCCTGCGCTCCTTCGTCTAAACCGATATGCTCCGTGGAAAACCTGTCGAAATCATGTGACGTGCCGTGAAAGGCAGTCTGGTCATATGAGATGTTGCCAATCAAAGGAAGCAGAGGCTCGCCGTTCCATCCAGTATGATTGATACTTCGCCAAGGTTGACCGCAAAGATATCATTCAATAAAATTCTTATATCGCTCTTTTTCGAGCGATCTTCGGCAGAGGGGTATCCAGAAATCTCAACTGTCGCTTGCACGCCAGCACTGGAGCTGGCCTTATTCTGCGCCCGCATTGCTGGAAATTTTCCAGTAACACTACACCAGCCGCATAGAAGCTGTTCCCATCGCCTGACTTCCGAGCAACCACGTAGCCGACAAAGTCTTTATTATCAATTCTCACCGGCGCGGCAATGACAGCCCCTTCACTGCCATTCCCTTTGTGATTGTGCTGATAATTGATAACTATTCCCTTTTCGATAATATCTTTTCCACAGCATATGAATCAAGCGTAGTCCTGTGTGCGATGCCAAAATGCACGGCACGTTCATCTAATACAACATCCCCGATTAACGCCATTTGTCGCCTTATTGCCGATACTCTTAAATACGCAGACACCTTCACAGAGGGTTTCGTTCCATCCGTTGTCCTGAATCTACCACCCACAATGGATATAACAGGAATCCCGTCTAGTAGTTTCTTTTGGGACGTCTTTTCCCAATCCCCACACAGGCACTTGAAATTAGGCGTCCTAACCTGTATCCATAGATGCTCCGACAGGTTCGTCGATTTGCCATTAGGTGCTTTCATCCATAACGGCGTATCCTTGTACTGCCTTTTGACTTCATCGTATTGCCGGCTGGCTTCTGCTACTATCAGTTACTCCTGAAATTGCTTCACTGGCTACATTATCCTGTTCTTCGTTCTCTTCATTCTGTTTCTGCAATTTCTGCAATGTCATCACATTGAGCAGTGCATCGGCATGACCGGATGCCGCAAAGGCACCAGCGTATTTTTCAAACGGCATGGTCAAATGCCAACAGACTCTACAGCCTTATCAAAATTTTTGATGCCAAAACCTTCTGTAGCCTGTTTCGGTTCAATCTCCTGTTCCTGAAAATAAGTGGCAAAAGTATTCCTATCTGATGTGAGATCTTATGATTTATCCAAATAGCTAATAGTTTCTTGAGAAAAACAAGAAATATATTTTACAAACGCCTAAAAATTGGTATAATCAGAAATCTCAAGTGGGTTGTTAGCTCAGTTGGTAGAGCTGCGGACTCTTAATCCGTAGGTCGTGGGTTCGAGCCCCTCACAACCCACCAATAAATTCAAAGGGTTAGCAGATTATTTTCTGTTAACCCTTTTTTCTTTGTGTAATTTCTGTGTAATCGTGGAACGTTTTCAAAGAGTTACTGGGAATTCAAGTAAAATCGAACCATCGACACAATCAAGGATTTTCAGACTTACTGAAAAAATCATAAACATTTTCAATCAAGCATTTACACATCCACACAAGCAACTAAAATTGTGTCGGAATATGAGAGCTTAAGCTCGATTTCGTTATGTTATGACACCATTTTGACACGACCATTTTTACATCAAACCACATCATCAATGTCTTAAAAACAACTCAACGGAAAAACTTCTCAGATTACATAGCCAACAGGCTTCTTGTCATGGTAGTTTTTAATCGGTTCACCCAGACATTGTAATTCCTATGGAGGAAAACCTTTCCGTTGCAAGTTGCTTCAGCAAGGTTTGTACTGTACAGATATATAATCGAAAATTTCTCAGTATCGTAGAACACCTGTACTGTCATCGTATGTTTGTTACGAACCCTTTTGATTGCCAGGAATTTGCCGGCAAGACCATCCTCAACCGGTTTCTGTACTTCCCATTCTGCCTCAGTTGCCGCCTGAATCATGGTTTTCTTGACAGATTTCAAAGTAGGCTTTTTCCTGTCAGCAGTGATAATGGCCACATCATAAAAATCCTCAGGAATCACAGGTACATGATTCCCCTGATAACACCCTTTCCAATCGCTCTTTTCAACCGGCTGCGGGATAGGATTCTTATTGACGGGGAAAGTAATTTTCTCTACCGCATTTGCGATCCCTGAAAACATCATTGCAGTGGTGAATAGCACAGATAAAGTCCTTTTCATGTCCGTATCCTGAACCATTTATTGCCTAGAAAAATCCCCCAGAAATAGGGGCATCGACTAGATGGTGCGGAGCTTTCCCCTAATAGATGAATTTAGGTCTCCCACCCATCTATTGTAATTAGGATGGATATATACCTTACCTTCACATGTTGCCGCATTCAGATTAACGGATGTCTTGTATTCAATGGAGTATCTAGAAGTGTCGAAAGTAACAGACACAGCCATTGTATGTTTGTTACGGATCGTACGTGTCAGAATCAGTTTCCCATGCCCTGCTGGTGCATCGGTCAATTTCACATCCCAATTCTGAGAAACAGCTGCAAGGGAAATGGTCTTCTTGATGGTATCTAAATCCAGCTTTTGACTGCCGTCTGTGACAATTGGCTGATCCCTGTAATCCTGGACAATGGCTGGATTCCTTCCCCCCATGGTAACAACCCCTCCATGGTTCAACAATCGATTCACCATATAAATCTAAGTCACTTTCTCCCAATTAACCTGTCAGACATAAAAAAAGCCTCCCATCGTTGAGAGGCTTTAACATATTTTTCCTATTAAAAATGT
>CAZWTQ010000014.1:18120-26227 GCA_964636975.1 uncultured Oxalobacter sp. | reverse complement strand
TGACTGCTGAGATCGGTTTGATGAAAGCTGGTGAGCAACTTACCGCAATGGAAATGATGGCAGTCGATCCTGTTAAACGTATTTTGGCTCCTCGTTTTTGGGCTGGTGTCATTTCCATGCCGTTGCTTTCTATCCTTTTCAATGCTGCAGGTATTATCGGTGGTTATATTGTTGGCGTGACATTGATCGGTGTGGATGAAGGGGCTTTCTGGTCGCAGATGCAGGAAGGCGTTGATGTCTGGAATGATATCGGTAACGGAATTGTCAAGAGTGTGGTGTTTGGGTTTGCTGTGACTTTCATGGCATTGTACCAAGGATATGAATCTAGACCGACACCCGAAGGAGTCTCTGGTGCGACCACACGTACTGTAGTGCTATCATCGTTATTAATCCTGTGGTTGGATTTTATTATGACAGCTTTGATGTTTAATTGATTTATCAGATAAATCGGATTTTGTTCTTAAATCTTTATCTCTATAATGGACTCTGGTTATAATGGAATTCGGTTTTATCTGAAGCTGAAGTAAAGATTAGAGGTAATTATGCAACGTAAGTCGTTCGATATCTGGGTTGGGCTTTTTGTCCTTCTTGGTGCCGTTGCACTACTGTTTCTTGCCTTGAAAGCAGGTAACATGAGTTCCTTTTCGTTTGAGAATACTTATCCTGTTAAAGCCAAGTTTAGTAATATCGGTGGGCTGAAACCTCGGGCGCCAGTCAAAAGTGCCGGTGTGGTTGTTGGTCGTGTGGCCGATATCTCTTTCGACAATAAGGATTATCGTGCTGTTGTTACTCTTGAAATTCAGCAGAGATATGCTTTCCCCAAAGATGGTACCAGTGCCAAGATCCTAACATCTGGTTTACTGGGTGAACAGTATATCGGTCTTGAGATCGAACCTGGTGATCCATCTGTTGAACATCCAAGCCTGGCAGCAGGAGATGAAATTGTTAGATCTGAAGATGCCATGGTACTGGAGAAGCTGATTGATGCTCTTGTTGCATCAAAAGCCAGTGAATGAAGGGAGCACTTATGAAAGGCTTTGTCAAACCATTGATGGCCATTGCAGCAGCCTTCCCTTTGATGGTAGGTTCTGCTTTGGCAGAAGCATCACATGATGTCCAGACCCTGGATAATGGTCATGTTTCCAGTGTGAGATCGGCTACGGAGACAGTAGCGACAGATACATCGGGAGATGCTCTAGAAGGTTACAATCGTGCCATGTTCGCTTTCAATGAGGGATTTGATGATTATATTTTCAGACCTATTGCGAAGGGTTATACCAAGGTCGTCCCTGAAATAGCCCGTAAAGGGGTAACAAATTTCTTTGGCAATATCAGGGATGTCTGGTATGCCACCAATCATTTCATGCAGGGTGATGCTGGACGGGGTGTTAAGGATCTTGCTCGTGTGACAGCCAATACAGTTTTCGGTATTGTCGGCCTTATTGATGTAGGGACTTCAATGGGTATCGAGAAAGAAAAAGCGGATTTTGGCCAGACCTTGGGTATTTGGGGCGTAGGTTCAGGGGCTTATGTCGTCCTGCCAATCTTGGGTGATTCCACCGTTCGTGATACTGTGGCGTTGCCTGCAGAATGGTATGGCGATCCGTGGTCTTATATCCACAAGATCCGTGTTCGCAATATCGGTGTTGTCCTCAGAGCCGTCAATTACCGTGCTAATTTACTTGATGCTTCTGATTTTGCTGATGAAGTTGCCTTGGACAAATATGAATTCAGACGGGATGCTTACCTGCAGCACCGTAGGGCGATGATTGAAGGAAAATCCACCGCCACATGGGAAACTCAAGCATCTGATCCTTTCATCAATCCAGCTGCCAATATGACGGAATTAAAAGAGTCCAAAATTGCTGTGCCTGCTGGGACAGCTGTTCCTTCTATGTTATCCGCACCACAGGCAACACCTGTGAAGAAGGTATCGACACCTACTCCTGAAAAGGCAGCTGAAACTGTTCCTCCCCATGCTCCGGCAAAATCGGCAAAATGATTGCATCGACTTGAAGGATAGAAAATGAAAAGTATCAAACAATGGTTCTTGGCTTTGACAGTACTGGTCTTGCTGGCTTTTACGTCTACTGCACAGGCTCAATCTTCTCCAGAAGGTGTTGTCAGTGCAATCAAACAGAGTGTGCTTTCTGCTGCTCGCAATGCCCCGAAAGGGTTGTCTTCAAGCCAGATCAATAGCCTTGTTCGCAATAATATTGCCCCTTATGTGGATTTTGAAGCTGCAGCTTCTGTCGCTTGTGGACAATACTGGTATCAGGCGACTGGCAGTCAGAAAGACCGTATTACTGCCGAGTTTAAGGATTTGTTGATTCGTTCTTATTCCAAGGCATTAGGCAAAGTCAACAGCAGGACAGTGATGGAAGTTTCTGCTGCTCAATACCATAGCAATGGTACAGCGACAGTGCCAGCTCGCGTCAATAATAATGGTACCAACACCCCATTGTACTTCGGTCTAACAGCGAATTCCGGTAGCTGGAAAATTTTTGACGTGAATTTTGCTAATATTTGGCTAATTTCATCTTCCTTCAAGACCCAATTTGCCGGTATTATCAAAAAATCCGGTATTGATGGTTTAATTGCTAATCTGGCAAAGAAAAATCACAAATAGGATGGGGATTGCATGACGTTTGTTGTCACGGCACTTGACTTCTCCAATGCGAAAGCCCTTCTTCAGGAAGGGCTTGATGCTGTTTCTCGTGGTGAGGATGAATATGATCTCGGCGCATTGGTACAAGTAGATTCTGCCAGCGTTTCGGTTCTACTGGCTTGGCAGCGTGCGGCAGTTAGGTCTGGAAGAACGCTTCATTTCCGAAATGCTCCGGTTGGTCTGATTAATCTTGCCAATCTTTATGGAGTTACGGAACTGTTGAATTTGATAGGACACGTTGCCACCCCCTGAATATCACTGGGCAGTCAGTTTTTCTGGCTTTTGACAATCAGGAGCCTCTGATGGATGCCATAGAAATTTCCCATATCCATAAGCGTTACCGGACGTTGCAGGCATTGGAGGATGTTTCCATCAAAGTGGAACAGGGAGAATTTTTGGGTCTGTTAGGACCCAATGGGGCAGGGAAAACAACCTTGATTTCCATTATGGCAGGGTTGAACTTTGCCGATTCCGGCTATGTTCGCATTATGGGACATGATGTTGTTCAAGAGTACCGTGAGGCAAGGCGGGTGCTGGGGGTTGTTCCTCAGGAAATCGTTTTCGATCCATTTTTTACGGTTCGAGAGATGTTGCGTATCCAGTCGGGTTTTTTCGGCTTAGGAAGTAATGATGACTGGATTGAGGAAATCATGTCAAACCTTGACTTGACTGATAAGGCAGATGTGAATACACGTATGCTATCTGGGGGGATGAAACGTCGCCTTCTTGTTGCCCAAGCGTTGGTACATAAACCGCCAGTTATCGTGTTGGATGAACCGACAGCGGGCGTGGATGTTGAATTACGCCAGAGTCTCTGGCGGTTTATCGGACGGCTCAACAGGGAAGGACATACTGTTATCCTGACGACTCATTACCTTGAGGAAGCGCAGACTTGGTGCAACCGAATTGTCATGTTGAAGGATGGTCGAGTCGTTGCTATGGATTCTACAGAAGCGCTGATTCGTCAGGCATCAGAACTTCAGCTTGTTTTGCAGATAGAAGGAGAATTGCCGGAATCCTTGTTGCCATTGGTATTGCTGAGCAAGGTTTCCAGTAATATCGGGAACTGGGTGCTTAGGATCAATCAGCATACTGATATAGGATATATCCTGTCAGAATTGAAGAAACAGCAGGTTAAAGTCAATGATCTTAAGGTTCAGGAGCCAGATCTGGAAGATGTTTTCCTTCAGATAATGGACTCTGGAAAGAGCTGAAATGTCTCTCACGATATTTAGAACCCTGTTTGGCAAGGAGGTTAGACGTTTTCTCAAGGTGTCCATCCAGACAGTCATAGCCCCTATACTGACATCATTGCTTTATATGCTGATTTTTGGCAATGCCCTCAGTGATTATGTACAGGTTTATCCTGATGTTACTTACACGGCATTTTTAGTACCGGGATTGGTAATGATGACTTTGATGCAGAATGCCTTTGCTAATTCTTCTTCTTCGCTTATTCAAGCCAAGATCAATGGCAGCATTATTTTCATGCTACTGTCCCCCGCATCATACACACAGATTTTTTTGGCATATGTGCTAGCATCGGTTGTGCGTGGCGTCATCGTTGGAGCAGGCGTTTTCATTATTACACTTTTCTTTGTCATTCCGTTGATACACTCTTTTGTGTGGGTTCTGTTTTTTGGGATTACAGGCGCTGGACTTTTGGGGACAATGGGACTTATTGCTGGCATCTGGGCGGAAAAGTATGAACATCTTTCAACTTTTCAGAATTTCATAATTATGCCGGCGACTTTCCTGTCGGGAGTGTTTTATTCCATCCATTCCTTGCCGAAGTTCTGGCAATATGTTTCAGAATTCAATCCATTTTTTTATCTTGTGGATGGTTTTCGATATGCTTTTTTAGGATATTCTGATGTCAATCCATGGACAAGTTTGATCATAGTCAGCATATTTTTTTGCTTTTTTGCGGCATTCGCCTTACATTTACTGCGGAAAGGTTATAAATTGCGTTTTTGACCTTTTTCGGTGCATTCATTAATTGAAATTCATAAATGGACAAATTAATTATTCATGGCGGAAGGCGTCTGAATGGCGAAATTCCAATTTCTGGCGCAAAAAATGCCGCATTGCCTATCCTGTGTACAGGTTTATTGACAGCTGATGATGTTGTATTGACTAATATTCCCCATTTGAAGGATGTCCAGACAATGCTGGATTTGCTACGGAAGATGGGAGGGAGTATCAAACAGGGTGGTGGTAGGATGATTCTCAATGGCGGGAACATTAATCAGTTCGATGCACCGTATGAACTGGTTAAAACCATGCGGGCGGCTATTTTGGTTTTGTGTCCATTGGTTGCCCGTTTTGGAGAAGCAAGGGTTTCACTGCCTGGCGGCTGTGCAATCGGCTCCCGACCAGTTGAACAGCATATCAAGGGGCTCCGTGCAATGGGAGCTGATGTTGAAATCAAGGGCGGGTATATTTATGCTAGGGCGAAACGTTTGAAAGGAACTCACATTGTCACCGATATGATTACGGTGACAGGTACAGAGAATTTGTTGATGGCAGCGGTACTTGCAGAAGGGGAGACTGTTATCAAGAATGCTGCCAGGGAGCCGGAGGTCACTGATCTGGCAAACCTGCTGGTGAAGATGGGAGCGAAAATTAAGGGTATCGGTACAGATGAACTGGTTATTCAAGGTGTTGAGAGTTTGCATGGAGCATCCCATCATGTTATTCCGGATCGTATTGAAACAGGAACGTTCCTTTGTGCGGTAGCCGCTACTGGTGGTGATGTCCTTTTAACAAACACTTGCGACAGTATTTTGGATGTTGCTTTGCAGAAGATCCGCGAAATGGGTGCTGTGCTGACATGCTATGGTGACTCAATTCGCATCCAGATGGACAGGCGTCCGAAAGGGGTTAGTTTCCGTACCACAGAATATCCAGGTTTTCCGACTGATATGCAGGCTCAGTTTATGGCGGTCAATTGCCTGGCAGCTGAATCCAGCCATGTTGTTGAGACTATATTTGAAAATCGTTTCATGCATGTTCAGGAATTAAATCGTTTGGGAGCCAGGATCAGGACGGAAGGCAATACCGCTTTTGTTATCGGTGTTGACAGGCTTGTTGGAGCTCCTGTCATGGCGACAGACCTGAGGGCGTCTGCTTCCCTGGTTATTGCTGGACTTGCTGCCCAAGGTGAGACGCATGTCAACCATATCTATCATCTCGATCGTGGCTATGATCAGATGGAGGTGAAACTGGCCGCAGTAGGTGCTGATATTAGAAGAGTCAGTGAAGAATGAGTGAGCAAAAAGTAAAGACAGAAGAAGGTCAGCAGGAACTGGTTCTTGCCCTTTCTAAGGGGCGCATATTCGACGAGACGATTCCTTTGCTGAAAGCTGCGGGGATTGAGGTATTGGAAGACCCTGAAACTTCCAGGAAGCTCATCCTGCCAACCAATAAACCGAAAGTTCGGGTCATTATTGTTCGTGCTACAGATGTGCCGACCTATGTGCAGTATGGTGCTGCGGACTTTGGAGTTGCTGGAAAAGATGTTCTTCAAGAAAGTGGGGCAACAGGGCTTTATCAGCCGATAGATCTACAAATTGCCCACTGCCATTTGGCGGTAGCTGTTCGGAAAGGCTTTGATTATGAAGCAGCTGTCCGTAGGGGAGCACGGTTGCGTGTTGCTAGTAAATATGTCCATGCAGCACGCGAGCATTTTGCAAGGAAGGGGCTACATGTTGATATCATCAAGCTGTATGGCTCCATGGAATTGGCTCCACTTGTCGGACTGTCTGATGTCATCGTTGATCTGGTCAGTACAGGTAATACATTGAGAGCCAATAACCTTATTGAGGTTGAGCGGATCCAGGAAATCACATCACGGCTTATTGTCAATCAGGCTTCTCTAAAGCTGAAGCGGAAAGAGATGCAGCCGATCCTTGATGCTTTCAAACAGGCCTCTGCGGCACAGAATGAAGGCAAAAACCAGATGTTGAAAGAAGAGTGCTGAAAGGAGAATAGGATGTCTATAACGCTCCGTAGATTGAGTACATCTCAGCCAGATTTCAAAACCAGCCTTGCCAATGTGCTGGCCTTTGAGAAAAAAACCGATGAGTCTATCAATACAATTGTTGCCAATATTCTGGAAGATGTTCGGATTAACGGTGATAAAGCTGTTCTTGAATACTCTAATCGTTTTGATAGCCTGGATGTTCATGATGCCAAGATGCTGGAGATTTCTCAGAAAGAATGTCGTAAGGCGTTAGAATCCCTGACACTTGAGCGTCGTCATGCATTGCAAGTTGCTGCAGATCGTATTCGTAAATACCATGAATACCAGAAAGCCTCCTGCGGTACAGAAGGATTTTCTTTTACTGACGAGATGGGTAATCAGCTGGGACAGAAAGTCACGCCTTTGGACAGTGTCGGTATCTATGTTCCCGGTGGTAAGGCTGCATATCCTTCTTCCGTTCTGATGAACGCTATTCCAGCACAGGTGGCTGGTGTCAGGGAAATTGTTATGGCAGTGCCGACTCCAGATGGGGTGCGTAATGAACTTGTGTTAGCAGCAGCAGCGATCTCCGGTGTGACTAGGGTCTTTACTGTTGGTGGTGCCCAGGCGGTTGCCGCATTGGCATATGGTACAGAGACAATTCCAAGCGTTGATAAGATTGTTGGTCCTGGCAATGCTTTCGTTGCGGAGGCGAAACGCAGGGTGTTTGGTACAGTCGGCATCGATATGATTGCTGGACCGTCTGAAATCCTGGTTATCTGTGACGGTTCTACAGACCCAGACTGGATTGCCATGGATCTTTTTTCCCAGGCTGAACATGATGAATTGGCACAGTCCATCCTCATCACCCAGGATGTGGTTTATATGGATAAGGTTGAGGCAAGTATCAACAGGCTGCTACCAAACCGTCTACGTAAAGATATTATCATGAAGTCCCTGTCTTCCCGGGGAGCCATGATATTGGTCAGAGATATGGAAGAGGCTTGTGAAATTGCAAACCGAATTGCGCCAGAACACCTGGAAATCTCTACGGAAAATCCTGAAAAATGGGAAGGGCTGTGCCGTCATGTCGGCTCAATTTTCTTGGGACGTTATACCTGCGAATCACTGGGTGATTACTGTGCGGGCGCTAATCATGTCTTACCGACTTCCAGGACAGCCCGTTTTTCTTCCCCATTAGGTGTTTATGATTTCCAGAAACGTTCTGCCTTGATTTTGGCGAGCACAAAGGGTTCCCAGACACTAGGTGAAATTGCTGTTGAACTGGCAACAGGCGAAGGTCTTGAAGCACATGCATGTAGTGCGGTTTTCCGCATGAAAAAGTAAAAAATTGGTTGTAGTTATGAATACGTTGGTTGAAAAGGTCATCCGTCCAGATGTTCGTGCGATGTCTATTTATACTGTGCAGCGTTCGGAGGGATTCATAAAGCTTGATGCTATGGAGAATCCTTATC
>CAZWTQ010000014.1:0-18110 GCA_964636975.1 uncultured Oxalobacter sp. | reverse complement strand
ATCCGTTGCCTGACAGCCTCAAGGCTGAGCTGGCAGATTGCCTTTCACAGATTGCGCTGAATCGTTATCCTGTCCCATCTTATACAGCGCTCAAGGCAAAAGTCTGTCAGAAAATGGGCATTCCTGGTGGATACGATATCCTGTTAGGCAATGGTTCTGATGAGCTGATTGCAATCATTACTATGGCTTGTGCTTCTAAGGGAAAGCGTGCAAAGATGCTGGTACCGGAACCAAGCTTTGTGATGTATGCCATCGATGCCCAATTGGCAGGAATGGATTTTGTTGGTGTGAATCTTAAGGAAGACTTGACTCTTGATATCGATGCAATGCTGACTGCTATCGAAGAACATCAACCGACCCTGGTTTTTTTGGCGATACCGCATAATCCTACAGGAGGTCTTTTCAGGGAAGTAGAGATATTGCGTATCTTGGATGCGATGAAGGGAAAGGGCATTGTTGTTAGCGATGAGGCCTATAAGCCGTTTACAGATTTCACTATGCTCCGGCATATTAAGGCATATCCGAACTTAGTGGTCATTCGTTCGATGTCAAAGTTGGGGTTGGCTGGTATCCGTTTGGGTTATATGACAGCAGCCAGGGAACTGCTAGCAGAATTCGACAAGGTTCGCCCCCCATATAATGTCAATGTATTGACTGAAGTAGTTGCAGGGCTGGCAATGGATCATATCAATGTATTCGATGCCCAAGCGACTGCCATTCGTGCGGAGCGTACAAAATTGGCTGGTGAGTTGGCATCGTTGCCAAGTGTCAAGGTTTTTCCTTCGCAGGCGAATATCCTGCTTATCCGTGTAAAAAATGCTGATGCAATCTTTGATGGACTTGCCGCACGGCGAATATTGGTTAAAAATGTCAGCAGGCAACATCCATTGCTGAAAGACTGTTTACGTATAACCGTCAGCACGCCTGATGAGAACAACCAATTCTTGGATGCTTTTAGGGCCTGCCTGGCAAATAGCTGAATGGATAAAGCTTATGACCCGAACTGCTGAAATTGTCAGAAATACCAAGGAGACCAAGATTCGAATTGTCCTTAACCTTGACGGTACAGGAAAAAGCGATCTGATGACAGGTATCCCATTTTTGAATCATATGCTTGATCAGGTTGCACTGCATGGGTTGATCAATCTCTTGGTTCATGCTGAAGGGGATTTGGAGATCGATGGTCATCATACTGTTGAGGATATCGGTATTTCTTTGGGACAGGCACTTGCCAAGGCTATTGGTGACAAGAAAGGTATCTGTCGTTATGGATATGCTTATGTTCCATTGGATGATGCGCTTTCCCGGGTTGTTATTGATTTTTCTGGACGACCATATCTTGAGTTCCATGTAGATTTTGCCCGCCAGATAACCGGACAGTTTGATTTGGATCTTGTCCGGGAGTTTTTTCAGGCTTTGGTCAACCATGCTGCGGTTTCCCTGCATATAGACAATTTACGTGGTGATAATGCCCATCATCAGTGTGAAACTATTTTCAAGGCTTTCGGGCGGGCATTGCGTATGGCATCGACGCATGACCTACGTGCAACAGGGGGTGTTCCATCAACGAAAGGGCTTCTATAGCCTGTACACCAATTCAGTTTAAAAGGCCACTTCTATGCAGAAGATTGTCGTAGTCGATTATGGTATGGGAAACCTTCATTCCGTTGCACAGGCGTTGCGGGCGGTAGCGCCGGAAGATGATATTCGTATTTCAGGAGTTGCTACTGATATTGATGATGCTGATCGTATTGTCTTGCCAGGTCAAGGAGCGATTCCTGACTGCATGGCTTCTTTGGACAAATCCGGCTTAAGGCAGGCACTGATGCATGCGGCAGTAACAAAACCGGTTTTGGGTGTTTGTGTTGGGGAGCAAATGCTCTTTGATTGGAGCGAAGAGGGAAATACCCCCGGGCTTGGACTTGTTCCTGGCAGAGTTGTCCGCTTCAGGTTGGATGGGCAATTTCAACCGGATGGTTCCCGCTATAAGGTGCCTCAGATGGGTTGGAACCAAGTTACCCAACATGGTAACCATCCATTGTGGCAAGGTATCAAGGACAACAGTTTCTTTTATTTTGTGCATAGTTTCTATGTGGTGCCTGCCAATGATACTGATGTTGTTGGCATAACAGAATATGGCGTGCCATTTTGCAGTGCCGTTGCAAAAGACAATGTTTTTGCAACACAGTTCCATCCGGAGAAAAGTGCTTCGGTTGGTTTGCAGCTTTATTGGAATTTCCTACATTGGAATCCTTGAGTGTTTTTTGGGAAAAATGTTTTTTTACAGGATTTGTTAAGGATTTTGAAATGCTTCTTATTCCTGCTGTTGATATGAAAGATGGTGCCTGTGTCCGCCTGAAACAGGGCGATATGGAGCAGGCAACAGTATTCTCGAACGATCCTGCTGAAATGGCACTTCATTGGCTAAATCAGGGGGGCAGACGTTTACATTTGGTAGATCTGAACGGTGCATTTGCGGGGAAGCCGGTCAATGAGCAACCGATCAGAAGCATTATCAAGGCTACCAAGCAGTTTTCTGCTGGGAGAGGGGTCGATGTTCCGATTGAATTGGGAGGCGGTATTCGTGACTTGCATACTATTGAACATTACCTGTTCAACGGCATTTCGTATATTATTATCGGTACTGCCGCTGTTAAGAATCCTCCTTTCCTCCAGGAAGCATGTAAGCTTTTCCCAGGACAGATTTTGGTTAGCTTGGATGCAAAAGATGGCGATGTTGCCATTGATGGTTGGAGTAAACTGACAGGGATCAATGTCGTCGATCTTGCTAAACGGTATGAGGATTATGGCGTCAACAGCATCATCTATACAGATATCGGTCGTGACGGCATGGGAGCGGGTATTAATATCGATGCAACAGTTAGACTGGCAAATGCTGTCAACATACCAATCATTGCGTCAGGCGGATTACATGACCTCAATGATGTAAGACGTCTTTGTGAAGTCGAGGATCAAGGTGTATCGGGCGTCATCTGTGGTCGTGCTATCTATATAGGGACATTAAATCTGAGAGAAGGGCAGGAATTGGCAGATAATCTCAGCTTCAAGAAACAATAGGCAAGGTCGCTGGAGAGGAAGTGCATTTATGCTGACCAAACGGATTATCCCATGTCTTGATGTCACCGCTGGCCGTGTTGTCAAGGGGGTTAATTTCGTTGAACTGCGGGATGCAGGCGATCCTGTTGAGATTGCACGTCGTTACAACGATCAGGGGGCTGATGAAATTACTTTCCTGGATATCACTGCTTCCAGCGACAAACGTGACATTATCCTGCATATCATCGAAGCGGTTTCTTCCCAAGTATTCATCCCATTGACTGTTGGTGGTGGTGTTCGTACGGTGGAAGATGTTCGGCGTTTGTTGAATGCCGGTGCTGACAAGGTCAGTATCAATACGTCAGCTGTCAAGAATCCGCAACTGGTTGCTGAGGCATCCAATCGTTATGGTTCCCAATGTATTGTCGTTGCCATCGATGCAAAACAGGTTGGACCAGAACGTTGGGAAGTCTTTATCCATGGGGGTCGCGATGCAACAGGGCTTGATGCTGTTTCATGGGCAAAGAAAATGGAATCATTTGGCGCAGGGGAAATCTTGCTGACCAGTATGGATCGTGATGGCACACAAAGTGGCTTTGACCTTAAACTGACCCGATGTATTTCTGACTTGGTCAATATTCCAGTCATTGCATCAGGAGGAGTAGGAAATCTGCAACATATGGCAGATGGCGTATTAAAGGGGCATGCTGATGCAGTTCTTGCTGCGAGCATTTTCCATTATGGAACCTATACTATTACCGAGGCAAAGCAATATATGGCTGAAAGGAATATACCTGTACGGCTATGAAAAACACAGGCTGGCTTGATATCATTAGATGGAATGAACAAGGACTGATTCCCGCTATCGCGCAGGATGTCAAAACACAGAAAATCTTGATGCTGGCATGGGTTAATCGTGATGCGCTTCTGGAAACAGTGAAATGTGGCGTCGCTGTTTACTGGAGTCGTTCCAGGGGGAAACTCTGGCGAAAAGGGGAAGAATCTGGTCATATCCAGAAGATCTGCGATATCCGTTTAGATTGCGACAATGATACCCTGATTTATCTAGTAGAGCAGATGGGATTAGCGTGCCATACAGGACGGCATTCCTGTTTTTTCCAGCAATTAAGGACAGGCTGTACAGAACCGTTTTGGGATATTGTGGAACCCGTTCTGAAGGATCCTTTGGAGATTTATAAATGAGTGAGATTCTCAGGCGTATCGCAGCAGTCATTGAATCCAGGAAATTGGAAAATGGTGGTGATCCAAGGAAATCTTATGTCAGTAGCCTTTTTGCCAATGGAGACGATGCTATTCTGAAGAAAGTTGGTGAAGAAGCAACAGAATCTGTTATGGCCGCAAAAGATATCCGTAACAATATGCCTGCCGAAAGACTGACTTATGAAGTTGCAGATCTATGGTTTCATTCCATGATTATGCTTTCCCTGTTTGGACTTGGTCCTGATGATGTTTTGAATGAACTTGCCAGGAGAGAAGGGTTTTCTGGCTTGGAGGAAAAAGCAAACCGTAAAAAGTAAACGGACAATCTATAATTGGAAGGGGAACTACTATGGCTGACTGTATTTTCTGTAAGATTGCCAATAAAGAATTGCCATCCACGGTTATTTATGAAAATGACCGGATCATGGTATTCCGTGATATCCATCCTGCTGCACCAACACATCTTCTGATAATTCCAAAACGTCATATTCCGACGCTTTCGCATTGCCAAGAGGGTGATGCTTCTTTGCTTGGTGAAATGATGGCGTTGATTCCGGAACTGGCGAAAAAGGAAGGAATTCAAGTTGAAGGAATTGAGAATGGGAGTCCAAAAGGAGGTTTCCGCATTGTTATCAATGCAGGGCCTGATGGACGTCAGGATGTTTATCATTTGCATATTCATTTGATGGGTGGTTCCCGTCCCTGGAAAAACCAGAATTGATTGCATGGATCTGGCCAGTTTTTGAATATACTGGCTAATGCATTGTTTTATACTGTTCCTCACGGACTGTTTATGAAAACAGACGTTGTTTCAGTCGATAGAAATGTCATTGTTCAATTCCTTGCCGATGAGCTGAAGACATCGGCGATTAGGGATTATTGCCCCAATGGTCTTCAGGTAGAGGGTTCCTCTTATGTCAGTTCCATTGTAAGCGGCGTAACTGCTAGCCAGGCATTGATTGACAGTGCTGTTGGACTCAAGGCAGATACCCTATTGGTTCATCACGGTTATTTCTGGCGAGGGGAAAATGCGGTTATTACAGGCATAAAACGGAATCGTATCAAACAGCTGCTTAAATACGATATCAACTTGCTGGTTTACCATTTGCCATTGGATATGCATCCTGATTTCGGCAATAATGCCCAGCTTGGGGAAAAACTGGGACTCATTTCGGTAGGTCGTTTCGGTGAGCATGATTTGGGTTGGCTGGGTACGCTGAGTGACCAAAGGGTTGTGACAGCGGGACAGCTTGCAGATCATGTTGAAAAAGTCTTGGGACGTAAGCCGTTGCTTGTCGGAGATCCTTTTCTTCCATTAGACATGATTGGCTGGTGTAGCGGGGCAGCTCAAGACATGATTGCTGATGCAGCCGATGCTGGTGCAAGTATTTATCTTTCTGGGGAGATCTCTGAACAGACTGTGCATGAAGCCCGAGAAAATGGTATTGCTTACCTTGCTTGTGGACACCATGCCACAGAGCGTTATGGCATTCAGGCCTTGGGTAATCTTCTGGCAGAAAAATACGGTATCAGGCATACATTTATTGATATCGATAATCCAGCATAGTATAGGACTCTTTAAAAGCATTTTCCTGTCATTTATAATATCTATTCTATGGGACTGGGATTGTCTGCTGTCAAACTAGCTTCTTCCCATATATTCAGGCTACCATAAAGGAACCGTATCATGATGGAACTTTATTCTTCTGCGACTTGTCCGTTTTCACACCGTTGCCGTTTTGTTCTATGCGAGAAAGGTGGTATGGATTATGAGATCAAGGAAGTTGACCTTTTCAATAAACCTGAAGAAATCTCTGCTATGAATCCTTATGGTCAAGTTCCTGTTTTGGTGGAACGCGATTTGATCCTTTACGAATCTAACATTATCAATGAATATATTGATGAACGTTTTCCGCATCCGCAGTTGATGCCTGCTGACCCCCAAACGCGAGCCAAAGCACGTTTGATGCTTTTCAATCTTGAAAAGCTCTTTTTTGGACATGTCGATACATTGGAAAATGGCAGGTCTGAAAATGTAGCCGTTGCCCAGGAAAGGGCTTGTGCGGAAATTCGTGAAAACCTGACGATGCTTTCCAGCCATCTGAAACATTCAAAATATCTGATGGGAGATGAACTGACCATGCCAGATGTTGCCTTGGCTCCATTGCTTTGGCGGTTACAGCATTATGGTATTGAATTGCCGAAATTGGCGGTTGCTGTTGAAAAGTATGCCCAGATGGTTTTTGCCCGTCCAGCTTTTATTGACTCTCTGACTGCCCAGGAAAAAATCATGCGGCGTTGATATAAGGAGGAGACCATGGCAACTGAAACCTCTTTCAAACCTTATTTGATCCGTGCTTTTTATGAATGGACTGTTGATAATGGGCAGACGCCTTATATCGTTGCAAAGCCAGGAGATTATGCCCGGGTTCCCCGTCAGTATGTCAAGGATGGACATATTGTTTTGGACATTGGTCCTGAAGCAACGGCTGCTCTTCATATAGACAACGAAGGCATCAGCTTTAAGGCTCGTTTTGATGGCAAAAGCATGGATGTCTATTTACCAATTGAAAATATTGCAGGGATTTATCCTCAGGAGTTGGGCCCTGAAGAGATGATGCCGTTTGAAACATCAGAACCAGTCAAAGAACCTGTTTCTGGGGAATCAGGGAAAAGTGCAAAAAAAACCGCGTTGAAGTTAGTGAAATAAGGTAGAATATCTCCCCTGTGCCGACTTAGCTCATCAGGTAGAGCACATGATTTGTAATCATGGGGTGGCGGGTTCAAGTCCTGCAGTCGGCATCATTTCCTGTGAAATCATTTAAATCGCTTATTTTGTTTTCATTATTAACGATAATAAACAGAAAATGCGGTATTTTGTAGTTTGTTCAATTTTTATCTAGTGATATTCCAAGAATATGGCATATCAGGAAAATCAACAAAATCGAGTGTTTTTAATCGCTTGCTATTGTTTTTGGATAGACCGCTGGTATAATCCAATATTTAAGCTCATGATTGAATGTTGCAAAAAAACAACTATGCTGTAAGGTTGGGTAGATTTTCCTTGTCTTTGCCATTGAAGGTCAGGAAAACCTTCTCTGGCAAAAGAATGCAGTCTGTGAAGTGTTTGCAATAACTTCATTTAAATTGAGCTAAAAATCTTAATATTGCTCTTATCTACAGGTAAAGTTATGAATAGTGATATTTTGAAAGAACGTATCAGAGTTCCGTCCCTGCGAACAAAAGTCACCAGTGCTGACATAGCGGCAGAATATATCACCGATGGTATGCTGGTTGGAATGAGTGGTTTCACGCTGGCAGGCGGGTGCAAGAGTGTTCCTCATGCCATTGCTCGCAAGGCAGAGGCAAACCCGATGAAAATATCTCTATATACAGGAGCATCTTTGGGTAATGGTGTCGATGAAGCGCTGTCCGATGCACATGCTCTCTCCCATCGTGGTCCATTCCAGACTTCCCGCACTTTGCGAAATGCCATCAACCGTGGTGAACTTATGTACGTTGACAGCCATTTGTCAGAAACGGCGGAAACCATCATAAAGCGCGGTCAGCGTATGGAAGTGGCGATCCTGGAAGCTGTTTCCATTACGGAAGACGGAAAGATCATTCCAACGACTTCAGTCGGCAATGATGAAATTTTTGCCCAGATGGCAGATAAGGTCATTGTTGAGATTAATCTTGCTTATTCTTTGGCGTTTGAAGGTGCTCATGACATCGCTTATTTCAAACGGTTTCCTGAAGCGGAGCCAATTGGTATTATGAAGCCTTCTGACCGTATCGGCGATATCGGTATCCAGATTCCCCTGGACAAGATTGCTGCCATCGTCATCACTGATGAGATGGATACGCCTTCTGCCAATCTGCCGCCAGATGAGGAAACTGAAAAAATTGCAGGGCATCTGATTGATTATTTCAAGCACGAAATTCGGCAAGGGCGTTTAACTAGCCGTTTGCGTCCGCTTCAGTCAGGTATCGGGACTATTGCGAATGCGGTCATGTCTGGCCTACGTACCGGTCCGTTTGGTCATTTAACTATGTTCTCTGAAGTCTTGCAGGACTCCACTTTTGAACTCATTGATGCCGGTATGATGGATTTTGCTTCTGCAACAGCCATTACCCTGACAGATGGGATGAGCCACAAGGTCTTTGATCATTTTGAGCGTTATAAGAACAATGTAGTTATTCGTCCCCAGCGGTTTTCCAATCATCCGGGGGTTGTCCAGCGTTTGGGATTGATCACTATCAATACAGCATTGGAAGCAGATATCTATGGTCATATCAATTCCACCCATGTAATGGGGACTCATATGATGAATGGTATCGGTGGATCAGGTGACTTTACCCATAATGCCCATACAGCAGTGTTTGTCACCAAGTCGGTGGCTAAGGATGGCATTATTTCCAGTATTGTACCGATGGTTCCGCATGTTGATCATACGGAGCATGATGTCGATATCTTGGTGACAGAGGTCGGTTTGGCTGATCTCCGTGGTCTTGCTCCTCGTGAGCGTGCGCAAACCATCATCGACAATTGTGTGGTCGGCGAATTCAAGGATATGCTGGTTGACTATGTCAAGGAAGCTAATCGCAGAGGTGGACAGACGCCACATATTCTTGAAGAGGCGCTTTCCTGGCACCAGCGTTTGCTTGAAACAGGTTCAATGAAAAAACATCGATAGGCATCGAAAAACCTAGGAAAAAGCCCGATAAACTGAAATCTATCGGGCTTTTTATTTTTCATCAGATTCTATCGGTTCCAATGATTTTGGTTGCCATCACAGCTTTTTGGTCAAATATTCTTTATAATGTCGTATCTTTTAAATAAAGATGGTATAAAATAACCGTAAATAATGTGAAATTAAGAGGTGTTTGTTGAAAAAATGATGATTTGTTAAAAATGAAACCATCATTTTGTGGATCCAGCGCTTCTATAAAATTCTTTTTCCATGGTTTTGGGGAGTATAAGAAGGAAAAGTCTAATGTCTCAGGGCTGTTGACTTTTTGGTAAACATTTTTGGTAAACATTGTCCAAATACAGATCTATATCCCTATATCCCATATCACTATCTGCTATCAATTTGGATCAGCATTTTCAAAGAAAAAGGGTTTGTTTGATGTCCTGATGATGCAACCGTCAATCTGCTGATGGATAAAGGCACCGAAGGGCTTGATAATGATGTTTAGGAAGGCAATCTTTAGCGTCGCAGGAACTCTTGGATATCAAACTTGCTTTTAGGATGCCCAATTTTTCTTACAGCCAGGCACAGCCAGATAGTGTGATAGTGAATATAATGAGCCATTCCAATAAATATGCTACGGGTTGCGGTTGTTTGCCCTATCAAGCGTATAGCCTCTCTAAATGATCTTTGTCTATATAGATAAACCCGAATGGCAAATTTGGCAGATTTTGTAATACCAGTGGTGTTGAAATTGATTCCATGACAGGTATCAATTTCGGCATGATGCATCGTTCCTTCCTAAAGGTTTTGGGAATTGGTTATGGCAACAGATGGAAAACGAGAAAAATTCTCTTCCCGATTTGGATTCCTATTGGTTGCTGCAGGTTGTGCAATCGGTCTTGGCAATGTCTGGCGTTTTCCCTATATGGCAGGGCAGTTCGGAGGAGCACTTTTTATCCTGATCTATCTGGGTTTCCTTTTTATGGTTGGATTGCCCTTTCTGATTATTGAGATTGCTGTTGGGCGTGCGGCACGGAAATCCCTGGCAGGTGCCTTTGAAGTGCTTGCAGGGGGACAGACTGGCTGGCGCCATCACAAGTACTGGATGATTGCTGGCAACTATATCCTGATGTCTTTCTATGGGGTGATAACAGGATGGCTACTATATTACAGTATCCGTTTTGCCACGGGCGGATTTCCGGAAAAGATTTCTGAAGTTCAGGCAGCAGGGGAGTTTATTGGCCTGTTGGCAGATCCTGCCATCATGTTCGTCTGTATGCTGGCCTGCTCATCTGCTGCCTTCTGGGTTATCGGTATAGGAGTGGTCAAAGGAGTGGAACGGATTACGAAACCAATGATGATCTTGCTGTTGGTCATATTGGTCGCTATGTCGGTGCATTCAGTTTTTCTTCCTGGGTTTGGTGAAGGCATTTCGTACTATCTGGTTCCTGATGGCGAAAGGATGGGAAAAGTCGGTCTTTTGAAGATTGTCTGGAATGCTATGGGACAGGCGTTCTTCACATTAAGTATTGGAATCGGTGCTATCGAGATTTTCGGGACTTATGCCAACAAAGACCGTTCTGTAGTTTCTGAAGCGATATGGATTGTCATCCTGGATACAGTCGTGGCAGTTCTTGCTGGTTTTGTGATTTTTCCTGCTTGCTTCACGTTCGGCGTGGAGCCTTCTACAGGCTTCGGGCTGCTTTTCATCATACTGAATACAGTCTTTTCCAATATTGCCGGAGGGATGTTCTGGGGGGCATTGTTTTTTTTCTTTATGCTGTTTGCCGCCATGACGACACTAATTGCTGTCTATGAGAACATCGTTTCCATGACGGTCGAACTTTTCAATATTGGCAGGAGGCAGTCAGTCATCATCAATTTCGTTGTTCTGACGGCGTTTTCAATTCCTGTATTACTGGGTTTCAATGTGCTGGATTTCATCCATCCTTTGGGAGGAGATAGTACGATCCTGGATTTACAGGACTTTTTAATTTCTAACAATCTTCTGCCATTGGGCTCCATTCTTTTTGTCTTTTTCGTGACAGCGAGAAATGGAATGAAGTGGGAAAAGTTTGTGGCGGAAGTCAACACAGGATCAGGGCTGAAATTGCCGATCTCGTTGCTTTGGTATTTTCGCTATATTTTGCCTATCCTGGTTGCTGTTCTACTGGTTGCCGGCTATCTTGATGTTTTTGATTAAGGCTTCCGTTTTTCCTATTTAGGAAAGCATTGTTTTTTCCAGAGTATTTCATGTCAGTTCAGACCCTGGAACAGGATGATAGCAATGACGGTTGGGGCAATATAGCGAAAAAACGGTCTCATCAGCTGAAGCCAAAGTAGTTTTCTGTTACCTGCCATGCGTTCCGCAAATATTGGCCAAATTTTCCAGCCAACAAGCAGGGAAGCTGCAATTGCATTGACAGGCATCATTAGATTGGAACTGACAAAATCGAGCAGGTTAAACAGGTTTTTGCCGAGCAGTGTATAGTCTTTCCAGATGCCAAAAGAAAGGGACGCTCCAATTCCAACGATAAACATTAGGATAGACACAACGATAGTTGTCTTTGTGCGGTTGGCATGATATTCATCGACGAAGAACCCTGTGACTGGCTCCAATAAGGAAACCGAGGAGGAGAGCGCAGCGATGAAAAGCAGGAAAAAGAATAACAGTCCAAAAAAAGTACCACCAGCCATCTGTTCGAAGATGGATGGCATGGAAATGAAGGTCAGACCGGGACCTGTCTGTGGATCAATGCCGAATACTGTGATGGCAGGCAGGATCATCAAGCCACAGAGGAAACTGATACCGACAGTCAGGCAGATGACGTTAAGTGCTGTTCGGTGTATGGGGATGTCTTTACCGGCATAAGAACCATAGGCAATCATGATGGCCATGCCAATAGACATGGAAAAGAACGCCAATCCTGTTACATCAGTCAGCATTTCAGAAGTGATTTTGCTGAAGTCTGGCTGAAGAAATAGAAGTATTCCGTTGATGGCGCCTGGTAATGTCAATACACGGCCAATCAGGATAAGGATAAGCAGGCATAGCATGGCCATCAAGTATTTACATCCCTGTTCAATGCCTTTCTGGATGCCCGCGATGATTACACAGGCAGTTGCCGCCATGAACAACCCATGAAAAAGCAGTGGCTCAACAGGAGTGGCAACAAATGTCTCAAAAATATGGGTGAGTTTCTGGGCATCGGATGTCGCAAGGGAACCTTGCATGAACTTGAAGAAATAGGCAATGGTCCACCCTCCAACAACACTGTAGAATGACAGGAGAATGAAAGCACATAAAACGCTGAGATAACCTATGATTTTCCAGTATTTGCCACCAAGACAACCATAGGCGCCGACGGCTCCGCGCTGTGCGATGGAACCAATGGCCATTTCGGCTGTCATTAGGCCGACACCCAAAGTCATGCTGATGATCAAAAAGAGAATCAGGAAGATGCCGCCCCCATTTTTTGCCACCATATAAGGAAATTTCCAGATGGAACCCAAACCGATGGCAGAGCCTGCGGCAGCCAGGATAAAGCCGATTTTCGAGCCCCATGTGTCACGGGTTGAGGGACGGTTTTTTTCCATGTCCATTTTGGGTTATCCAGTAATGCCGTTCCAAACAGATGTTCTGCTGATTGTGATATTGAAGAGCTGTAGAACCCGTTTCAACGTCTGCTCGACTATATCATCAATTGACTGTGGATGACTGTAAAAAGCTGGAACAGGCGGGTAAATGATGCCACCCATTTCGGTAACTGAAGCCATGTTCTGAAGGTGTGCCAGATTTAAAGGAGCTTCGCGGGCGAGCAGTACCAGCTTTCTGCGTTCTTTCAGGATGACATCTGCTGAACGGGTAATGAGGTTGTCGCAGAAACCATGGGCTATGGCAGCTAATGTCCGCATGGAACAAGGCGCAATTATCATGCCTTCGCAGATGAATGAACCGCTGGCAAGGGAGGCACTGATATCGTGGACATCATAAATGTTATCTGCCAATCCATGGATCTGAGCCAGGGGCATTCCTTCTTCATGAGCAAGGGTAATGGCTCCTGCTTCTGATATGACCAAATGGGTCTCGATGCCGGATATCTGACGTAGAAGTTTCAGCAGATCGATACCATAAATGGCACCACTTGCGCCTGTTATGGCAACGATAAAACGTTTTTTAACAGAAGAAAATGTATTCATTGATGTCTATTTCCTTGGTCCAGGCTGGCAAAAACCTTTGCGAAAACCGTGTTCATGGCAGGATTGGCGGGAGATATGCCAACGGTTATTTGTTGAATTGTCTTTGAGGTTCATGGAAAAGGTAGACCGTTTATGTTTTGTGTCAATATCCCGCACCATCCAGGATAAACTGTCCAGTTTTTATAATCTGATGAAGTTCTGGTGCAAGACAGCCAGGCAATAAGACAAAAATATAGGCAAAACCACCTGCCCTGATGTAAGCCGGTATCAGCGAATGTGTTAAAAGTAGTGATATTGGGGACAATGGCTTCAGGAGCCATTTTCGGTTCAGAACCTTCCATTGTTTTGATACCGTTCTGGAAGTTTGTACGGGTAACGGGGACGGGAATTCCAGCCGGTTTTCCTCCACTCAGCTAGATCATCTTCCATTGCCGGGATACAGGGCCATTTATTGGTATAATATTCCGGATGGATGCTTTTGCGTGGCACCGCATTGGCGGGGATTTTATGGATGTCCAGTTTCAGGTTATCAAACATCGCATCGACCAGACTGTAAAATCCTGGATTAACAGGTTCAGCCGAAATCATGTATTGTTCGACAATCAGTCCAGCTCGCTGAAAACAGCCTCGGTCGGCAGACGCGATTTTTTACGGGTTGCATTGCCATCATCAGGTGCGCCATAACCCAGCGTCACAATTGCGACGCTCCGTAGCCCTTTTGCTTGTAGGTTTAGAATTTCATCCAGTTTTTCGGGATTGTAGCCTTCAATGGCTGTAGATTGGATGTCTAGGCTCGCAGCGCCATACAGTAAGGCAGCCATGGCAATATAGACCTGATTTGTTACCCAAGTGTGGAGTTGCCCGCATTCGCGCTTCAGGGAAACATAGCCTTTACGCTTTGAATCAAGAGTTTTTTTGACTGTCTCATCAGGAAAACGGTCATCGGCATTTTCTTTGTCTGTTACAGCATTCAGATGTGCTTCATCTAGGTTGTCCTTCACGCATAGCACTACAAAATGTGAGCAGCCATCTGTCCTTGGCCAATTGAAATCAGCTATGGCTGGGCGGATAAGTTGCTTAGCTTTTCCGCTTGACCCGATGATGAAATGCCATGGCTGGCTATTTACTGCGGAAGGCGCTAGGCGCAGGATTTCTTTCAGTTTTTCGATGTCGCTATCGGAAATCTTTCTTGAAGGGTCATAATGCTTTGTCGTAAAGCGTCGGGAGGAAAGTTCAAATAAGTCCATGGAATCTCCTGTCAAGGCAAAATAACAAGAATATCTATCTTATCAGATTGTTTGGGTGCTGATGATATCGGTTCCAGTTTTCAGTACCGTTTTTGTCGTGGGAACGATTACTTTTTTAATGAATTGAGCGATAATGAACTACTTTGGCTTTTAAAAATATGGTCTCTATGGCAATTCTTGGCAAAATGCAGTTCACCTTGGATGATGTAAAACGTCAGTTTGATGCAAAATCATATATGCTTGGACTTGCCCATGCCCAGAAAAAACGTGTTGTCCAGATCCAGCGTACCGGCAATTTCATCCGTTCCAAAGTGGATGAAACAGTCAATACAGCCTACCAACAGAACATATTCATCAAATCCACCACATCCGGCATCCAGTTTCAGGGAACATGTTCTTGTCCAGAAGTGCTGAACTGTCACCATGTCGTAGCTGTACTTCTATCAGTTATCCGGCAGAATGAATTACAGGGCAGGGAAGCATCGATGCATCCGTCATTGGCTGCCTGGATTCATAAATTGTATCTGGCTGCCCGCCCTAGATCACCAGAGGCATTGGCTGTGAAAGCGGAAGAACAATGCTCTTCGGAAAAACTGTTGTTTGTTCTGTCTCCCGACCCTTCGGACAGACGGATTTTCATGAGCCTTTGTCGGGTACGGATAAAACGGAACGGTCATTTTTCAGGAATCACGCAGGTTTCTGACTTGAATGCATTGCTGGCGGAAAAGTCAGTTTATCTGCATGACGGAAATATGGAGGCTGTTAGGCTGTTTGCCGCATTAAGCTTTGGAATACCTCCTTCAGGCACTATCATGGCTTTGCCACAGGGACGTTTGGGGGGGCGTTTGATCGAGATTTTGATGACATGTCGGGAACTGTACTGGGCCAATACCTGTGAAGACATCGAAAAAGGTCTGTTTTTTCCGTTGGCGATGGCGCCTGGGCGTGAAGCAAATCTGTTTTGGCTCCAATCGGGAGCAAAACGGCGTCTGTGCTGGCGATTTTCACAGGCCGCTACCACAGGAAAACGCCGTTCTTCAGAAGTGATTGATTATATATTGCCAACAGAGCCAGCTTGGTATATCGACAACCTGTCATCTGGTAAGCTGATATTGCCAGGGCATATGGCAGACATGGCTATCATGGGCATACATGAAATCGTAACGCATATGCCAGCTGTCCCAATTGGGAACTGCCGGGTTATTTCCCGCCTGTTGATGGAAAAAGGGCTTGAGGATGTGATTCCATTACCGGAACAGCTCCAGGAAACGGTTTATGACGATGTGTTCCCTGAGCCAATACTGTACCTTGGGTGCAAACTTAATTTCTATAGTGAATCTGGAGAGCCTGTTTGGCTTGATTATGTCCAGCTATCGTTCAGCTATGAAGGAAAGCAGGTTTATTATGGTTCCCGCCTACCTGTCGTGCGTGAAGCAGAAAACGGTGGAATTGAGCGGATTATCCGTGATGAACTGACTGAGGAAGCATGTGCCGATGCTTTGCTACAGGCAGGTTTCCGCCTACCATTGGCATCTGAGTATCCTTTGGGAACGCTGCAGGGAATTTTGACATCGGACAAGCCCTCAGACTGGATCCGTTTCACGCAGGAAGTATTGCCTTCCCTGCGTTCTGAAGGATGGCGTGTGGTCAAGTCTCCCGATTTCCGTTACAACTTGCAGCCAATCAGGTACTGGTATGCAGATGTGATGATGAAAGGGGAAGATGACAGGGATCATTTCTCCCTGGAACTGGGGATTGTAGTAGGACGCCGCCATTATCCTCTTTTTCCATTGCTGGTGTCATTGCTCCAACAGTTTCCGGAAAGCTTTGAATATGGGAAACTTGAAGGGCATGACAGGGATGACACAGTTTTGGCAACATTGCCGGACAAAAGCCGTGTCTCATTGCCATGGCAGGTCATTGCACCTATCCTGAAAATTCTGGGTGAACTGTATTATCTGGATGCCCGGCAGACATCGCTGGTTATGCACCGGCTGGATTCCGCCCGTTTGGCAGAGCTGGAATGTGCGGTCAAACTGCAGTGGAACAATGCGGAATCGTTGCTTGGCATGGGACGCAAGCTGCTGGCGTTCAATGGCGTGCCTACGGCGAAGCCTCCTGCCTTGCTCAAGGCAACCCTGAGGGATTACCAAGTGGAAGGATTGTCCTGGATGCAGTATCTGAGGGAATATTCGCTGGCAGGCATTCTGGCTGATGACATGGGGCTAGGCAAGACTTTACAGGCTCTTGCCCATATCCTGCTTGAAAAAGAATCTGGGCGTTTGACGGCTCCGGCCTTGATTGTCGCTCCAACCAGCCTGATGGGAAACTGGCAGGATGAGGCGAAGCGGTTCACTCCATCCCTAAATGTTTTGCCGGTTTATGGAAAAGACCGTGCCTTGCGGTTTGATGCTATGGACAGCGCTGATATTGTGCTGACGACTTATGCATTATTGCCTCGTGATGAGGAAAAACTGATACGGCACAATTTCCATCTAATTATTCTGGATGAATCCCAATATATTAAAAATAACCGTTCAAAGGCAGCTCAGGCCGCTTCCCGCTTACGGGCGACGCACCGATTATGTCTGACGGGAACACCACTTGAAAACCATCTAGGTGAATTATGGTCACAGTTCCATTTTCTATTGCCCGGAATGTTGGGCAGTGAAAAGGCTTTCAACAGCAGCTTCCGATATGCGATTGAACGTTCAGGGGATATGACTAAACAGAAGTTACTGAACCGCCGAATCCATCCCTTTCTATTGCGTCGGACCAAAGACCGTGTGGCGAAAGAATTACCAATGAAGACGGAGATGGTTCGGTATGTAGATTTTGGCATGGCACAACGCCAGATTTACGAATCGGTGCGTGAGTTGATGGATCGTAAAGTGCGGGAAGAAATTGCCAGACTTGGTATTACCCATTGTCAGATGGTCATTTTGGAAGCGCTTTTGAAACTGCGCCAGATTTGTTGTGATCCCCGTCTGCTCAAAGGCAGTTACAAAAAAATCGATGCTTCTGCAAAGCTCATCGAACTGATGTCCATGCTCAATGAATTGTTGCAGGAAGACCGGCGTATCTTGGTTTTCTCACAATTCACCAGTATGTTGGCATTGATCGAGTATGAACTGATACTTAGAAATATTCCTTATGAATTGTTGACCGGAGATACAGTTGACAGAGACAGTGCCGTCAGGCGTTTTCAGGAAGGCAAGGTCAAGATTTTTCTCATCAGCTTGAAAGCTGGAGGTGTTGGTCTCAACCTGACGGCAGCAGATACTATCATCCATTATGATCCATGGTGGAATCCTGCTGTTGAAAACCAGGCAACTGACCGTGCCTGGCGTATCGGGCAGGATAAGCCAGTGTTTGTCTATCGCTTGATTGCCAGAGGAACATTGGAAGAACGAATTCAACATTTGCAACAGCGCAAACACCGTCTGGAGGACGCCATGCTGTCTTCAAGTATCGGACAGTCTAAACAGTTTCAGATTACCACTGAAGACTTGCAGGCTATTTTCAGACCGATGAAACCGTCAGTTGTTCCAGAAGAATAATGGTTAAATGGAGCACAAATAAAAGCACTCCTTTTCAAACGGATGATTTTCTAGTTGTTGCTTTCCCTATTAGTTTTGATAGCATTCAGTGAAAAGAAAGGGTTCCAAAACAGGGTGAAATGGTGCAG
>CAZWTQ010000013.1:19733-26921 GCA_964636975.1 uncultured Oxalobacter sp. | reverse complement strand
AGGATAATCCCCGAATCAGGCAGCCCCTGCCCCTTACTGCTTCATGACAGAAAACCATGAATTCCAGAAAAATTCCGGATACCGGCAGATACCGGAAATCATGGTGTGGCAAACCGCAGGCATGGCAAGGCAACAGGTTCATCCTGGGAAAAAGCTGGAAAAAAAGCCTGAAAAAGGCAGGAAGTTTGCCCAAAAACCTTCAGAAAGACCATCCCGCTGGTAAAATACCATCCCTGTATTCAGGGAAGATCCGGACTGCCGGATCGGTTTCTTACAGTTTAGGGATTGTCCGGTTATGGATTTCATGCAGTTTTTCGACCTGATTCTTCATGTTGACAAAGTACTGGGAAATGTCATCGCCCAATATGGAACCTGGGTTTATTTCTTTCTGTTTGCCATTATTTTCTGCGAGACGGGTCTGGTGGTTGCGCCATTTCTACCGGGAGATTCCCTGCTGTTTATCGCAGGGGCGTTCTGTGCGACAGGCGCTATCGACCTCAGGTTGCTGATTGTGTCCCTGTTGGCTGCCGCCGTGCTGGGCGACAACGTCAATTATCTGATTGGCCATAAAATCGGTGTTGCCGTTTTCACCAGGGATTACCGGTGGATTGACAAGAAAGCCCTGCATTACACGCACGAGTTTTTTGAAAGACATGGTGGCAAGACGATTACTCTCTGCCGTTTTATTCCTTTGGTCAGGACTTTCGCGCCATTTGTCGCCGGCGTTACCAACATGAGGATGTTCCATTTCCAGATGTACAATATCCTGGGCGCCGTACTCTGGATTATTGGCCTGACAATTGGCGGTTATTTTTTCGGCAATATCCCCATCATTCGCGATCATCTCAATACCATTGTCCTGATGGGGGTTGGCGCCGCCATCGTTCCGCTTGTTTTGGGCGGGCTGTGGAAACTTTTTCGGAAATCATTCCGCTCCGGTCAGGGCGGACATTCAAATCAGGGTGGATGATGAAAAAACGGGTGATGATGATAGCTTGCTGCTGTGCGATGCTGATAATTGCCGGCTGCAGTAAACCAAGGCAGATTTCGATGCATGGCGCCGCCGTGGATGATCCAACAAAGTCCGCGACTCTCCAGGAAGGTTCGTTGCTGTTCCGTGCATTGGATGGCAGGCAGATGCCCCTGAAAGAAACGCCAAATCCGTTTGCCGACGTTGTTTACGCCATTACCGCCGGACGGCACAAGATTGGTGCCATCAATATCCAGGGCGGGCATGTCGCCATGCCGGAAAACATGAAATGCTACAGTTTCGATGTGGAACTGGAAGCTGGTGTCGAATACCTGATTGCGGAGGACAAGGACAAAGGCGTTGCCTATATCCAGCGCAAGGATACCGGAAAACGCCTGCTGGAAGTTAGGCCGTTTGACAAGATTGCTCCTTACGAAAATATCTGCGACTGGAAATCGCAATGAATGCCGTCATCCGGCGGGCAGACACCGGCCGTTTTCATGACATGAACATTTTGCTTGTGGAATTCCAGCGGGAAATGGCAGGGCTGGCAGGCTACCCTGGTTTCGAGCCGGATGCGGAGCGAAATGACCGGAGACTGCACGACTTTCTCGATATGCCTGACTACGGGGCGTTTCTGGCGACAACTCCAAAAGGGCATTTGCTGGGGTTCTGCACCGTTTTCCCGATGCCTGCCGGTATCCGTGAGGAAAAATATGCCGTGCTTGACCGGATTTATGTCCGTCCGGATTTCCGACGCAGGCAAATTGGCCACCAGTTGCTGGAACAGGCAAAACGGTTCGCCCATTCCTGCCGGTGCCAGCGGCTCCAGGCGACGATGTCCGCTTTTTTCCCGCTTGAGGAAGCAACGGCTTTTCTGGATGCGGAAAAATTCTACAGAACCGGCGGGCGCAAACATAAAATTGCCCTGGGCACGCGATGAAAGTCTATCTGGCAGATACCGATGCCAAAGCCCTTGGGAGAATGGCAAATATCCTGCACAGGGCAGGGTTTGGCTGCGAGAAAGTTTCCATCACGTCCAGTTTTCACGATTTTGCCAGCCATCATCCGGAACCAGATATCCAAGGCGTTTTCCTGTTGGGCGCCACCCTGTCAGACAGGAGCAAAAAGACATGGATTGACGGCCTTAAGTCACGTTACCCAAGACTTGCCATTTTGGCCGTTGCCGAACCTGCCCGGACTGACGCCATCCTGGCTTTGTTGCGGAAAGGGGTGGATGACTGGATTTCCCCGTCAGCGCATGCCCGGGAAATCATTGCAAGGGTTGGATTGCTGTTCCAGCGGAAATATCCCGATCACGTCGTGGCAGGAACACTGCAAGCGCCTCCTTACGTGTTTACCTCTTTCCCTGCCCGGGTTTTCAGGGAAGGGCAGGAAATTTTCCTGACGGCAAAAGAATACGAAACGGCGTTTTTCCTGTTCAGCCATATCGGGCAAACCCTTTCCCGCCAGAGAATCTGCGAATCCATATGGAAATGCCCGTTGGACGAGGCCAGCCGTACGGTCGATATCCATATCTCCCGCGTCAGAAACCGGCTGGGGCTGAAAGATGGCACATACGGCTATGTCCTTGAACAGCTCTATGGTTACGGCTATTTGCTAAGGCGCCTCTAGACAGTGCCATGCTTTGCTTGGACAGACGCCATAATGTCGGGTATCCTGACAGTTTCTGATGTGTAAAAACAAAAAAGGGAGAAAAGGAGGGATTGGCCGGATGAAAAGCATCTATCTTGCCGGAGGCTGTTTTTGGGGCGTACAGAAATTCCTTGACCAGTTTGATGGCGTCCTGTCCACGGAAGCCGGTTATGCGAACGGGCCAGATAAGGCGCCCAGCTATCAGGAAGTATGCCGTGGTAGCGGCCATGCGGAAACCGTCAGGGTGGATTATGACGAAACAGAAATAACGCTTACCCGGTTATTGACCTATTTCTTCATGGTCATTGATCCCTTGGCAGTCAACCGTCAGGGCAATGATATCGGCATCCAGTACCGGACAGGAATCTACTATACGGAAGACAGCCAGCTGACAGAAATTGAAACCGTCTGCCGCCTCGAATCGGAAAAAATCGGCAAACCCCTGGCTGTCGAAGTCAGACGGCTGGAGAATTTCTTTGCCGCTGAGGAATATCACCAGAAATACCTGGATAAAAACCCGACCGGTTACTGTCATATCCCTTACCCGTACTTTTCCATCGGTGCGGAAAAGGACGGGAAGAAACAGGAAAATCAGGCGGAAAAAGAGGCACTGAGACGCCGAATCGGCGATATGGCCTTTGAAGTAACCCAAAATTCGGCGACGGAAATACCGTTTACCGGCCAGTACAACGATTTTTTCGGCAAGGGACTTTATGTAGACATCGTCAGCGGAGAACCGCTCTTTTCCTCTGAGGACAAATTCAATTCTGGTTGCGGATGGCCTGCGTTCTCAAAACCGGTGGCAGGTTCCGCCGTCAGGGAAACCATCGATATTTCCCATGGCATGGTGCGTACCGAAGTGCGCAGTGCCCAGGCCGACTCGCATCTGGGGCACGCCTTTAACGACGGTCCGGCAGAACTGGGCGGGATACGCTACTGCATCAACTCGGCAGCGCTCCGTTTCATCCCTTATGACGAACTGGAAGGGCAGGGGTATGGAGAATACAGAAAACTCTTCCGTGCGGACTGACAGAAACCACAACCCGTAAAACCAGAAAGGGCGACCAGCAGGGGCAGTCGCATTGCCTGACAGCCCCCGTGGGCGGGTTGCCGTGAAAAAGTTACGGCTTACAGGCACATCCTGTAGATATTGACGATATCGTCTTTCGAGAGATCGACAAAGCCATGTAAGACAGAATGCCTGCAGGCAACCTGTGCCATATCCTCCAGCCTTTTGTCATCAACACCCAGTTCAGATAGCGTTTTTGGCAATTCGCAGACGTTGAAGAACAAATCTTCGAGCCTGGAGATAACCTGTCTCCCCACTTCCAGCGGTGGCAGGCTCCTGTCAATATCCAGTACATTGCAGCCAAAACTGTAGAAAATGGGCGCGCTCCTTTCGTTCAGGGTATAGGTCAGATACCGTGGCAGGAGAATGGCCAGCGTCAAACCATGCGTGAGACCATATTTCGCCGTCAATTCATCTGCGATGTAATGGCACATGAAAGGCTGGTTGGTTCCCCCGAAAGTAAAACCGTTCAAAGCCCATGAGGCAACCCACATCAAATTGGCGCGGGCCTCATAGTCAGCTGGTCTCTGCAGGGCGACAGGCAGATATTTCAGAATCGTTCTCATGAAACCCTCCATGGCCGTTTCCAGCATGAACAGGTTCGGTTTCATGAAATATACTTCCAGGTAATGCGCCAGCGAATCAATGGCCGTGCAGGCGGTCTGGTACCGGTTGACAGAATAAGTGAGCGTCGGATCCAGGAAAGACGCTTTTGGCATCAGCCCGGGGTGATATAGCGGAATCTTTTCAGAAGTCTCCAGGTTGCCTACGATACCATAGGCATCCATTTCAGAGCCGGTACCGCTGATGGTCGGTATCGTGACAACAGGCAGAAAGCGGGTCATCTCCGCTTTCCCCGTAAAGAAATCCCATGCGTCTCCCGCATAAAAACTGGCGGGGCTGATGAATTTGGCCACATCAATGACCGACCCGCCGCCAACGGCAAGCAAAACGTCGATCTGCTTTTCCCTGCAAATGGCCGCCCCCCTGTTGACGGTCGTATGGCGTGGATTGGGGGCGACGCCAGGCATTTCAAACAGCTCCAGCCCCGCCTTGCTGATTTCCGCGGTAATCCGGTCATACAGACCGTTGCGTTTAATCGTGCCACCGCCATAGACAAGCAGGATGCGCTTGCCGTACTGTTTCAGCTCATCGCCGAGATGGTGTAGCTGATGGTCACCGAAATAGATTTTCGTCGGGACACTGTAAATGAAATTGGCGTTCATATCGCTTGTTCCTTTCAGGTTGCCAGCATGGGTCACAGGACTTGTTCCATCAATGATAATACCTGTTCCACCGCATCGGGGGCAAGACAGTCCACGATCCTCCGTTCTGGCATGGCACGGAGCCAGGTCAGTTGACGCTTGCACAGCTGCCTTGTCGCCGCGATACCTTTTTCCCGCAGCGTCTGACGGTCAAAAGCCCCGTCCAGATACTGCCATGTCTGGCGGTAACCGACACAGCGCATGGAAGGCAGTTCCGGACGCAAGTCTCCCCGTGCGCGCAGCTTTTCGACTTCATGAATCAGTAAATCACCTTTTAGCATCTGGTCAAACCGCCAGGCAATCCGCTCATGTAGCTTTATGCGGTCTGAAGGTTCCAGGGAAATGGAAACCAGCCGGAACGGCAAAGCCTGTTTCCCCGGGCCAAAATGCTGTTCGGAAAGCGCCTTGCCCGTCAATTCAATCACTTCGAGCGCGCGCTGGATACGCTGGGCATCGGTAGGTTCTAAACGTTTGGCGGTTACCGGATCCCGTTCAGCCAGACGGGCATGTAGGGCAGGCCAGCCATTTCGGGCGGCTTCCTCCTCCAGCCGCTGGCGGATAGCCGGATCGGCGCCAGGCAACTCATCCAAACCGGCCGTCAACGCCCTGAAATACAGCATCGTGCCACCCACCAGCAACGGCAGGCGTTTCCTGGCCTGGATATCACGAATCCAGTACAGTGCGTCTTCCCGGAATTTTGCGGCGGAATAAGCCTCTGTCGGTTCCATGATGTCAATCAGGTGATGCGGAACCAGCGCCTGCTCATCAGCAGACGGCTTGGCCGTTCCGACATCCATGCCCCGGTAAACCTGTGCGGAATCCACTGAAACAATTTCAGAAGGAATACGCCTTGCCACCTCAAGGGCGACAGCCGTCTTGCCGGAAGCCGTAGGCCCCATGATGGCGATAACGGGAGCGGGCAGATTGCGTTGCATATCGTTTAATATCATCAGGATATCATTTTGAAGAAGCTTTCTCCTTCTCAACGCTCAGCACAATCCGTTCTACCTTGGGATGCGAGAAAGTCACTTGATAACCCATGAAAACCGTCGATGATTTGGCGGGCTGGCGTTTCTGCGCCTCGTCGGCAAGCTTGTCCAGCAACCCCTTGATGTCCTGGATGGAAGCCCCCGGAATGGCAGAGACCGCGCCAATCATCATGTGAACCGGTGCCAATGCCAGGGATCTGGGTTTTTTCAGCGTCAGCGTACCGGAAACGGCGATATGGCGGATATATTTGCCGTCTTCCGTCATCGTGCCATCCAAACAGGCATACGACATCGTACAGGCACTGAATTTCCTGCCACGAATTTTCAGGTTCAGTGGCTGCATCCGGACAGGATCTTGTTTCATCTGAATATTGAACTGCTGAACTTGGGCATTGTAAGCGGCCTGGTATTCCTTTCCCGTCAGGCCAATTCCTGTATCTGCCTGAACCGTTTCAGGGGTTCCGGCAGTGCTTTCATCCTTTTTCGGCATATCCTGCTGTGAGGCTGCCGGCGTGTCCTGTTGTGCCGGTGGCGATCCGTCCGTTTTTTTGCTGTCGCTACAACCAGACAGGGCAAGACAGGCAAACAGGGCGATAGACAGGATATTTTTCTTCATGGGAGTACTCCTTCAGATAGTTCAATCCTACCCATGGATTATAACAACGATATCCCGCCCATAGACAGATCCGGACAGACCCGTTTCCGTTTATGTTTTCCGTTTACTTCCGCTGTCCCCAGAAAACCCCGGAAAGAATAAGCGCGCAACCTGCCAGCATCGTCTTGTTGACAGGCTCTCCCAGTAGCACAACCGAAGTAATCAAACCGACCATGGGAATGATGTAAATATAGTTGGTGGTGATGACAGGACCGAGCTCCTTTTGGGCACGGTTCCACATCAGGAAACAGAGCATCGAGGCAACGACAGACAGGAAAAGCAGGTTTCCCAGAACAGGCAGGCGTGAAAAAACCTCAAGGTCAACTTCCCATGGTTCCAGACAGATAAACGGTATCAACGTCAGGCAGCCATAGAAAAACACCTTACGGGTAATGAATGCGGCATCGTAACGGCTTCCCAGATGCTTGAGCATGATACAGTAACAGGCCCATGAAACAGCAGCGACAACCGTCAGGAAATCTCCCAAGGGAGAAAGCCGGAAAACAATCTGACCGTTGAAAACGACCAGCGCGACCCCAACCAGTGCGACGATAGCCCCGACAAACAATTTCCAGCCTGGTTTT
>CAZWTQ010000013.1:19001-19723 GCA_964636975.1 uncultured Oxalobacter sp. | reverse complement strand
GGGGAAAGAAAATAATCGACAGGAATGCTGTGGCCAGCGGAGAGATGCAGACGATAAAAGACACATGAGAGACCAGCGTATGCTGAAGGGCGTGGTTTTCAGCGGCAAAATACAGCGACCCGCCGAAAAAACCCAACGCAACCATAAAGGACTCATCCTTCAGGCTATCGGCAAACCATCTCTTGGGCGCTATCAAAACCAGGCAGAGCCAGGCGATAATGGAGCGGTACAGGAAAATGGCTATCGGCGTCAGGCCACCCTGTATCAGAACCTTTGTCGAGACAAAAGTCGCTCCCCACAGGCTGACCGTGACCAGCGCGAGAAGATGGAACCAGATTTTGCCGGAGTGTCTCATACTGGATCATCCAGCGCCTTTTCCATCTGGCCGCGTAAAGACAGTGGCACATACCGCATCGCATCGCGGTTCTGCCGTAAAGCCAGAAGGCAGAGGTCGGCCGTTTTCAGGGCATCGGGCACATATTCCAGCATCTTGCCATCCTGCTGAACGGCTGCCAGACACAAGTCTTCCGTTCTCAGCGTTTCAGGCACATACTTTAGCATTTCACCTTTTTCACGCACTGCCGCCAGAAAACGTTCAGGCATCAGCATCGTTCGTTTCAGCTCCCGTAGCCAGGCAGGTTGGGCCGTCTGCATCGCCGCCACTTTTTCCGCCTTGAGACGCTCCGCGATTTTCTGCCGTCTGTGCTCCCGTCCGGGAGGTA
>CAZWTQ010000013.1:263-18991 GCA_964636975.1 uncultured Oxalobacter sp. | reverse complement strand
AGGTATGGCTCCCATTTTGGTTTCCCTGATGATTTTTTCCGTCATATCCGGTTCTTCCACGAAAAAACAAAACAGCAACAGGATAACAGCAAAACAGACAGCGCTTGAAGATGGAATGATAGCCGTTTTTACCGGAATTGCCACCTTGATGTCCCATTGATTCCGGTGTATGGGCATATATGGGAAATATGGAGGAATATGGAAAGAACTCCCAAAGGACAAATAGGCTATAATGGAACGGTAAAAGCGTCAGTTGTCAGACGATATCTACCAACACTTCCCTTTAATGGAGGATACCATGTCAGGAAAAACCTACATTCTTACCGCAACAGATATGTCAGACTGGGCGAAGTATGCGGAAAAGAAAGGGGCTGCCATCACGAAATCAGTAGGGAATGCAGAAATGCTCCTTGTTCATGTCCAGGAACAGAGGGGTGGCCTGTTTTCCGTGGATGTGGCCAATGCTGTTCTTGACTCGGAGCTTTACCGTGTCAAGGCGGAAAAAGCGCTTGAAGAAACTGCCCGCCAGTTGGCTGAAGAAGAAGGCATCACTATTAAACCCATTGTCCGTTCTGGCAGGGTTTCTGATGAAATCAAGGCACTCATCAAAGAGAAAAATGTAGCCCTGCTGGTTATTGGTGCCCATGGACAGGGTTTCCATTTCATGCCAATCATCGGGAATACGCCGGTAAAACTGCTCCAAGGCAGCGAATCCCCAACGCTCATCATCAGGCAGGAAAAAACGCAGGCTTACAAAAAAGTCCTGATGCCAGTCGATTTCTCCAATGTTTCTGTCAATCAGGTCAAACAGTCGTTACAGTTCATCCCTGATGATGCGGAAATCACCTTGATGGGTGTCTGCGAGTCACCTGGCACCAGCGAAAGGTTTTATTCCAACGTCAAGCCGGAAATCCTGGAAGAATACCGCAGTAAGGTTAGGGCTGAAGTCAGTGAAAAAATGGATGTGCTTATACAGAAGGTCGATTCCCCGAGGAAATTCCAGACCTATGTGGAAATAGGTGTTCCATATAAAGTAATTCTCAGTTATGTCAAGAATAACGGAGTTGATCTGCTGGTGTTGGGCAAACACCATCGAATCAGGCTTGAAGACTACCTGATTGGCAGCACGGTTCATTATGCAATCAATGAGGCAGAATGTGATGTCCTAATCACCGCATCGCCCAGATAACCAGCCAGAAACCGAAGGGCTGTCCCAACCAATTAGGACAGCCCTTTTTTTGTCAGGAAAAGATGTTTTCAGGTTTTTTCAGCTCATTTTCAAACACTTAACAATTAACAGCAGTTATTGATATTTTCAGTCCAGGTTCCGTTTTTGAGATTTTTGACTTCAAGTGCAGTCAGTTCGCGTGCTCTTTTTGGCATGGTTTATGATGGGAAAAATGATGCTGTCGGATAGTGCTGTTTTCTTTCGGATGCCTTCGGACATGAAAATCATATAACTTATTGAAAAATAAAAATCCGGGACATTTTCGGATGTTCTCGGATTGATATTTGGCGGAGACAGAGGGATTCGAACCCTCGATACAAGTTTTGGCTCGTATGCTCCCTTAGCAGGGGAGTGCCTTCGACCTCTCGGCCATGTCTCCGAACTGCCTGAAAGAAATGCAGTAGAATCTAAAATTATAATGGATGAACCTGTCAACGTCAATACAGACACCTGCTTTCGAAAAGGTACAGGCGCTGGCACAAGCTTCGACCTGACGGTTATCCAGCCATTTCTCCAGTTTTTCCCTGCCGTCTTCCAGCCTCTCCGTTTTTCAGCTTTTCTGCTCAATCAACTCAATTTTGTAGCCGTCAGGGTCTTCCAGAAAAGCGATGACGATGTCAGTGGCACCTTTTAACGGTCCAGGCTCGCGGGTGATTTTCACACCGGCACGGCGAAGCCGTTCGCACAGACCATAAATATCTTCCGTTGACAGGGCGATATGACCATAGGCATTGCCCATGTCATAAGAGGTAACGCCATAGTTGTAAGTCAGCTCCAGTTCCGCCTGTGCGGGGTTGCTTTCATAGCCCAGATAAGCCAGCGTGAATTTTCCTTCCGGAAAGTCCATCGTCTTAATCTGCCTCATGCCCAGAAGACGGGTGTAGAAATCGATGGAGCGCTGTAAGTCTCCGACCCGGATCATGGTATGGAGAAATCGCATATATATTCCTTTCCGTTTGTTAGTCAGGGCGTTGGGTTCTCATGTAATCAATCAGGAATTTTGCCGTATCAGGATCGGTATGGGGGAGGAACAAGGTTTCATCACCATCCAGTGCGGCGATGGCTTTCATGTCTTCCGTTGAGAGGGAAAAGTTGAAAACATCGAAATTTTCCACCATCCGAGCCTTGTGGACAGATTTCGGCAAGACCGTCAAACCCAGCTGCAGGAGAAACCGTAGTGCTACCTGGGCATTGGATTTGCCATATTCCTTGCCGATTTTTGCCAGAACGGGGTTTCTGAAGAGGTTCCGTTTGCCCTCAGCGAAAGGCGCCCATGCCTGGATAGCCGTGCCATAACGGGCGCAGATATTCCGTGCCTTGGTCTGCTGGTTGAAAATATGGCTTTCAATCTGGTTGACTGCGGGGGCGATGCCAGTGCATTCGACCAAGTCCACAAAGCGATCAGGCAGGAAGTTGCTGACCCCATAAGATTTGACCAGACCTTCCCGCTGGGCTTTTTGCATCGCCCTGTAAGTGCCGTAATAATCGCCGAAAGGCTGGTGGATGAGCAACAAGTCGATATAGCCGGTTTTCAGTTTCTTCAGGGATTCCAGAATGGACGCATAAGCCTTTTCTTCCCCTGCGTTACTGATCCAGACTTTGGTCGTCAGGAAAATATCTTCCCGGGGAATCCCGCTGGTTGCGATGGCCTCGCCAACTTCAGCTTCATTGAAATAGGCCTGTGCGGTATCGATGTGGCGGTAACCGACTTCCAGTGCATCCAGGACACACCGGGTACATTCTCTGGGGGGAATCTGGTAAACACCGTAGCCAATCATCGGCATCCTGTAGCCGGTATTAAGCGATTGATATTCCATGGCAGTTATCCTCTGGAAAAGCGGTTGAGATGGTCATCCCTTCATGAAAATGCTTGAAAAGGTGACCTGTTAACTTTATTTCTGTTTCATACCTCATGCTTTATAAGAGGTATTCATCTGACTGGATATGATGAATCATTTCGGGAAAAGCGTAAAGAGTCTGCTTCCCTGTGCATTCAGTTTTTTACGGGTCTGGCGCCAGTCAGGGCACCATGCCTCGACAATCGCCCAGAAGCGGGGACTATGGTTCATTTCAGTCAGGTGGGCAAGCTCATGGACGATGACATAGTCTATCAATGACCAGTCGAGCAGGATTAACCGCCAGTTCAGGCGGATGTGCTGTTTTCCCGTGCAGGAACCCCAACGGCGGATGGCATCGGAAATAGCTACCCGGGAATAAGTCAGTTGCATGGTTTTTGCCTGCTCGGCGAGGCGGCTGAACAGAAGTGTTTTTGCCTGCTGTTTCAGCCAGCCTTTCATGGCGTTGGCAAGCGATTCCGTATCTGTTTTAGCTGTTTCAAACGTCAGCGTTTCCCCCGTCAGGATAAAGCGGTCTTGGCGGGAAACTGTCTTGACAAGATGCAGGCGACAGTCTTTGCCGAGAAATGGAAAAACGGCTCCATCCTGCCAGATGACAGGGGAATGAGTCTTTGCCTGGTCTGCCTGGATTTTGTCCAGGGCTTTCTGAATCCAGCGGGCTTTGGCAGCTAGCGCATGTTCGATATGCGATAGGGTGGCCCTTTCCGGTGCGGTGACAGTCAATCCTGTGGCATCCACCCTGAAGCCGATGGAACGTCTGGCTGAGCGTTTCAGGGTATAGCAGATAATTTTACCGTCGATGATGAATTGGCGGTTCATTATTTGGTGTCAGGGTAGAGGTGAGGGGAAATATTGCGCATTTCTCCTTCAATCCAGGTCTCGACTTCCCGGGTCAGCTCATCTGCTTTTCGCCCTTGTGTCGAGATAGGTTTGCCGAAGGAGAGGGTAATCAGTCCAGGGGTTTTAAGAAAAGTCGTTTTTGGCCAGCATTCGCCGGAATTGAGGGCGACGGGAACAACCTGTGCTTTGGCACGGATGGCGAACATGGCACCGCCATTTTGGTATTTGCCTTTGGTGCCGGGTGGAACGCGGGTTCCTTCCGGGAAAATCATGATCCAATGACCATCTTTCAGGCGCTGCATACCGATATTGACCATTTGATGAAAGGCATTCATCCGTTTGCTCCGGTCAATCGGAATCATCCGGAGAAAGTTGAGAACCCAGCCGAAAAACGGGATATACAGCAGGGATTTTTTCAGGACAAAGGAAACGGGTCGTGGCAGAACGAGCATCGTAAAAAGCGTTTCCCAGGTTGATTGATGTTTGCTCAGGAGCACGACAGGACCATCGGGGAAGTTTTCAGTGCCTTTCACCCGGTATTTGACACCGCAGACAATCCAGACGAGATGGGTAGTAACCCATGCCCAGATGGAAGCGATTTGATAGCGCCTTGAAAACGGCAGCCAGCAGGTAAACAGACATACGAATCCCCAGATGAAGGTATAAGACCACCAGAGAAAGAAAAAAAGGATGGATCGCATGAATCGCATAATTGAGGTTCCCGTCGTCTTGGATCAGGCTGGCTAAAGGTTATTTTTTGGAGTCATTTTTCTGTCTTGCCGGTTTGGCTTTGGCATTTGGCATTTTAACGGCAGGTTGGCTGACTGTTTTTTCAGCCGTTGCCTGCTGGTCTTTTTCAGTCAGGTATACCGCCACGGTGGCCAGATTGCTGAAAGTGATGGTTCCTTGTGGCAATTCTCCTTTTTTTAGCGTTTTTCTGCCTTTGCCGGTCAAGACTAGATAAGGGGTACAGCCTACCAGGGCGGCCGCCTTGAGATCACGTAGCGAATCCCCGACAGCAGGAACACCCTTGAGTTCCTGGTTGAAACGCTTGCCGATAGTATTGAACATGCCGGGGCGGGGCTTTCTGCAGTCGCAACCGTCTGTCGGCAAATGTGGGCAGAACATGATGGCGGAAATGGTGCCACCTGCCGATTGGACGGCGTCCAGCATTTTCCGGTGGATGGCATTGAGTGCCGTGATGTCAAGCAGGCCACGGGAAAGTCCGGACTGGTTGGTGGCGACAGCAACGGTATAGCCCGCCCGGGTCAGCTGGGCGATGGCTTCGACAGATCCGGGAATAGGTATCCATTCGTCCGGCGATTTGATGAATGCATCGGAGTCCTCATTGATGACTCCGTCTCTGTCCAGAATAATCAGTTTCATGGCGGACGACCTTCAGCTCAGGAAGCCAGCTTGGAAATATCAGCGACCTGGTTCATCATGTCGTGCAACTCTTTCAGCAGGGCGATACGGTTATTGCGCAGTTTCGGGTCGTCTGTCATGACCATCACATTGACGAAGAAAGCGTCCACGTCATCGTGCAGGGTAGCCAGCGTCTGCAGGGTGCCGGTATAGTCGCCAGTGATGAACTGCTGGTTTGCGACAGGCTTTATGGATTGGATATCGGCATACAGTTTCTTTTCGCTCTCCTCAACCATGATTTCCCGATAAACCTGCCCTGCGGTAACGCCAGATTTCTTCAGGATATTCGTGATACGCTTGTTGGCTGCTGCCAGGGAGCTTGCTTCTGGCAGTGAGGCAAATGCCCGGACGGCATCCAGCCGTTCGATAATGTTGTCAAAACGATCTGGATTCTGGGCAAGCACAGCTTCAACCTCGGCAATGGAATAGCCTCTATCACGTAACAGGCCACGCAGACGATCCATTGCGAAGTCTATAACGGCTTTTGTCGGATTGGAAAACAGGGTATTTTTCGAGAGGATGTCCACGGCTTCCTTGAGGATGTCACGCAGTGAAAGTGGCAGCTTCCTTTCAATCAGGATACGCAAAATACCCAGGGCATGGCGGCGTAATGCAAATGGATCCCTGTCGCCTGTCGGCTGTAGACCGATGCCCCATATGCCCACAAGCGTTTCGAGCTTGTCTGCCAGTGCCAGAATGATGCCTGTTTGGGTCTCTGGCAAGGCGTCTCCGGCAAAACGGGGCTGGTAATGTTCAGCGCATGCCAGGGCGACTTCCTCTGGTTCTCCGTCATGGCGGGCGTAATAAGTCCCCATGGTACCTTGCAGTTCAGGGAATTCCACGACCATTTCCGTGAGCAGGTCTGCCTTGCAAAGGCGTGCGGCACGCTCAACCAGTGCCATATCAGCTCCCAGTTTCCTGGCGATGTTGACAGATAAAATCCTGACACGTGCCATCCGCTGAGCCAGTGTTCCCAGTTTGCTGTGGTAAACCACGTTAGTCAGACCGGGCAGGCGGGATTCTAGCGTCTTTTTCTTGTCCTGCTCGAAGAAAAACCGGGCGTCAGCCAGACGCGGGCGGATAACGCGTTCATTGCCGTCGATGATGCGCTGGGGGGTATCTGTCTCGATATTGGAAACAATCAGGAAACGGTTGCGCAACCTGCCTTTTTTGTCTGTCAATGCAAAATATTTCTGGTTGGTCTGCATCGTCAGAATCAGGCATTCTTGGGGAACTTCAAGAAAAGATTCCTCAAAGTGACATTCATAGACAGCCGGCCATTCAACTAGTGCCGTGACTTCATCTAGCAGGGTTTCGGGCATCAGGATGTTGTCGCCAAGCGCTTTTTCCTGCAACATGGAGCGGATACGTTCTTTGCGGTCGTTGAAATTGGCAATAATTTTGCCCTCGATTTCCAGTTGGGTAGCATAAGCGTCGGCATGGATAATATCGATATCATTGTGCGAGAGAAAACGGTGACCTTTTGTGGTACGGCCAGCAGTCAGTCCCAAAAAGACGATCGGCAAGATCTGTTTTCCGTGCAATACAATCAGGTGATGAACAGGGCGGACGAACTGGATCGTTTCGCCATTGGGACTCTGGTAAGTCATCATTTTGGGAACCGGCAGAGCCGCTGCAGCTTTCTCCACTGCAGCCTGCAACCCTGTCGCCAGCGGGATACCGGCAGCCGTATAGCTGTAGAACAGACAGTCATTCTTGCCGTCTCTGGCGACTTCCAGCGTAGCCACGTCGATATCCGGAATATTCATGGCCGCCAGCTTTTTTTTCAAAGGCGGCATTTGGTTGCCGTCTTTGTCGAATGCGATATTGACCGGCAGGATTTTTTTACGGATTGAACGGTCTGGCGAGACGGGACTCACATCGGAGATGGTCACCGCCAGGCGTCGTGGCGTCGCATAAGCCGTGGTTCTGGAATTTTCAGTCAGAAAATTGCCCTGGCGAAGACTTTTCTCAATCGTTCCCGCAAAGGAGTCTGCCAGTTTTTGCAACGCCTTAGGCGGCAGTTCCTCGGTATGAAGTTCGACAAGCAGGGTCTTGTTCATGATTCAACCTTTTCTGTTGCTTCGCTGTTCCTGCCGGAACAGCCGGGTATCCATTCAAATCCTGTCTGTGGCATAAGGTCAGTTCGCCTGTTTCGCAACCTGTTTCACATCATCGCACATCGGAAATCCCAGTTTTTCCCGGGATTCATAATAGGCCTGCGCAACCAGTCGGGAAAGTGTCCGGATGCGACCGATATAGGCGGCACGTTCAGTAACGGAAATCGCGCCACGGGCATCCAGAAGATTAAAGGTATGGGCGGCCTTCAGAATCATTTCATACGCAGGCAACGCCAGTTCCTGGTCTTCCGCAATCAGGCGTTTTGCTTCAGACTCGAAGTTTGAGAATAGGGTAAACAGGAAAGGTGCGTTTGACTGTTCAAAGTTGTAACGCGACTGCTCAACTTCGTTTTGATGGTAGATGTCGCCATAAGTCAGCTGGCGTTTTGCGCCGTTGTCATCCCATTCAGTCCAGATCAGGTTATAGACATTTTCAACGCCCTGCAAATACATGGCAAGACGCTCCAGGCCATAAGTAATTTCGCCCAGGGTCGGTTTGCAATCGATGCCGCCAATCTGCTGGAAATAAGTAAACTGGGTGACTTCCATGCCGTTGAGCCAGACTTCCCAACCCAGCCCCCATGCGCCTAGGGTCGGGTTTTCCCAGTCATCCTCAACGAAACGGACATCATTCTGTTTCAGGTCAAGACCCAATGCCGTCAGGGAGCCTAGATAGAGATCAAGAATGTTTTCCGGAGCGGGCTTCAGCACAACTTGGTATTGGTAATAGTGCTGGAGGCGGTTGGGGTTATCGCCATAGCGACCATCCTTCGGGCGACGGGAAGGCTGTACATAGGCCGCGCGCCAGGGTTCAGGGCCAATGGCACGGAGGAATGTCGCCGGATGGGAAGTCCCTGCGCCGACTTCCATGTCCTGGGACTGGAGCAGGGCACAACCTTGTTTGCTCCAGTACTGGTTCAGTCTGAAAATGATTTCCTGGAAAGTGATCATGTCGGTATTCCTGGGCCTGTGTAAAACAGCCGGTATTCTGGGTCAACAGGCGTTGTAGTCATAACTCCCAATTGTAACTTTTTTGAATGTCCATGGGAATTACTTCCTCCGCAAACTTCCTCTGCAATCCTGCAGTTCCTGAACTTTTTCTTCCGATTTCGGCATACAACCGGATTATTTCTGTTTCGCTTCCTGGTGGTAACGGGTCACACGTCCGACTTCTTCCCTGGAACCCAGGAAAACCGGAACCCGCATATGCAGCTTTTCTGGTTTGACATCCATCAGAGGAATCAGTCCATTGGTCGCCATGCCACCGGCCTGCTCAACCAGCATCGACATGGGGTTTGCCTCGTACATCAGGCGGATGCGTCCACCATTCTTCACATTGCGCTCATCAGCCGGATACATGAAAATGCCGCCACGATTTAGGATACGGTGGATATCTGAAACCATTGCCGCCACCCAGCGCATATTGAAATTCTTGCCACGAACACCTTCTGTCCCTGCCTGGACTTCTTCAAAATACCGTTTGACAGGCGCGAACCAATGGCGCTGGTTGGAGGCGTTGATGGCATATTCCGCAGTTTGTTCGGGAATCTTGATATCACGTGACGTCAGTTTCCAGATGCCCTCGCTCCGATCCAGGGTAAAGGCATTGACCCCATTGCCCGTAGTCAGCACCAGCTGGGTCTGTGGCCCATAGATGGCATAACCTGCGGCAACCTGATGCCGGCCAGTCTGCAGGAAGTCTGCTTCAACAACTTTTCCCGCACCTTCAGGGCGCACCAGGATGGAAAAAATTGTGCCGATAGAAACATTCACATCAATATTGCTGGAACCGTCCAATGGATCGAACAGCAATAGGTATCTGCCTGTGGCATATTCTTCCGCTACGGGAAAAACGGTTTCCATCTCTTCAGACGCCATACCGGCCAGGCAGCCACTCCACTGCGTGGCATTTAACAGGATATCGTTGGAGATAACATCCAGCTTCTTCTGGATTTCGCCCTGAACGTTCACATCGCCCTGCGCCCCCAGGACACCGCCCAACGCCCCTTTGCCGATGGCGACGCCGATGGATTTGCAGGCCTGGGCAACTGCTTCAATCAGCTGTTTCAGGTCTGCGGGAACCGTACCTGAACGGTTTTCTTCCTCAATCAGGAACTGGGTGAGGCTGATAAACTTGTCTGCCATTGCATTTTTCCTTTTCAGTCATTGCTCCGTACCCAGGGACTTGCCAATAATTTCACGGGTATCCCGGGAAAGGGGTAGGCTGGCAATCTGCCGGAGTGCTTTTTGTGCCTGTTCACGCAAAACAGGGATATAACGTTTCCACTGATCCATACTGCGGGCAAGCCTTGCCGCCACTTGCGGATTGAAAGCGTCGATTTCAGCAAGCGTATCGCGCCAGAAAGCATAGCCACTGCCATCTTCTGCATGGAATTGTGCCATATTGTTGTTACAAAAGCCAAAAACAAGACTGCGAGCACGGTTGGGATTTTTCAGGTTGAATGCGGGATGTTCCATGAGCTTCCTGACGGCAGAGGTATCCGTTGTGGGAGAGCTGGCCTGAAGGGTAAACCATTTATCGATGGCAAGAGGTTCCTGCTCATACTCACGGTAAAAATGGTCAATAAGGGCATGGGCGTCTGTCGAACGGTTGGTTGCTCCGGAGTGAATCAGGGCGGTCAGGGCAGCCAGCCGGTCAGTCATATTGTCAGCACTACCATATTGATCAATGGCCATCTGGATAACGGCTTGTTGACCTGTTTCCAGCAGATAGGCAAGAGCAAGATTCTTCAGCGCGCGTTTTCCCGCATCCTGTGGCGTCGGCGAATAGACGCCCGGTGTCTGGCTGTCTTGATAGGTTGCCAGCCATTCCGTCTCCAGCTTTTCGGCCAATGCCTTGCGGGCAGCCTGCCTTGCGGTATGGATAGCCCTTGGATCAATAGCCTCCATCTTTTCGGCAATCATTACATCAGTTGGCAAAGTCAGTGCGAGCGTTCGCAGTGCAGGATCCAGGCTACCGTCAGTCAATACCGAGCGGCATGCTTCCATAAAGGTATCATCCAGTACCGGCAGTCGCCCAGACCGGACGACTGCCGTCAAGGCAAGCAGACGGTTCAATGCCAGATGCTGGCCAGCTTCCCAACGGTTGAATGGGTCACTGTCATGGGCAAGCCGCAGTAGCAGTTCCTCATCAGGCTGCTCAAATTCCAGAATGACTGGTGCGGAGAAATCACGTAGTGCGGAAATGACAGGTTTTTCGGGGATATGGCGGAAAGAAAATGTCTGTCTGGCTTCAGTCAGTTCCAGAATGCGGGTTGTCCCTGTCTGACCGTTATCCAGTTCCAGGGTCATGTCATTTCCGTTGCGATCAAGCAGGCCGATGGCAACAGGAATCAGATAAGGCGCTTTTTCAGGCTGTCCGGGAGTAGCGGGGCAGGACTGCGACAAGGTGACGGAAAGTTCCTGCTGGGCTGCATCATACCGGCTTTCCAGTTTTACCCGGGGTGTTCCTGCCTGGCTGTACCAACGTTCAAACTGTGAGAGATCCTTTCCATTGGCATCTGCCATGGCGGCAAGAAAATCACTGCAGGTCACGGCATGGCCATCGTGCCGCTTGAAATACAAATCCATTCCCTTTCGGAAACCTTCCCGTCCCAGAAGGGTCTGGTACATCCGGACAACTTCCGCCCCTTTCTCATAGACTGTAACCGTATAGAAATTGCTGATTTCCTGATAGGCATCCGGCCGGATGGGATGCGCCATGGGTCCTGCGTCTTCCGGAAACTGTGCCTGTCGCAGGATGCGGACATCCTTGATTCGTTTGACAGAACGGCCGGTGCCAGAACCTGTACGGTCAGCAGAAAATTCCTGATCCCGGAAAACAGTCAGGCCTTCTTTCAGGGAAAGCTGGAACCAGTCCCTGCAGGTGACCCTGTTGCCTGTCCAGTTATGGAAATACTCATGCCCGACAACAGACTCGATATTGGCAAAATCGGTATCGGTGGCGATATGCGGGTTTGCCAGAACATATTTGGTGTTGAAAATATTCAGTCCCTTGTTTTCCATCGCGCCCATATTGAAATCGCCGACCGCCACGATACAGAAACGGTCAAGGTCAAGTTCCAGACCAAAACGGCTTTCATCCCAGCGGATGCTGTGCTTCAGGGACGCCATGGCATGGGCAGTTTTATCCAGATTACCGTGTTCCACCCAGACCTGGAGCAGAACATCACGGCCATCCGCCAACGTGAAAGTTTCTTCCCTGCAGACAAAGTCGCCGGCAACTAACGCAAACAGATAGGAAGGTTTCCGGAAAGGATCCCTGAAAACGGCATAATGCCGGTTTTCGGGCAAATCGCCCCTGTCAATCAGATTGCCATTGGAAAGCAGGACAGGGAAAAGCGTCCTGTCAGCTGCCAGCCTGACCGTATAGATTGCCATAACATCCGGCCGATCCTGGAAATACGTAATTTTGCGGAAACCCTCCGCCTCACACTGGGTAAAGAAATTGCCATTCGAGAGATACAGTCCCATCAGCGACGTATTTTTATCGGGATGGATACGGGTTTTTATAACCAGCTCCACATCATCAGGAGCATCGGGGATGCATAGCCTGCCATTGCCCAATTCATAACGGGAAGAATCCAGTTCTTTCCCATTCATCGAAATACCCAGCAATTCCGGTTCGGAACCCAGTAAAACGAGAGTCCTCTCATCAGATTCGGGATGGCGGTGTAACGAAGTCGTGGCGGTGACGGTAGTATGCTCAGGATCAAGTTCAAAGTCCAGTTCGACACGGTCAGTCAGAAAAGAAGGAGCCTTATAGTCAAGGCGGTAAACAGTTTGGGTATTGGAAGTGGCCATGGTCACAATCGAAAATCAGAAAAGTCATCCGGACGGGAAATTCCCCGCTCATTCATGTTGCATATTGCATTATCCATCAAATCGGCAGGCATGAGCAGGGGATCCAGACAATTGCCGGTATGACTGGACATGAAAAAAATAGAAAAACGTTCCTGGTTTCTGTTTGGCGGAACGCCTTGGCCTGGCAGAATATCCGGAAAAATCGGGGGAGGACATCAGAAGAATGCCAGAAAAATAATGGATACCAGAAAATACCCGCGAAAATACCACAAAAAAGACCTCTATATCATGAAGGGATAGAGGCCTCTTAAAAGGGAAAATAAACAGAGATGATTATTTGATGAGATATTGTTCGCGGTCTTTTGCTTCAGCAATCCACTTTGGCGGTTTTCCTCTGCCGGTCCAAGTTTTACCTGTTTCAGGATTACGGTATTTAGGCGGTACAACTCCACGTTCTGATGCGGGAAATCTTGGTGCTTTACTCAAATCTTTAATCGTGATGTTATATTCTTTCATCAAGGATCTAATCTGTGCAATCGCGCTGGCGATTTCCTGTTTACGTATCTGTTCTGCTTGAATTGTCAATTCGGCAATCTGAGCCTGCAGTTCCTGGTAAGTTGCCATTATGTTCTCCGGTTATCATGATAAAGATATATTCTATTACAAATAGCTGGCTGTATTATATATCACTTTATTTCCGTTAATAAAGTTTTTTATCATTTTTTATAACAGGCATTATTTTCCATATTCCAGGATGGTTTTCAGATTCTTTTGAATCGGCTGTATTGCGCCTTTTTCAGTGTTCTTGTCGCCGTTTCTGTGATGGATGGCAGATTAACCCGGCAAAGAAAGTCTTATAGCAAAAATCAGGATAATTTCCGTTTCATTTCAGCTAGCCAGCGGGAAGGAGATATAATCCGGAAAAGTCCTCGCTTCCTGTTTTGTCTTGCCAGTTTCAATAAAGCCTTGTCCTTCGAAAAAAGAAACTGTGCGCCGGCATCCAAAGCCGTTTCCAGGAATTTCTGATCGTCTGGGTCTGTACAGACCGGCAGGATATGTCGGTCTTTCATGACGGGTTTTCTGACAGTCATAAAACGGTCAAAATCGGTAATCGCCTGTTTCCTGTCTTTTTCAGCCAATGCTAGTTTCGGATAGTCCAGAACTTTCAGAAATTCTTCACGGCAATCTTCCCGTGATATGGCAAGGAGTTTTCCGCTTTTTACGGCGTCTAACACCTGGCAGGAAACAGGATCATGAAACAGGAAAAAATCCAGACAGACATTTGTGTCAAAAACCGCAACTGGTACAAAATCTGATGTATCCATAAACATTCAACAGGGAAACCACTGACTCAATTGACAGGGAATAAATACCATTAATCATTTTCAGGAAAACTGCTATCAGGCAGATGATGTTTCTATTTCTGATTTCCGTATTCTGCAAACAGAATATCGACCCAAGTTATTTGAGCCAGATAACTGCCATCAGTGTTACAGAATCTTCCACCAGATTGTTTGGGGGCGTCATCCATATTGTCCTTTTTCTGGAAATAGCCATATTTTATAATCTGGAGCATTTACGCCAGTGTATTTTAGACCAGCACATTTTAATGCCTGGCATTTTAACTTAAACCCCGATATTTTAATTGAATGCTGTGCAATTGATTGACGCTTGAAAATTGTTTTTTGACCGTTATAATGAACAGGCTGCCATTCAGAAAATGATACAGGGCAGTCTTACCGTTTTGAAAGGAACCAGAAAAGGAATCCATCATGTCTGTTTATGATAATCTGAAAAAACTCAATATCTCTTTGCCTCCTGTTGCCAAACCTGTCGCTTCATATGTCATGTATGTCCGATCCGGCAATCTGGTTTTCCTGTCAGGGCATCTAGGAAAACAGGATGGCAAGCCACGTATCGGTCAGTTTGGCAGGGATATCACTGTGGAAGAAGGGCAGAAAGTTGCCCGTCAGGCTGCCATGGATATGATAGGAACCTTGCAGGATGCCTGCGATGGCGACCTGAACAGGGTCAGGCGCATTGTCAAGGTTTTGTCCCTGGTCAATTCCGCTCCAGACTTCACGGATCATCATCTTGTGACTAATGGTGCTTCCGATTTGCTGGTTGAAGTTTTCGGAGAGGCCGGAAAACATGCCCGTTCCGCATTTGGTGTCGCCCAGATTCCAACAGGTGCCTGCCTTGAAATCGAGCTCATTGCTGAAATTGAATAGGCAGTTTGCCTTCTGGAACAGGAAACGGGAGATTCCCTGAAATTTGCGCTTTTGGCAGATTTTCGGTTTTCGGCATTCCTTTCGGAAACAGGACTATTTCGGTTCAGCCACGTTGGCAGGCATCGGCTCCAGTCCAACAGGCGTAAACCGGGATTCGACAAGACGGCCCTTGCGTCCCCGTTTTCCGTAATAAGGCTTATTGGCATCGATAACAGCCTTCACCTGATATCGTTTCCCGTTTCCAGATCGGCAGATAACCATACATCCGCGTTCATTCACAGGCAGGCAGGCGAGGAGTTTTTCGCCGTGATCCAGGGAAATCAGGGCAGTGCCCCGTCCGCCTGATGCCAGAGACCGTAATTCCTGACGCTCAAATATCAGGATACGCCCGTGTTCAGACAAAACGGCAACCCATTGCTGGTCATCCGTCAGCGCCATCGGTGGAAGTAGCGTTTCGTTTTCTTCCAGATTGATGAATGATTTACCGTTGCGTGTCCGGCTAACCATATCGCCTACCGTACTGATGAAACCATAGCCGGAAGACATGGCCAACATCAGCAGGGCATCTGTATTTCCTGCATAATAGTGGACAATTTCCTCTTCGATACCGACTTCGGCAAAAGTAGTGACTGGCGAGCCATCTCCCCGTCCTCCCGGCAATTGGTGAACCGGAATGGAATAAATCCGGCCTTTATTGGAGAAAGCGAGCAGAATATCCGTCATACGGCATTCAAAAATACCGTAAAGGTCATCGCCCTGCTTGAAAGTCAGGGCTGAGAGATTCAGTGCGTGACCCTGGCGCATCCGTAGCCAGCCGTTTTGCGAGACAATAACCGTTGTGGGATCATCAGCAATCTGTTGTTCGGCAGAAGCTTTTTCCTCTTCCTGGATTAAAGTCCGGCGTGCGTCGCCATACTGTTTCCTGTCTGCTTCAATTTCACGGATAATCATGCGCTGCATGGTTGCCGGCTTTTCCAGTGCATCCTGTAACTTGTCTTTTTCTTTCTGGAGATTTGACAGTTCCTGCTCAATCCTGATTTTTTCGAGCCTTGCCAACTGGCGCAGGCGGATTTCGAGGATATCTTCTGCTTGGGCATCCGAGAGGCTGAACCGGCTTATCAGGGCAGCCTTCGGCTCGTCGGATTCCCGGATAATATGGATGACCTCATCAATATTTAGCAAAACAGTTATCCTGCCTTCCAGAATATGGATGCGCTCATTCACCTTGCCCAGGCGCCAGCGTGTCCGCCTCCTGACTGTATCGAAACGGAATTCAATCCATTCCTTCAGGATTTGTCCCAACCCTTTTTGCCGGGGGCGACCGTCAATACCAATCATCACCAGATTGATAGCCGTATTGCTTTCCAGCGAAGTATATGCAAGCAGGCTCTGCATGAAAGATTCGGGATCCAGCCGCCTGGATTTCGGCTCCAGCACGATGCGTACTGGCGCATCACGTCCCGATTCATCCCGGACAGTATCCAGCAAGCCCAGAAACTGTTGTTTCAGGGCAAGCTGTTCTGCAGAAAGTGATTTCTTTCCTGAGCGCACCTTGGGATTAGTCAGTTCCTCGATTTCCTGCAAAACTTTCTGGGTAGAGGTCCCTGGAGGCAGCTCAGTAATGACAGCCTGCCATTGCCCCCGTGCCAGTTCCTCGATTTTCCATCGGGCACGAACCTTGATGCTGCCACGGCCTGACGCGTAAATATCGGAAATTGTCTGTGCGCTGGAAATAATCTGTCCACCACCGGGAAAATCGGGTCCTGGCAGGATCTGCATCAATTCATCATGGGGCAAGTCTGGTTTCCGGATCAGGGCAACGGCGGCGTCCGCCACTTCGTTCAGGTTATGGGAAGGGATTTCCGTTGCCATGCCAACAGCGATGCCCGATGCACCGTTCATCAGCGTTACCGGCAACCGAGCCGGAAGCATGACTGGCTCAAAAGATGAACCGTCATAATTATCCTGAAATTCAACAGTTCCCTGGTTGATTTCAGACAGTAGCAACTGGGAAATCGGGGTTAGCCTGGCTTCTGTATATCGCATGGCCGCGGCACCATCGCCATCGCGCGAACCGAAATTGCCATGTCCATCTACTAGCGGATAGCGCATCGTGAAATCCTGAGCCATGCGAACCAAGGCGTCATAGACAGACTGATCTCCATGAGGGTGCAATTTACCCAGGACATCGCCAACGACAGCAGCCGATTTCCGAGGCTTTGCTTCAGAAGACAGGCGCAATTCATTCATCGCATAAAGAATTCTTCTCTGGACGGGCTTCTGTCCATCGCAGACATCCGGCAGGGCGCGTCCCTTGACCACAGAAATTGCGTAATCAAGGTAAGCCTGTTCCGCAAAGCGTGCAAGCGTCAGTGATTCCCGGGAATCTGCCTGGGGTTCTTCAGGTCTGGCCGCCATTCCGGTCAGGGAAAGTTGTTCGCTCATATCATCAGTTTCCCGGTATCAGTATCAATATTCAGGCGTTTCGGAATCCTCAGTCCTCAGATATCCGTTTCGGCTTCATTGCCGTGTTCTTCCATCCACGAACGACGTGTGGCAGCCTCTCCTTTGCCCATCAGCATCTGGAACCGTCTTGCCGACTCATCTTTATCGACATCATCCAGCAAAACGGGCAACAGCCGGCGCGTATCCGGGTTCAGCGTAGTTTCCCATAATTGCTGCGCACTCATTTCACCCAGTCCCTTGAAACGTGAAATACTCAAGGCAGAATCCTTGTGACCGTCTTTGTGGAGGCGCTCAAGGATGCGGGTCAATTCCGTATCATCCAGTGCATACAGCTTCTGGATAGGTTTTTTGCCTCTAGCTGGTGCATCGATACGGAAAAGGGGCGGTCGCGCAATAAAAATATTTCCATTTTCAATCAATTTCGGGAAATGCCTGAAAAACAGTGTCAACAGTAAAACCTGGATATGCGAGCCATCGACATCGGCATCGGAAAGAATACAGATTTTGCCATAACGCAGTCCCGTCAGATCTGGCTGATCCTCCGCTCCATGCGGGTCAACCCCGATGGCTACCGAAATATCATGGATTTCCTGGTTGGCAAACAGCCGGTCACGGTCAATTTCCCAGGAATTCAGAACTTTGCCGCGTAATGGCAGGATAGCCTGGTATTCCTTGTTGCGCCCCATCTTTGCGGAACCGCCTGCGGAATCTCCTTCCACCAGAAAAAGCTCGTTGCGGGAGACGTCGTGGGACTCACAGTCAGTCAGTTTACCCGGCAAAACGGCGACAGAAGAAGATTTTTTCTTTTCAATTTTTTGCAGTTGACGCATACGCGCCTGCGCCTGACGGATAGCCAGTTCAGCCAGTTTCCGTCCATATTCCACATTTTGGTGAAGCCATTGCTCAAATGCCGGGCGAAAACAATGGGAAACCAGTCTGACAGCATCCCTGGAATTGAGCTTTTCCTTAATCTGTCCCTGGAATTGGGGATCCAGTATACGGGCAGAAAGCAGGAAGGAAACCCGTGCGAAAACATCTTCAGGAATCAGGCGGACGCCTTTGGGCATCAGGGAGTGGATTTCGGCAAAACTTTTCACTGCATTAAACAGCCCGTCCCTCAAACCATTTTCATGGGTTCCCCCTGCTGGAGTAGGGATCAGGTTGACAAAAGATTCGCGTACAGGCGTATTTTCTGCTGTCCATGCAATGACCCATGCCGCACCTTCTCCATCAGCAAAGCCTTCTTCCTCAGAGACGTAATGTTCGCCGGCGAAAAGCGGAATGACAGTATCTTCGCCGGATACCAGACCCAGCGATTCAGACAGGTAACCCTTTAGCCCGTCTGCATAACACCAGGATTCCGCCTGGCCATCGGCATGGATTAGCGTGACCGTCAGGCCTGGCAGCAAAATAGCCTTGGAACGTAACAGATGGCGCAGGTCGGCCAGTGGGATGGTAAGGTCGTCAAAATAAGTGCCATCTGGCCAGACAGTAATCCGTGTTCCCGTCCGTCTTTCTTTTCCAGGTAGCGGAGAAGATGAGAGTGGGACAGAGACTTCGCCATCAACGAACGCAATATGATGCTCTTGCCTGTCGCGCCAGACCGTTACTTCCATACGTCTGGAAAGGGCGTTAGTCACCGAAACGCCAACACCGTGCAATCCTCCGGAAAAAGCATAGGCACCGTCTGATCCCTTCGTGAATTTACCGCCTGAATGCAGTTGGGTAAAGACAATCT
>CAZWTQ010000013.1:0-253 GCA_964636975.1 uncultured Oxalobacter sp. | reverse complement strand
TGAATCGTCGGGATGCCTTCTTCCGGATGTATGCCGACGGGAATCCCGCGGCCGTTATCCTGGACAGTCACGCTGCCATCAGCATTTAAGACAACCTCGATTGCCGTACACCAACCGCCGATAGCCTCATCAGAGGCATTGTCGATGACTTCTGTGAGAATATGCAGGGGATTTTCCGTACGGGTATACATGCCCGGGCGCTGGCGGACAGGCTCAAGACCTTTCAGCACCTTGATGGAATCCTCGCTATATC
>CAZWTQ010000012.1:20186-27002 GCA_964636975.1 uncultured Oxalobacter sp. | reverse complement strand
AAGGCTGGCTGACCCCGGGCAACATCAGGAACGCGATGGCACAGGATGCCTCTCTGGTGACCAACCCGAACTCGTCCATCCCATCTTTCCTGCTGCAGTATGTTTCGGAGGACGTCATTGAGGTCCTGACGGCAAAACGGGCGGCGACCAAGATTTTCTCAGAGAAGAAAGTCGGCGACTGGACTACGGCGAACTATCAATATCCGACCATGGAGTTCGTGGGTTCAACGGGTCCTTATGCTGATTACGGCGATGGTCCATCCGCAAGTGTCAACACCGACTGGAACATCCGTGACCAGTATATCTTCCAGACAACCATCACTTATGGTGACCGTGAAGTGGATATGTCGGCACAGGCGAAAGTTGACCTGATTTCCGGAAAACAGCGTTCGGCGGCAGAACAGATTGCGATTGACAGTAATATCTTCTATCTGTCCGGCGTCAAGGGCAAACGCATCTATGGTCTGCTGAATGACCCGAACCTGCCTGCCGCAATCAGTCCGACCACCATCAATGAAAACAAGGTGACCTGGGTTTCCAAACTGGAGATGGCGACGGGAGGCACGAAAGCCATCTATGAAGATGTGTTGAAGTTGTTTTCCCAGTTGCAGACCCAGATGAACGGGCTTATTGATGAGACCGTGCCGATGAAACTGCTGCTGTCTCCGGGACGTTCCGTCTGCCTGAAGTCTGCGACCGATTTCAACGTGTCCGCTGAGGACATGCTGAAGAAGGCATTGCCAGGCATGACGATTGAGACCGTGCCACAGTGTTCCAGCGCATCATCTGAAATCATGATGCTCATCTGCACGGAGGCAGTCGGTCAGCAGACTGGCGAGCTGGCGTTTGGTGAAAAAATCCGTCAGGGACGCCTGATTCCTGAAACCTCCAGTTTCAGGCAGAAATTTTCCGCATCCACTTACGGGTTCATTATGCGGTTGCCGGCGGCTTTTGCGGTGATGACCGGTATCTGATGCTGACATCAGGAAAGGAACAGCCCTGCTCCGGCAGGGCTTTTTTGATGTCGTTTTTCGGTTTTTAGCGATTATAAAAAAAGGAAATACCATGGCGACAAGAAAAACAGCCACAACATCATCCAGTAAATCAGCCGGCACTCCCGCAAAGATGGTGACCGTCTGCCTGCGTTCCCACTACGACCGTGTTTTTGAGCTTGGCGACAAGAAAATCCTGATTAAGGGGCACAACGCCAGTTTGAGAGGTGTTGATGGTGGCGTGCTGGATAGTGGCAGGGCTTTTGGCGAGACCATTATTCCAGAGGAAGACTGGATGGCTATCAAAGCCAAGTATGGAACTGACCCGAATGAGAAGCTTTTCTCCGGCGGATACATCTTCGCTGCCGGAAACAAAACCGATGCCCGTGCCGAGGCGAAAGAAAAGGAAGACCTGAAGACAGGCATGGAGCCTGTTGACACCCAGAAGACGGCGACAAAGGAAGAGAAGAAACCATGATTGTGAAGTTCAACGCATCAGTGTTTAGGAATCGCTATCCGAGGTTGACCGATAACGGGAAGGAAATTTCTGATGAGGCGCTGGAATGGCAGTTCAGAACCGCCTGCACGGTCATCAGAAATCCGGATGATACGGCGAAGGAATACAACTCCAGAACAGGTATCATTCCTTATTCTCCGGATGATGGCGTTTTCGACAGGGAAATCCTGCTGTATGCGTTGACCTGCCATTTCGTGGCACTGTCCCAACGGGACCCTGGACAGTCAGGACCAATCGCATCGGCATCGCAAGGTTCTGTCAGTGTTTCCTATACCTCACCGGCAAACATGGGATACGAGCGTTTCTATGCGCAGACACCATGTGGCGAGGCATTCTATAACATGCTGAAAGGATACACCGTCAGGGGCGGTCTGGCGGTTCATCTGGAGGCATATCATCCCTATGGCTAGCGGTGGACTGAAAAAGCTTGCCAGACGGATTCAGAGCGCATCAGGACTAAAAATCAGGGCGGGCATCCTTGCCGGGGCAACCTATCCTGATACCGGAAAATCCGTGGCTGAAATCGCCATCATCCAGGAATACGGCGCGCCTGCTGCAAACATTCCGCCACGGCCGTTCCTGAAAAACACCGTTGGCGCCAGGCAGGGCGCATGGGCAAGGTGTCTGTCTGACAACCTTTCCGCCTATATCCGTGGCAGGATCAGTCTCGATGATGTCGGTAAGAAGGTGGGCGTGTTGATGCAGTCGGACATCATCGGAACCATCAACAACAGCGTCCCTCCGCCGAATGCGCCTGCAGTGGCAAGGCGCAAGGAAAAAAGAGGCATGGCACCACGGACGCTGATTGATTCTGGCGTCCTTTTGGATTCCGTCAGTTTCGAGGTTGAGAAATGAATGTTTACGACATAGCCAATAGAACCATACAGGCGGTCAACGCAGACATCCCAATGACATGGCGGCTATCCGCGGGATACACCACAGATCCGGACGGGATGCGGAAACCGGCCTACATCGACATGGCCATAACGGGACAGGTTCAGCCCATGTCCGGCGATTCTCTGGCGTTCACCGAGGGACTTGACATCCAGGGCATCATGCGTGCGGTCTGGATGCACGGTAATGTGCAGGGGGTTGTCCGTTCGGATGAGCGGGGTGGCGACCTGCTGTTGTTTCCGCAGGTTCCCGGAACGCCTGTCCAGGCGTGGAAGGTTGTGACCGTCGTCGAGACATGGCCCACATGGGCGCATGTCGTTGTTGTATTGCAGGAGAATGATGATGAGGACGGAGCCTGACATTACGGACGCCAGGGTCTTCACCGTGTTGCGCTCTTACCTGCTTTCCTTCTTTCCTGATGTCGAAGTAATCCGGACGCAGGATAACAGGGTACCTCCACCAAGGAACGGATTCATCGCTCTGACTGGAACCGGCAAGCGGCGCATCGAGACCAATTGGCGGCGGTATGTTGACACTGCCGAAACGAAAGTCAAGGACGTCATCATGCCAACGGAATACGCCATTCAAGTGGATTTTTACGGCAAGGGAGCGGGGGAGATGTCGCAGGCATTCTGTACCCTATTCTTCGACGATACTAGCTGCGAGATGTTCCCTAATGACGTCCGGCCACTCTATGCGTCCGACCCTGTCCAGATGCCGATGGTTTCGGCGGAAAAGCAGTACATGGAACGTTGGCGGGTCGATATCCGGATGCAGTGCAACCCGGCAGTGACCGTTCCGCAGGACTTCTTCGACAAGGCTGACACCCAGGCATATCCGATTCATTAAATCTGACCGGATTTTTCAAGAACCATCGCCTAAAAAGGCGGTTACTAAAAATATTTTTCCTTGATAAATGGAGGCTGTTAGAAATGGCTAAAACAATCCCAATATCGCAGATTGTCACCATCAATCCCGGTGTCATTGGCACCGGTGGCAATCCGCTGGCACTGAATGGCGTTTTCATTACATCGGAGACGGATGTTCCTTTCGGGCAACTGATGCAGTTTTATTCTGCTGATGCGGTGTCTGAATATTTCGGCGGGAATTCACCGCTGGCGAAAGTTGCGTCAAACTACTTCATGGGCTTTGATGACAGCGCAAAAAAGCCGCAAGCCATCATCTTTTCGCCCTATGCCAAGACGGCGACCGGCGCATGGGTCCGAGGTACCTCACTGGCGGGCATGACCTTGCAGCAGCTTCAGGCCGTGACAGGCTCGTTTTCCATCACCATTGACGGCAAGGAACGCCGTATTGAGAGCGTTGACCTTGAGGCGACCCCATCATTCACCGATGCGGCGACCACACTGACAGAAAAACTGAAAGGTGAGGAAGCAGCCAATCCGGCAACAATCAGCTGGGACGCCATCAACAGCTGTTTCCGCATCAAGTCCGCAACCACCGGCGCAGAATCCACAATCAGCGCAGCGACCGGCGATGCGGCTGTTGCGTTGGGGCTTGCCGGGGGCATGGTCTCCCAGGGCGCCGATGTTGACACTGCAAATTCCGCCATGGAACGCATCAAGGGTCTTTCCCTGAACTGGGCGACTTTCACCATCGTTGACAAAGTGGAAGAGCTGACGGACTTCTGCGTCTGGGTGAACGCACAGAACAGGCGTTATCTGTTCGTTCCATGGGATGACAACCCTCTGGCGACTGTCGCCGGTTCAAGCTGTCTGGGCAACGCCTGCAAGCAGATGGAATATGAGGCTGTGCTTCCAGTATGGGACAATATCAGCATCGCAGCTTTCTGCATGGGCGCATTTGCTTCCATTGACTGGGAGGCAACAGAAGGGCGCATCGATTTGGCATTCAAGAGCCAGAGTGGACTTGCCGCCACTGTTTCTGACCTGCAGACAGCGAATACACTGCTGGGCAATGGTTATTCCTACTACGGCATCTATTCGGCCTCAGGCGAGGGGAATACGTTCAATTTCCTGTATAACGGCAAGTTGCCGGGTTCTGATTACGGTTTTGCGGATACCTATGTCAACCAGATTTTCCTGAACAGCCAGCTTCAGTTGGCTGTTGCGACTTTGCTGACATCCGTCAACTCCTTGCCATACAACTCCGAGGGTTACAGCAAGATCCGGCTTGCCTGCACTGACCCGATACAGCAGGCGTTGAACAACGGTACCATCAGGACGGGGGTTACGGTCTCTAACTTGCAAAAAGCGGAAATTATCGCCGCCATCGGCTTCGACGTTTCCAAAGAGCTGTTTGGCAATGGTTACTATCTGCACATTGGCGATGCAACTGCGCAGGTCAGAGGCAACCGCCAGTCGCCACCTATCTCCCTGCTTTATATGGATGGCGGTTCAATCCAGAAAATAGATCTAGGTTCCATTGTTGTACGGTAAAGGAGACAGAACATGAGCGAAAGAACAATTACCTCAGCCAACAGCGTTTACATCCTTTCTGCGGCTGGAGTATATGCAGGCGTCAGGCTGTCTGGCTTTGCGGCGGACGCATCGTTTACGACTGAATCGTATGAGACTGGCGTGGGCGTCATGGGCGTCGATGGCAAATTCAGCCGTGGCTGGGTTCCCTCCCCCGTGACACAGACCATCACTCTGCAGACTGATTCCGAATCAATCGACGTATTTGACGCAATCTACGCCTATCAGCAGGTCATTCGGGAAACTGTCCGGTTGACCGCTACTATTGAGATTCCTGCGGTCAGTAAGTCGTTCGTCCTGACGGACGGCATTCTGACGAATTACAGTCCCATTGCAACGCATAACCGCGTCCAGTCGCCAATCAGCTTCCAGATTGTCTGGGGGGCTTGCAACGTTACCAAGATTTAATTTGTAAGGAGATAGTCAATGCTTGAGCATATCGATGTGAAAATCGAAGGTGGCAGGGATTCGGGCAAGGTTTTCCGGATAACCGAAATGCCCGCAACGAAAGCCGAATGGTGGGCTGTGCGCGTCATTGGCCTGATCATGGAGGGCGACAAGGACGGCAAGCTGATTGAGCTTGCTGGCTTGGGTGGCTTCGAGATGATTGCGTCAGTCGGCATTGCGCAGGTTATCCGCTCCATCTTTACGGCTGATCCGGAGCGTGTGCGACCGCTATGGGATGAACTGACAGAGTGCTGGGAAATCGTGTTTGATCCGTCAACAGGTTCCACTCGCAAGCTTGTCGAGGATGACATCAGGGAAGTCTCGACGCTTGCAAAATTGAGAATTGAAACGCTGAAATTGCACCTCGATTTTTTTACGAAGAGCACCCAGACTATGACCTGATCAAGTCAATTCCAGTGCCGGAATACAGAACCATCAGAACGACCCACATCAGTACGCCAATTGCCGATGTGGTGATGGCGGGTATTGCGACGCTTAAAGACCTTCAGACCGTCTATGGGTGCAAAGACTTGTACACTCTCATGGAAATTCTTTATGTCAATCGCATTAATGAATATTTAATCCACTATGAGCAACAGCAACGACAGCCAGTATGAACTGACCGCCAGAATATCCGTGACCGGCGCGGACAAGGCGGTTAAGGACATTGAGAAAGTTGACAAGGCAGCACAGAAATATAAAGAGGAGCTGTCGGACACCGAAAAACCGGCAAAAAAGATTGAAGCCAATTTGACGTCGCTTGGGAACACGGGGCAGAAAGCCTTCGATTCCCTAACGACATCTCTTGGACAGCTCGCCAAGAGCTTCGCTGTTGTCCTCTCCGTTTCCGGTGTCATTGGCTTCATCAAGCGCATGGCAGAGGCACAGCGCGTTCTGTATCAGCTGTCCACCAGGACCGGCATGTCTGCAAAGGGCATCCGGGGCATGCAAATGCAGTTCGAGGCGATGGGCGGTTCCGCACAGGATGCCGACGCCTGGATAACGAAAGTCCGGCAGTCCTATGCCAATATGAAATACAGCGGCCAGCTTGACAAGACGGCTGAAGGGCTAGCGGAACTCGGTGTTTCTCTGTTTGACAAAAAAGGCATGATGCGGGACGCCAACGACGTCCTGTTCGATGCCGGAGAGGCTGCCATGCGCAACTTCCGAGGCAACCGTTCTGAAGCAATCGCATGGCTACAAAACCGTGTCGGCTTCAGTGACAAGGAAGCCGAAATGGCGACGGAAGCCAATGGCAGGAAGAAAGCCGAAGAGTTCAAGAAACTCGCACAGACCTCCAGCAAGGCGACCGAGATGGCGAAAAAGCTGGATGAATCGCTTGTCAAGCTCAGGGAGCAATTTGTCGAGATGTTGGTCAAGGTGGATGAGGGGACGGGACTGTTCACCGGTCTCACAAAAGCCATTGAATTGATAGTCCCCGTCACGCAGGCATTCATCGACATCGTCGGAAGTCTGGGCGATAAACTGGGATGGATTAAGGACATTG
>CAZWTQ010000012.1:4699-20176 GCA_964636975.1 uncultured Oxalobacter sp. | reverse complement strand
GACATTGTCGTCTCCGTTCTGGACAAGCTTGGGGAATGGGCGACAGAGCATCAGGATATTGTCTCCAGCGTCAATGAGGCCGCGGCGGCGGTTGGCAACGAAGGTTACGACTTTACGACGGGCATTGATCCAGGAAAGGTGGTGTCCACCGTCATTCCAGATGCGGCGGCGGCGACACTGCCGAATCCTGCGTGGAACAATTCGAAAGCCACTCGTGGACTCCGGAACAACAACCCCGGCAACATCGAATCAACGGGAATGTGGATAAAGCAGGGAGCCAGGAAAGAACCGGGCGAGAAGGGGCGGTTCGCTGTATTCAATACGCCACAAGAAGGATTGCGAGCGCTGGCCGTTCAGTTGAAACGGTATGCCAATGCCGGCAAAGATTCCATCTATAAAATAATCAAGCAATACGCCCCGTCCGTCGAAAATGACACTGCATCTTATATTAGATCGGTGGAACGCGCCCTTGGTGTCGGTTTCCATACCCGCTTGAATTTTAGTGATCCGCGAGTGATGGCCCAGATGATGAAGGCCATCATTAAAATGGAAAACGGCAGGAATCCTTATTCTGATGAGATGATAAAAGCAGGGGCCCTTTATGGGGTGAGGCACCAAGGCAAATGGGGAGGAGCGTGGATAGGGGAGAATCTGAATGCGGGTCTCACGCCCAACTCACGTACTCTGGGGAAGACGGACACCGTGCAGGTAAATGCGAAGGCACGCGCCATGGCGCGTGCCTCCCGAGCGATCCAAGGAGTCATTCCGGGAAAGGACGCACGCCAGACTGCGGGCACGGTAGTCAATGTGACAAACAACATCTATGCGCCATCTACGGACGCAAATGCCATTACCGCGTCGCTCAAACAGAATGCCCCGAGAATCGGGGCTTTAGTATCGCCTTTTACATGAAATTCACCAAGCGAAACCTGAAAATCATTTTCCGGCTGGGCGAGGGTTCATTCACCGGCAAGCCTGAAGACAACAGCATCGAGCTGTCGGGGTTGAGAATCGATGCCGAAATCAAGGTCATGCCCAATTCCATGGTCGCCAGCGCACAGATTACTGTGTTCGGGCTGAAAGCTGAAACCATGAACGCCCTGACGCTCATCAAGGGCGTCATGCAGGCGAACATGCTCAAGCCCAACACGGTGTCGCTTTACACGGATGATGATGATGGCAAAGAGACACTTGTTTTCACAGGCATGATTTTTCATGCTATGGCGGATTACAACACCATGCCCGTCATCCCGATGAGCATCTATGCAATGAGCTCTTACGAGCTCAATGTCGCAGAATCGCCCGCCATCTCGTTCAGTGGCTCCGTTTCCGTTGTCGAGATAGTGCAGGCTGTCGTCAACCTGTATAACGCCTCGCATCCCGTCAAGGCGAACCAATACACCGTGGAGAACAATGGCGTGGACGGCGTGCTGACGGATGTCGCCTTGACCGGCTCGTTCAGCGAGATGCTGAATGCCATCGCAAGACAGGCGGACATCGTCATCCAGACGGAGGGGCGTGTTGTCGTCATCTCAAAGAAGGACAAGGCACGCCAGATTGAGGCCACCACAATATCGGCGGAAAACGACATGATTGGCTATCCGACGCTCATTCCAAACGGCTGCATCGTGCGGGTGTTGTACAACCCCTACTACCGTTGGATGGCTCCTGTCACTGTGAAAAGCCATCAAATCCTGTTCCAGAAAGGATTGGGCAAGGAGCAGGGGGCTTCAGAGGCGAAATTCCGGATTGTGACAATGTTGCATCGGCTGCAGTCGGAAACTCCGGGCGGTGTCTGGCAAACTGAAATGCGGCTTATCTACCTGACCGAGGAATAGACAGAATGAACGGTATCCCGTTACTTAAGAACACAATATCATTCAGCACGACGCCATCGCTTGTGCTGGGGACGGCAGAAGCGAAGCTCTGGGAGTTGCTGGGCTCATTTGCGAGGCAGTGGGGCATCTATCCGCCAGACTCCGACAATGCGGAGCCATCGTTTGCCGAGAATCTGGAACATGTGGCACTGTCCACACCCATAGGCAACACCACCATCGGCGACATGCTTGGCGTGAAGGCGTCCGGGCTTTCGCCAGTCGTTCAGGTTGACAGTATCGTTTCCATTGACTCGAACCGCCAGATGCAGATATGCGATTACCGCATCGAGCAGGGCGGTTTTGCAAGTTATAACAAGGTCACGACGCCGGAACTTGTCATGATCAACATGACACGTGGCGGGACACGGGAGGACCGTAAAAAATTCCTGACATGGCTGGAAGACAACATCAACAAGCCTACACTGTTCGACATCGTGGTTCCTGAAAAGATTTACAGGAACGTCACGCTGGAATCGTGTGAAATCGTCCGGGAAGCAACCAACGGCGGTGCGTCCCTGATAACGGCACAGTGCGTGTTTCGGCAGGTCATGATTGCTGTTCCTGTTACACCGTCATTGGGCAACAGCAGTACCAAGAATGCACAGTCCGCAAACGACGCGCCAGTAACGTTCACGCAGCGTGTTTCAAAGGTTGCCACAGACATCAAGGATGGCGTTGTCGGAGCATTCAACAACACCAAGGAGGCGTTCGGGAGGCTGTTCTAATGAGGTACACCATACCATTGAAGCCGGTCCCTTCCCAGCAGGTTGTCTGCGATGTGGGCGGGCAAGTCGCGATCATCATTATCCGGCAGTTGGGTGGCAGGCAGTATTTTTCTGTGTCAACCGGCGGGCGCGTACTTTGCCAGAATGTACTGATGCTTGACAGGACGTGGCTGATTGACGCGCCTTATCTGGGATTCACCGGTGACTTTTCAAGCATCGACACGCATGGCAGGGAAAGCCCCGTTTTTACAGGCTGGGGCAGGCGGTTCCAGCTGATTTATGAGGACGGGGCAGAGACATGACCGATTACACGGAAAACACACGGCAAGGGCTTGCCAATGACGAATGGGAGCAGGCACGGTACGAGTTCGACGCATTCATCCGTGAAATGTACGCTTGTCTGCCATGCCGTGTCATTGCCGTCAGTGATGGAGGCGTTGCACCTGTCGGTTCGGTTGACATCAAGCCACTTGTCAGCCAAAGGACGGCGGCGGGTAGGATGAAGGAATTTCCGATTATCCACAACGCCCCCTATTTCAGGCTGCAGGGCGGCAGCAACGCCATTGTCATTGACCCGCAGGTTGGCGACCTTGGTTTTGCTGTTTTCTCAAGCCGTGACATTTCGGGAGTCAAGCGGGCGAGGGGAGATGCGGCGACCGCCTCACTGCGGAAATACTCATTGTCTGATGCCATCTATGTCAATGGCATCATGAATGCGGCGCCGGTGCAGTATATCCATTTCAGCGGGGATGGCATTATTGTCCATTCACCGACAAAAATCACGTGTCAGGCACCCCAGATCATCCTTGAGGGGGCGTCAAGCGTCACACTGGACACCCCACTGGTGCAGATAACAGGACAGATGACGCAGACCGGCGAAAAAGGCTCCGGCGCACAGACATCAGGCGGCATCACCAACACCGGAGGAACGATTACCAGTAACGGCGTTGTCCTTGAGACGCACGTCCATAAGGGCGTGACACCTGGATCGGGTAACACAGGGGAACCGGTATGACAGCGCCTGTCAGACAGGCATTCCTGCTGGGTTATGCCTACGCAGTGGGATATATCTATGGACGGTGTGCACGGCTGGCGGAAGATGGCGGCTTCAGGGAGGATGAGCACCCGAGGGATAAGGGAGGACGGTTCACAAAAAGCAGTGAATCCGGCAGACCGGAAGATATTTCAGGTCTCTGGGGGAAAGCGCATACAGGTGTCAGGGGCGACGATGCCATCCGGTTGTTGATGAAGGAACAGAACGGCCATGTCAAAGCCGCTTTCCATAGGGCTGACATCGGAAGCATCGACCTGATATGGGGTGATGAGAATATTGGGCTTTGCCACATCATAAAGCGCAGGTCTGAAGAGGATGCCAGAGCGAAAAGAACAGGCGGAAACTCGAACGTCGCGAGAGTGCTTTCAGGACTGACGGAAACGGTGGAGAAAGGAAAGCTAAGGGTGAACAGGGCAGGCAACTTCGAGATATGGTACAACGGCAATCTGGCTGTCGTCTATCCGGCATTCAAGAACAACAGGGTGGCTTTCGTTTGCACGGCATATAAACAAAGGGAACCCTCCTGGTTAAGGAGGGCTTGATGTGTCCAGGATGGCCGCCAGTCCTTTCGGTCCCCATCATTCACCGCTTCGGGATAACCCGACCAGTCACACAGCTGAGGCGGAATGTAATTTCTGTTGTCAGGACACCTGCCCATTATAAAACAATTTGAAACACCTGAAAGGATAAGGAAGTGAAAACGCTTTATCTTGACCCCGCCACATGGGATCTGGTAGTCGACGCTTCAGGAAACATCGCCGTGGCGGGTGACCCATACGCCATTGCGCAGGATGTCGCTTCCGCCTGTCTGTTCTGGAAGGGCGAGGGGCTTTTTGATACCACTCGGGGCATCCCCTACAAGGCGGGCGTGCTGGGAGAAAGACCGCCACCTGCCATGCTCATTGAATGGTTAAGGACAGAGGCAAAAACCGTTCCGGGCGTCATCGATGCGCAGCCAGTCTTGACATTTGAAAACCGGAGATTGTCGGGTCATATACAAATTACCACAGAAACGGGGAGCATCCATGTCAACGTATCAAACTGACGTGCCACAAGTCACCATCACCGAAACCGGCATCGCAATCCCGGAAACGCATGAAATCCTTGCGGGGACGCTCAAGGACATCGGGGTGGCGTTCGGTGCGGACTTGAACCTGTCATCCGTCTCGACGCCCCAGTACGTGCTGGCGTCCGAGCAGGCGCAGGCAATTGCCCTTGCCTATGCTGCCATGGCTTTTGCGCTGTCGCAGTTTGACCCCGCAACGGCAATCGGGCGGTTTCAGGACGCACTGGCGAGAATCTACTTTATCACCCGGAAACCAGGGACACCAACTGTGGTGACCGCCACATGCACCGGCGTTCCGGGTTCAGTCCTTCCTGCGGGTTCAAGGGCAAGAGACGTGCAGGGCAACATCTATACATCGCTTTCCGAAGTCATTTTTGATGTATATGGGCAGGCGAAGGTGCAATTTGCCAACATCGAAAACGGAGCTTTGCCGTGTGCGGCGGGCACACTCATCCATATCCAGCAGGCAGTGTCAGGATGGGACGCCATCACCAATGAGAACCCTGGGGTCACCGGAACAGACATCGAGGGCAGGGACGAAATGGAACGACGGCGGTGGGAATCTGTGGCACTGAACGCCATCGGGACAGTTCCCGCCATACGGGCGGCGGTGCTTGATATCCGTGATGTGACCGATTGCTATGTCATCGAGAATAAGACGGGAGAGACTGTCACCGTAGGGACGACGTCCTATCCGCTGAAATCGCACAGTGTCTATGTGGGCGTCACCGGCGGGGATGACGAGGAAATCGCCCGGACCATCTGGCGCAAGAAGGATTTAGGATGTGATATGAATGGCAACACCACCGTGACCATTCTGGACAGTACCGCATTAAAAATGCCGTATCCAGAATATGAGATTGTTTTCAACCGTCCCGACCCGGTCAACATAAAGTTCCTGATCACCATCCAGCGGGATGTGGCACTGCCGTCGGATATTGAGTTGAGAATCAAGAATGCGGTCATGGACGCTTTTAACGGCAATCGGGCGGGCTTCGACAGGGAAAGGATGGCGGCGATCATCTATGCATCCTCATATTACACAATAGTCGCAACAGTGACGACAAGAATCAATATCATCTCGTTGCTGATAGGAACGGAAACGGCGGATTCCAGTATCGTGACCACCGGCATAGACCAGGTTCCGGTCATTCAGTCCGAAGATATTACGGTGGTAATGCAATGATACCTATACAGTACCAGTCCAGTCCCATTTTGACCCGTCTGGTGGAATGCATCCAGCAACATTACGACATGGCAGGCGTGCTGGATAGTTTCTACAGGCAGGTGATGGATATCGATACCGCTAACAGTTTCGGGCTTGATATCTGGGGGCGCATTGTTGGCATTGACCGATTCCTGACAGTCACGCCGGATTATGCGCGATTTGGCTTCAACACGCCGAACAAGTCGTTCATGCCGTTTAACCGTGCGCCATTCAGGAACGGTCCTGTGGCCTCATCGACGTACAGGCTGGACGATGACGCCTACCGTAAGCTCATCATGACCAAGGCGATGTCCAACATCGTCAGACCCAACGCTCCGACATTGAATGCCATGCTGCAATACCTTTTTGACGGGCGACGCTGTTATGCGCTGGATTTGGGCGGTATGCGGATGCGGTTTGTTTTCGGCTTTTACCTGGAGCCATACGAGCGGGCAATTGTCGAATCCGAGGTGTTCGCCACACCTGCCGGCGTGCTGATTGACATCGTCGAGATACCGCAGCCCAATATTTTTGGATTCAATGAGGCTTGTCCGGGATTCGCGCCATTCGGTCAGGGTACGCTGTACAACGACGGCGAACCGACATGACAGTATCTGTCAGACAGGCATTCCTGCTGGGTTATGCCTACGCAGTGGGATATATCTATGGACGGTGTGCACGGCTGGCACAGGATGAGAATGACCGACATGACCCGAAGACCGGACGGTTTGCGCCGAAAGGGGCGGGCAATGTAAAAGGTGGAACAAAGAGACTCAAAAAGTACGAACCGAAAGTGTTGCCGACCAGTAGCAATATCAATACTTCGCAAGAGGCAAAGCAATACTTTGATGAGAATCTTAAGGGTGAGCATCATCTCATCATCCATCGCAAGGCAGGACTGTTTCTTGTGGATGTCAATATGAATCAAAACGGTTCTCATGCGTATACATCAGACCCCAAAAAAACGTTAACAAAAGGTCATGTGTCTGGACGCCGTGTATTCGATAAAGAGCGGGCACGCCTGATGGAAAATATCCTGAATATCATAAGTTACCCGACAAGCATTAAAGCTGACTACAATGAGGATATATTTCTGGATCGCATGTTGAAGGATGGAGCACAGGTTGTTGTCTTAAAATGGAATAGCGACAAGAAAAAGTACGATTTCCGATCTTCGCACAAGTGGTCGTTGGAATATTTGAAACGAAAGAAACGATACCTTGTCCCTGCAACATTAAAGGGCATAAAAATAGAGGAAACTGATTAAAGTTCCCTCTATCGGTGGAGGCACGGTTCCTCGCTTTATTGAAAGAATTGCATACCTCCCATGCAATTTCACGACTTACGAACGCATCGAGCATTACCTCAAAAAGGCTCGTGGGGACACCATGTAGGTAGCAAGCAGACCCTAATAAAATTATAGTACAAAAATCCAGATCAGTTCAAAATGGAGATGAATTTTTTATTGTTTGGGTTTGTGCATGAAGAAAGGAATAAGAGACAAGCCCTTGAAGCAAGAAGATGGCGTAATATGGTGGGACTGCCGTTCCCCACATACGTCAGGCATAGCCTGTCGGCATTCGAGGCAGGTTCCATGCTCTTCATATTACGCCAGAGACCGTTATAATTTAATTCCCCTAAAAGGACGATTGATTGTTTAATCAGTAGCTCAATAGAAAAAGAAGAATGTGAACAGCAATTTTTGTGGCAAGGTGGCGTGTTTTATCGGAAAGACCTGAACATTATTCAGGTCTTTTGGCATCATTCCCGCCATCCTTTTTCGAGATCGTGAACCTGCATATCATTTCAGATGCCGGAAGGCGAAGAAAAGAAAGAAAAAGCCATGAGGCAGAGGGACTGTGACCCCCTCATCCAAACGTTCGTTTGAACGCAGGGCAGACGACACAGGTTATTTCTGACGTTCACCTCACGGGCAACCCTATTGTAAGGCATTTCATCGAACTGTTCCATTTATGTAAAAGTGTTTTCCAGTGACAGCGCATAGAAAGAATCTGTTGTCAGGACACACATTCGTTATAACCAGAAGCACTGAAGTTCCCAGTATTCAAAAAACCATTGAAGATGGAGGAATAATGACCATTCCAAAACCAACCCTCCTGCCCGTTCCATTTGCAGAGAACGGCGCAAGAAACACCATACCGGCAGAACAGCCGACAGCACCAGGCGAGACCAACCATGCCTCATGGAAAACTGGCTTCCCGCCTGTTACTATGATGCCCTTGGAAGCGGGTGGCATACCGCCTGAAGGCATGGACTTCAACGGCATCCTGCACGCCATATCCAGCAATGTCACCCACTGGAACGCAGGCGGGCAAATGAGGTTCGATAGCGATTTCTGTACCGCTATCGGAGGTTATCCCAAGGGTGCTGTCTTGCAATCGGACGACGGTGAGAAATCATTCGTCAGCCTCAAGGACGAAAACACCGTCAACTTCAACGAGGTCGATGACTACAAGACATCATGGGCGTTGTGGGCAGGCAAAGGCGGTATGGGTTCCGGCATCCTGTTTTGTACTGCAACAGGAACCGCAGACGCCATCACGGCAGATCTTGAGGAACTGCCGGAGCTGACGGACGGTGTTATCGTGTCATTTCGTGCAGTGAACGCAAACACTACAACTACCCCGACTTTTTGTCCCAACGAACTGGAAGCAAAAACCATCGTCAAGGGTGCAAACAAGCCACTGGTTGCAGGTGACATCGGCGGAACTGGCTACCTGACACTGCTGCAATACAGTGCGATATGGGATGAATGGGTGCTCCTGAATCCGGCGAAGGGTGTTGACATTGTCATCCCGATACCCATGCCGATTGGTGCGATATATGTCCAGTTCGCCAACCAGACTGATCCCACAACGCTGTTCGGTGGAACGTGGCAAAACATCAGCAGTACCTATGCCGGCAGATTCTTCAGGGCTGAAGGTGGACTGGCTGCCGCATTCGGCTCTGTACAGGCTGGAGGCGCGCCAAATAGCTCTACATACATCGGTAGAATTGAATATTCCACATCGAGTCCACCGCATTCAGTCAGTTCGGTCTTAAACTCAAAAACTTACACGGATGCGGATTATGTTGGCGATTCATTAGGACATGTTCGCGCAGACATCAGTAAAGGCAGTGCCATTTATGGTGCGGCGACTGAAGTCCGACCAGTGAACAGCACAATTAGAATCTGGAAGAGGACGGCATAAAAGGAGTGTCATAGAAATGCTTTATAAGACACGCCAAAAAGCGATTCCAGACGCTTGGCCATTGCCTTGGAGATGCTGCGTTTTCCTGTTTCCATTTCAGATACCCTGTTCTGTGAGATGGAGAGCCTTTTGGCAAGTTCCTGCTGTGTGATTCCCTCCCTGACACGCAAACCGCGCAAAGCCATCGCCGAATCACCATCAGGGAAAATGTCTTCGATTGTCAATGTGCTGTTGTCAATAATGCGGATATCGGCAAAATCAAATAGTTGATGAATGGTTCTGTAAACCTTTTCCGCAATTTCATTCGGGACAGTGACACTTATGGTTTTACTTGATTTGTCCGTAGTGTGCATTTTCATGAGAGCCGACATAAATGATCTCTATCAGTTTGGTTGAAAAATCCATTACTTTCCAGATAGCTACCTACGAAACGGGGTTTGTTCTTGTTCAGGTGACAGTGATAGACCTCTTTTTTGTTGACCATCTTGCTGTAGTTTGGCCAGCTTTTCACATCAGGACCCTTTGCCTTCAGGTCACGCAACAGCAGGAAAAAAGATTCGGCGGTCTCTTTCGGGATTTTCTTGAGTCGCTTTTCCACTGTCTTGTTGATTCGAACATCCCACATTTTGGTATATCAGTTTCTACGACTGATATATTTTATATCTATAAATGTAATATTTCAATATCAAGAGGTTAAAAACATGGAATATATCGTATTAGAAAACGGCATCATCAAGGAGCATTCCTGTGCCCAGAACCTCCCTGATGGAGCAATTGAAGTCCCGAGCGGTTTTCCAGGATACATCGGACTGTCTTATAGGGCATTGAATGAAGATTTCTCCTTGAAACCGCTGTCACAACAGGTTGCAGAGGGAATCATTGAACAGCCTGATGGATACAAAATCAATGATGCCGACACCGAGTTCTTGCCCATGGAACAGGAAGACATAGACAAAAAGTATCCGCCGAAAACCTTTGCAGAAGAAGGTTCGTTTAATCCTGTCGAAATTAAAAGAACGTTTGATGCCCACGGCAAATTTGACTACCACCATCAAGAAGACCTGATTGAAATGGAGGGAGAACAACCCAGTCCAGAATACAGGGCAATGGCGGGCAAGTGGGTTTTCGACATCGATAAAGGCAAGACATTGAGACTGTCTGAATTGTCGAAATCCTTTGATGGAACATGTACCGATGCACACTGTTTATCCTCTGTTGGCTTTGAAATCAACGCGGACGAGACGGCAAACCGCAATATCGAAGGGCTGGTACAGGTCATGGAACCAGGGCAGTCCACGCTGTTCCGTTCGTATGACAATACCTTCCATTCGGTGACAAGGGAGCAGCTGGAACAGATGAGAAAGGAAATCGCCATCAACGGCCAGGCACTGTATCAGGCGAAATGGACGCTGGAATCACAGATTACTGGAGCGACGGATGAGGACACACTGGCGGGCATTACGGTCACGGCGGATGCCATCACCGCACTGGCGGAGCAGTTGAAACAGAAAAGCCTTGAGAGTGAATGATGGGAAGACGATTAAAACAGATACCGATAGCCATCGACCAGCTGGTGAATACCTTTTTCAATGGCTGGGCTGATGAGACCATTTCATCGGCGGCATGGCGGAAAAGAAATGATGGCAAGGGCTGGGCATTTCTGCGGAGGTTCATTGACACGCTGTTCTTCTGGCAGAAAGACCACTGTCAAAGGGCGTATCAATCCGAACAGCTTCGTCTGCAGTGTCCACCCGAATTGAGAGGAAATGATTATGCCGATTAGGGAACTATCTGGCATGATGGAAGGAAAAGGCGTCACAGTCTGGAATTGATATAGCGGTTCAAGCTCACGCCAGATTCTTCTGCCTGCATGGCAAGCCGTCTGTGCGTTTCCGGAGTGGTGCGGATGACGAAACGTCCGGAGAACGGACGGAGAGACAAAGGGACGGGAATATTCTCACCCTGTTCCTCCATATCAGCAAGAACCTCACCCACCAGATTGACAATGCCGGCAAGTGCATCCGGCTGTGTGGATGCCAGCCATGAAAGGGAAGGGAACTCTGTGCAGAGTCCGACAAATTCGCCATCATCCTCAGACCAGATGACACGATAGGCATATTTCTGAACATCCATTGCTATTTCCTTTCCATTTCTCTGAGTTTCGTAACTGCGGCAAGGACAGTTATAACCTGATAACGCTTCGCTTTGCCGTGATCGTCCTGAATATTGATCCGAGGGTCACCATGCCATGGTGTCCTGTATTCCTATGGCTGGTTCCTCGTTGTCTAGGCTTTCCGAAAAAATGACGACAGATAGCGTCCAAATCTGAAAACCGCACGTTCTGTGGTGCATTTTTCATCGCCTCCATCATTTTTTCGAAATTCATGACTTTCCTTCCAAAATTTTGAATAGTGGTATCACTATTGATACTACTTGTCAACGCCATATTTGGTGAATGAGCGGATGAGACGCTGTTCAGCAGGGTATGGCGTCAACACGACTGTTGGTAAAAAGACCACTACTGACAGGCTTATATTAAGAGAAAATCATTATGCCAATTAGAGAATTACCAGAAAACCAGGATGCGGCGAATGCCGTCTTCAAGCAGAAAGTCAATGAACTCTGTGAGGAAGTCTATTCTCTGGAAAAGGAGAATGACAAACAGAACAAGAAAATCGACAAGATAGATTCCAAGCTCGATGACGTGAAGGAAGACACCAAAGGCATCGTCGGGCTGGTTTCCACGGTCAGGAACTTGTTCAAGTATATCAAGGTTGCTGGTGCCGTCATCGGTGCCATCGCCGCCATGATTGGCTTTCTTGAAATGTGGCGAGGAGGGCTTTTTAACTGATGGAAACGAAAAACAAAGTCCGTATCGCCGTGGGGGCGGTCGCCGTATCGGCAGTCTGCCTTGCCGGTATCGCAGGTTTTGAGGGCTATCGTGAGAAAGCCTATAAGGACGCCGTTGGCGTTCCGACTATCGGCTATGGAGAGACCGCAGGCGTGAAGATGGGCGACAGGACGACACCAGAGCGGGCATTGGCACAGCTCTTGAAATCCACCAACAAGCACGCTGACGGCATCAGGAAGTGCATCAACGTACCGCTGTACCAGTATGAGTTTGACGCCTATGTCTCCCTTGCCTACAACATCGGGGTGGGGAACTTCTGCAAGTCCACGCTGGTCAAAAAGCTGAACGCCAAAGACTATGACGGGGCATGCAATGAAATTCTGAAATGGAACAAGGCAGGCGGCAGGGCATTGGCAGGGCTGACTAGACGCAGGCAGAAAGAGCATCTGATGTGTAAGGGAAAGGCATGAAAGGTATTGAATTGAAGGCATGCCCGAAGTGTGGCAAGCGGATGTCGGTCTATGACTGCTACTGTCCACGGTGTGGCGAGGAAATCAAGGACGCCAAAAAGACAGTTGATTTCTGGGACAAGTTTGGAAAGGAAAAGTGATGAACAGAGAAGATTTACCCGTAGAAAAAAGAACGAAATGTGAAGTCTGGACACGTGTCATGGGCTATCACAGACCTGTGGACTCATGGAACGACGGCAAGCAGTCAGAACACAGGGAACGCAAGCATTTCAAGGAACCGGCTGTTGCGGTGATTGATGGGAAGTTGTCATGACGGATACCAGTGGCATCTATTGGAAAATCGGGGCGGGCATAGCCTGCCTGCTTATTGGCTTTATCGGCGGTTGCTCTTACAAGCAGGGTCAACTGGACAAACTGAAAGCCGATTATGCCGACCAGCTGGACAAGGCACTGCAGGAAAACCGGCAGGTCGAGAAGAAAATGCAGGATGAGGCTAACGCCATCACTCAAAAGTATCAGAAGGAGCAGAAAGATGCTGAACAGAAGATATCTGACCTTAAGTCTAGGATTGCTTCCGGTTCTTTGCGGCTGTCAGTCCCAACCGCTGGTACCAGCACAATGTCCGCAGGTTCCGGCGCTGCATATGGAGAAGGAAGAGCCTACCTTGTTGACGGCAGAACTGCTAACCGTCTTGTCGCCATCATCGAGCGGGGAGACAAAGCCATCCGAAAACTGAACACCTGTATTGACCGTTATAACGCCGTCAGGAATACAACGGATGGAGAGAGTGAATGAAAGAGATACCTCGTTTTTGTTGAGTTTTCATGATTTCCTCTTGTTAATCCAGCAACTGTTTGATAGAATACAATCACTATTTTCATTTTTACTTCTTAAGTAGCAGGGAAGAAATCATTTGACCTCCTTCTTGATTTCTTCCCTTTTTCATTCCAAGTCTCCCTCAAACCCAGCCATATGGGTAGTCCTTTCCTTGAGAGTTCAAGACTTTCCAGAGCAAAAAGATTGTTTGCCATATTATTACGCATCAATTACACAATTTCTAGAAAAAACGTTGCAAATCAACGAATTTTATTTCAGATTACATGATATATATCCTTGAATATTGGGCAGGTAATTGGGTAGATTGTGAAAATTCCTTTTCTTTTTCAACTTAGTTCTTGCTGTTTTTACTGTGCCCATGGATAGGCTCAATATGCATACATTTCCCTTGTGATCCCTTGTTCTCCGGGCAGAATGTCAGACAAGCAAGAGCATTCAGGATGCCACAGTCATTGATGCCCGTAGCTTCTTTGCAACGACTTCGAAGTTCCTTCAGTTGGCTTTCGAGTAGTTTCAACTCATCAATCCGCTTTGTTACATGACCGATGTGCTCATCAATCAATGCGTTAACTTTTGAACAATTTGCATTTGGTAAGTCACGGTAATCCAAAAGCATCCGTATCTCATCCAAAGACATATCCAGTAATCGGCAATGCTGGATAAACCAAAGACGTTCAATATGCATACTGGAATAACGCCGATAATTGCTGTTGCTTCGCTCAGGTTCAGGAATCAATCCCGCCTTTTCGTAATAACGGATCGTGCCCGTTGGTAATCCGATTTTTTTCGCTAGATCTCCGATTCTCATGATTTTCGCATCAATAATCCATTAAACACCTATCTACTGTTGACTTTATAGCAACTATAAGGTTTTTAATGATTTTAAATCAATATTTGGGAATGACAATACAAGGATTTCATCGAGATAACAATCGTGATAAGGTTCATCAGGAAAAGGAACCCGTTCTGGATGTTGTCTGTGATTACTATCAGATGAGAAAATTTGATTCGGGCATAAGGAACAAGTGCAATTGCGCTCATGACTGCCATCATGACCATCGCCATGGTCATAACCACTGCCAAGATACCTGTCCATGTGCTTATACGCATACAGGTGAAAGCAGTAGCAGTAGTACGGCAACCTTACCTGATGATACCAATATCCTCAGGATTCCTGAAATGGACTGCTCCGCTGAGGAAATTGATATTCGTTCAATCTTATCCAAGATTCATGGTATCAGAGCTCTTTATTTCCAACTGGAAAAACGAGAACTTGTCATTGATGCCGATCAGAAAACAATAGAACAATGCCTTTCTGCGATCAAGGAAGCAGGTTACTTTGCTGAACGTATTTCTCCTGGTGGACTGACAGAACCACAAAACCGTCCTGAGACTATTTGGCCACTTTGGACTTCATTAGCCATTGCTTGTTTCATTGAAATCGTTGAATTGCTTTTCCCTAATGGAGAAATATTTTTCAATATAGGATGTGTGCTACTGGCAGTGATTGCCATTGGGCTCTCAGGCTTCCAAACATACAGGAAAGGTATTGCCTCATTATTACGATTGCAACTGAATATCAATGCATTGATGTCTATTGCTATAACAGGAGCCTTCATTGTCGGGGAATGGCCTGAAGCGGCAATGGTTATGTCTTTGTTTGCCGTATCCGAATGGCTGGAAAAAAAAGCTGCTGCTAGGGCTGACAATGCCATCAAAAAATTGCTAACTATGACTCCAGACACGGCTGAAGTTTCCAAGAATAACCAATGGGTACAACAGACTGTCAAAGATATCCAGATCGATGCACTGATTAGGGTACGCCCAGGACAACGCATTCCTCTGGATGGCATCGTACAGGATGGGCAGAGTCTGGTTGACCAATCTGCAGTGACGGGAGAAAGTATTCCTGTCATTAAAGGACGGGGAGCCCCAGTTTTTGCAGGCACGGTCAATCAAAACAGTGTCCTTCAAATACGGGTTACCGCATCAGCGGAGGATACTGTAGCTGCAAGAATTGTCCATGCTGTCGAAAAAGCAAGGCGGACCAAGGCTCCTTTTCAACAACTGATAGATCAGTTTGCCAGTATATACACGCCTATTATATTTATTATTGCTCTTTGTATTGCTATTACTTCCCCATTTTTGATGGGTATTACATGGTTTCAATCCTGTTAC
>CAZWTQ010000012.1:582-4689 GCA_964636975.1 uncultured Oxalobacter sp. | reverse complement strand
TCTTGCTATCTTAGTAATTGCATGTCCATGTGCATTAGTCATTTCGACACCGGCTACTCTTGTCAGTGGTTTAACTGCCGCTGTCCGAAAAGGTATTCTCGTCAAGGGAGGTATCTTCCTGGAATATGCCCGAAAAATCAAACTGTTGGCTTTTGACAAGACAGGAACCATCACAGAAGGGAAGCCCAAACTCCAGTATTACAGTATCTTGACGGATCATCATACTGAAACAGATGTTCTGAAATGGACATCTGTATTAGCAAGTCACTCAGATCACCCGATTTCAAAGGCTATTGTCATGGGAATTCCTAAGTCCGATTCACTTTGTAATGGTTTTATGGAATTCTCTGGGAAAGGTCTTTGTGCAACGATAGATAACCGTCAACTAAGACTTGGTAGTATCGACTGGATTGCTGCTAGATTGCCATTGGATGAAAATCTTAAAAAACATCTGATTACTGAAACAACAAAAGGATATACTACCACGTTACTGGCGACTGAAACAGATATCCTAGCCTTATTTACTATTGCAGACAGCATAAAATCAACTTCAAAAAATTCTATTAATTCATTGAATAAATTAGGAATTAATACTATCTTATTGACTGGAGACAATCTAGGAACAGCACGGGCGATTGCCAGCAAAGTCGGTATCTTTGAAGTCAGAGCTCAATTACTACCAACCGAAAAAGCCCAGACAATCTCTGCATTGAAGAATCAATCGAATCAAGGATTAATTGCTATGGTTGGTGATGGTATCAATGATGCACCAGCCTTGGCAACAGCAGATATCGGTATTGCCATGGGACAAACTGGAACAGATATTGCGATGGAAGCCGCTGATATCGTTATCATGAATGATGATTTAGACAATCTTCCAAAATTGATACAGTTATCCAAAGACACTTTCAGCATCCTAACGCAAAACATTGTTTTTGCCTTGGGCATCAAAGTCCTTTTTCTCATATTGGCTTTGATTGGCATGGCAAGTATGTGGATGGCTGTCTTCGCCGATATCGGTACCACCTTGATTGTACTGTGCAATGGACTGCGAATGTTGAGAAAGTAATGTGACTTATACTTACGATGTGCTTTATGAAAACATTAATATAACTATTTGAAATAAAACGAGTTATATTATGGAATGACCTTACCAGGATTCATTAACCCCTCTGGATCAAGTGTTTGTTTGATTCGTCGCATCAATTGAATTTCCACAGCATCTCTGTAACAAGCATTTTTCTTATGCTTTAGTGCCCCAAGTCCATGCTCAGCTGAGATTGCACCATTGAACAGGGCGATATTATCGTAGACAACTTGATTGACTGCATCCTGCTTCTCAAGAAAGGCATCAGCAGAAATCCCTTCAGGAGCACCAACATTATAATGAAGACTGCCATCGCCAAGATGACCAAAAATCGTCATTTTGCATCCTGGAAAAGCAGATTGTAATTTGGCATCAGTATCTGCGATGAATGTAGGGATTTGTGAAACCGGTACAGAAATATCATGTTTGATATTTTTTCCATCTATTGCCTGTGCTTCAGAAATGTTTTCCCGCAATGCCCGTAATGCTTTCGATTGTGCAATTGATTGTGCAATACAGGCATCTATCGCATAGGCTTTATCAAGGGCTACCTGCAACACTGATTCCATCAGATTCATCAGGTACTCTTCAGATACATTGCCACCAAGTTCCATTAGGACATAATAAGGGTTTATTGAAGAGAAAGGCGATTTCAGATTCGGGAAATGTTTCAGAACAACATCCAGGCTTTGTTGGGACATCAATTCAAAAGTTGTCAGTAGGGCATCAGCCTGCTTCTTGACCATATTCAGCAATTCCAACGCCTTTGATGGGTTTCCTACAGAGATGAAAGCTGTTTGTTGATAGGAAGGATTTGGAAAAAGTTTCAGGACAGCCGCTGTAATAATGCCAAGAGTTCCTTCTGACCCGATAAACAAATTCCGAAGATCATAGCCGGTATTGTTCTTGCGCAATTTGTAAAGCCCATTCCAGATGGCGCCATCAGGTAGAACCACCTGAATACCCAAACAGAGGTCTCTGGCTGTGCCATACCGCAAAACGGAAGTACCACCGGCATTCGTTGCCAGATTTCCGCCGATCATGCAGGAACCAGAAGAAGCCAAGGTCAACGGGAATATTCTGTCAATTTGTTTGGCAACCTCATGAACCATGTCAAGAATGCAACCTGCTTCAACAGTTATGGTATTGTTGTCTGCTTCATCTTCAAGAATACGGTTCATCCGTTTCAGCGAGAGAACCACGGCATTACCCTTACTGTCAGGGATGCTACCAAGAACTGTGCCAGTATTTCCGCTCTGGGGAACAATTGGAATATGGTATTCACGACATAATCGCACTACAGCAGAGACTTGTTCTGTGCTGTCTGGCAAAACAATCGCCGATGCTTTTCCAATGACACGTTTCCGAACATCTGTCAGATAAGGAAGCATCTCCAAGGGATCATCAATGACATGATGATCTCCAAGCAATACCTTACAATCCGCAATGAAAAGGGAAAAACCTGTAGCCAAAATCAATCCAAAAACAATAATCAATAAAGCTCTTAAAAATAATGGATGATACCGTCATACATAGTACACGCTTTCTTTATCCAGAAGCTATACTGACCATTAGGTTCTTAATCAATGAAAACAATGGCATAGACATGAGAGCTCTTTGGAATACCCGTGATCAACTTCGCAAAGACCTTCTTCCAATTGTACGCTGGTGCAAAAAACGCTTCGATGCTGGTCATCTAAGTGATGCAGCAGGGCAGATCAGCTATACCATTATTTTCAGTCTAGTTCCGATGATTACCATTATTCTAGCGATTTTCACGATGATTCCGCTGTTTAAAGACTTTCAGATCGGTCTAGGTAATTATTTTTCTGAGGAAATGATGCCAAGAAAAATTTCTGATACGGTAATGACACATCTGAATACGTTTGCTGAAAACGCAGGGAAAGTCTCCCTAATCAGTGCATGCGGTCTGCTGATTGCCATTTTCGCCAGTTTGGCAGCATTGGAAAAAGCTTTCAACCGTATCTGGAACATTATGGCGACTCGTTCCCTTCTTACACGTATTGCACTTTATCTCTGCATTGGAACAGCCGGTCCGTTGGTACTGGGAGTTTCCATTTATCTGACATCCCACGTCATTCTTTCAGAGCATGGATTGGTCAGTTACATACCTTTTTTCAATATTTTTTCGCCGTTCCTTTCAGGTATCTGGATGATTTTCGCATTTACACTACTTTATCGTGTCTTGCCCAACAGACAGGTTTTGTGGAAAGATGCTTTGGCAGGCAGCGTATTTGCGGCAATCGCTTTTGAAATAGGTCTCCGTATTTTTGCGTTTTTGATGACACGCTCTGATCTGTATGAAAAAATTTACGGAGCACTGGCTGTTTTTCCGATATTCATTATCTGGATTTATACCAGCTGCTTCATCATTCTTTTAGGAGGCTTTGTCGCTGCAATAATTCCTGAACTACGAAATGGAACATGGCGGAAAGATATGTTTCTGGGTAAAAATTTTACGGAAGCTCTCCAGATTATCCACTTGCTCAGTAAAAAAACCGAGGAATCGAAATACTTATCTCAAATCCAAGTTGAGCAGATGACCCGGATAGATGCCCATGAAGTGGAATATTGCCTGACTACCCTGGAACATGCTGGTTGGATTTTTGTTTCCAAACCGTCACTATGGTCTGTTTTCATTCCAAGTCAACAAACCAAACAACTATGGCATTGGAAAGGGGATTTGAAGACAATCACATTGACTGATGTTTTCCATCAATTTGTTTTCACACCAAAAAACAATGATGTTTTGACCCAAAGGATTGAAGGCATCCTCCAGCAGGAACTGGACATCACTTTAGCAGAGTATTTCAGTTCTCCTTATGCCATAACCTCCAAACTTCCAACAAGATCTACCGATTCCTATTAACGAAAAACCGAACCGATAATCGTCTCATAAGTTATCGGCAAGCCTTCTTTTTCCCGAAAGGTTTCATATCGTTTCTGGACTATTTCCCACGCATTTTTTCCAAAAAGGGAAGGGCGTCGCTGCTGGATAT
>CAZWTQ010000012.1:0-572 GCA_964636975.1 uncultured Oxalobacter sp. | reverse complement strand
CCAGCACCAATACCCCGGATAGACAGCAGGACAGAATAAATGTCTGGATAAAAAATCTGATAGGTTTTCTGCCACAGATTGATATTCTGGAACCCATGTTCTGCCAATATGCTTTCCAAATCAGCTCTCTCAGAAAAAACTAGCATATTACCCGTATCATCAAACATTGAAAAAGCATACCGGATTTCTTTCAGAGTTCCCGGAGCAAGAGTCGAAAAAAACAGCATACTTCCAGGAGCCATGACACGAAACAATTCAGAAAATGCTCGCTTGGGTGAACACCATTGCAAAGACAGGCTACTCCAGACAAAATCAAATGTTTCTGTCAAAAAGGGCAGATTTTCAATATCCCCAACGACAACACCCAATTGTTTGTGCTGCGCTATATTGAGCATATCCAATGAGAGGTCACAACCGATGATGTTCGCTTCTGGCCAAAGACCTTTCAAGTATTGGATACTAAAACCTGTACCACATCCTGCATCCAGAATACGATTGGGTGAAAATCCTCTTGGCAGTCTTTTGGACAACAGACAAAACATTTTTTCGTTGATTTGTCTCTGGAACAGAGC
>CAZWTQ010000011.1:20931-27399 GCA_964636975.1 uncultured Oxalobacter sp. | reverse complement strand
GTGATGGTTAGCACAAGGTCAGTCGCAGTGCAACCTTCAGGCAGCTTTCCTGTCAGGTTCATGCCGATGACATCAGGAGTCAGGAAATAGACGGGTTGCCCTAGCATAGCTGCTTCGGCTTCAATGCCTCCGACACCCCAGCCGACGACACCGATGCCATTAATCATGGTGGTATGGGAGTCAGTGCCTACTAGGGTATCAGGATAATAGATATCCTCTAAAGTGGCATCCTGCTTTTTATGGATACCACGGGCAAGGTATTCCATGTTAACCTGATGAATAATACCGAACCCTGGAGGTATGACTCTGAAGGTATCAAAAGCTTGCATACCCCATTTCATGAATTGGTAGCGTTCTTTATTACGGGAAAATTCCAGTTTCATATTTAGATCAACTGCATCGGTTCGGCGGAAATAGTCAATCTGAACAGAATGGTCAACGACCAAGTCAACAGGAACAAGTGGTTCAATTTTTTTTGGATTTTTGCCAAGCCGTGCAGCAACATTACGCATGGCGGCGAGATCGACCAATAGAGGGACACCGGTGAAGTCTTGCAGGACAACTCGGGAAACTACAAAAGGAATCTCATTAGTGCGCTCTTCTATTGGTTTCCAGTTCACCAGTTTACGAACATGCTCGTCAGTGATTTTTTTGCCATCACAGTTCCGTAGAACAGATTCCAACACGATACGGATAGAGATCGGTAGACGGGAAACATCGATCCCTAGGGATTTACCCAGTTCTGGGATGGAATAATATTTTCCTTCTTTATTTGCGGAAATCGTGAACGATTTTAAAGAGTTTTTCGTGAAATCAGTCATACATCCTCCTTTTGAGGAAAAGCTATGTAAGGGCTTCTTCAGAGTTTAAAAATAAACAGTCCAATCAATTAAAAAGGCCAAAAACTTCTTTTCTTTGCTGGTTTTTGTGCTTGTTTTGGTTGAGTTACTTGTGTCTTGGTAGCTTTTTTCTCAGCTTTCTTCTGATCTAGTTCATGCTGAATTCTATTTTGTTTATCGTTTCGACATTCGCTGAGTATGGGTTTACCTCGCTTGAAGTCAATCAGATGAGACAGATTGCTGACACCGATATAGGTTAGTTTGGCATCGGTTTCAAAACGTTCAGCTCCGGTTTTAGTGGCGATCTTATGCATCTGCTGCCTCGTTCCTGCCCATTCAAGGATGACCGATTGATTATCATTTGGGTCGCGGTAAAGTGTAAAAGTCTTGCCCATTTCACAGTGGTAACGGTCTGCAATCATCCCTTCAACACTGGGTATGACAGGTTTCTGCTTTTTGGTCTTGGTGGAGGCTCGAGCAGTTTTGCGTGTAGTTGCCTTTCTCTTGATGGTTGTTTTTGTTTTCGATGGTGTGGCTCTGGCAACACTATATGTCAGGGGAAGAAGGAAACTTGTTGCGACAAGAATGACAGCCAATTTTTTTTGCATGATGATAAACCTTGAAGGGAGAATAAATAGGATATCATGAAATGATAATCGGGCAATCGCAGTCACGGCAAGCACTATCAGCATCAGGCAATCAATCCTTTCGGGTTTTTCCACTCTAATCTTCTCCCACAATACACACATACACATAACTTGTTGGTTAAACCATTTGCTGATTTACCTTATCCTTACCTGTCGTGAAGAGGAAACGGCAAGTTACAGTAGCTTTAACAGTCAGATAGCTAGTTGCCATCAAGAAGAATCATTTGATAGGTAGTAACTATTGAATACAGTAACATCAAACTAGTTTTTTCAGGATGAGGAAAAATGTGTCAATGAAGGCTAATCCCCCCCCCCGCATCGGGCGAATGACAAAATTGGATATCAGCATACATATAATCTGTTATACAGGTTCCATCGTTTCCCTGTTTTTGCATAATAACGGTCACAGTAGTGACTGTTGTTGGAGTCATAATGCAGACAAGAACCATTTTTGCTATCAGTATCAGGAGGTTAATGGGAGTGGGTAGGTAAAGCCGTTGGGTACGAGATATTCATGCTGGAGGCAATCTGGAAAACAGCCAGAGGGAGATGGATGATCTTAACCGAATATCTTTTAGCAGAATTTTGCTAAATAATAGAAAGAGTATTGTAAATATATACCACGATATCAAGGAGGCAAGATACGGCAAACCCTAAAATATGGATTATGACTAAATAAGAATCAATTTCGGATAAAGAGTAGCTATATAGCGTATCTTTCCTCGCCTCCTTGATTAGCAAGCAAGTATCAATGTTTAGGAGTCAGGATGGAATTAATAAAGTCCTGCTTGCCTAGCCCGTTCTTGAACCAATGCCAGTAGAATATCTACAGTGGGTGTTGCAATGCCGGTCAGTTTTCCTATTTCTTGTACAACTGCGACCAGTGCATCGATTTCACCCATCGAACGGTTTCGTTCAAGATCTTGTAGCATAGACATCTTGTGCCCAACGGCTTTACCAGCGACAGTTAAACGCCGATTAATCATGTCCTCAGGAATGAAGATGTTCAGAGCCTCAGTGACGGCTTTAGTCTCGTACATGGCTCTTCGGCAGACTTCGCCTAATGCGCCAGAGGTGATCTTATCCAAGGGGGCATGGGTCAGCGCACTGATGGGGTTGAAACAGACATTACCCCAAAGCTTGAGCCAGACATTCCAGCGGATGGCATTGCGGATTGGTGCATCAAATCCTGCATCTATCAGGATCTTTTGAAGAGTCTTTACTCGTTCGGTTTCTGATCCATCTGGTTCGCCGATGATGAAACGGTTGAATTTTTCATGCCTGATTACTCCGGGTGCAATTGTTTCGCAGGCAGGATCTACGACACAGCCGATAGCACGCTCAGGACCAATCAGTTTCCATTGTTTTGCATCAGGGTCAATGGATTCAAGGTGTCGGTTTTCAAATTTGCTACCTTCTTTATAGAAATACCACCAGGGAATGCCGTTCATTGCTGTCACTACAGCAGTGTCCGATCCCATGAGTGGTGCGAATTTCTCTGCAGATTCAAAGGACTGATGGGTTTTCAAGGTACAAATGACATAATCCTGATGACCAAAATCAGCAGGATTATCACTGGCTGGTAGGCGTACATTTTTTACTTGTCCATTGATATGCAGGGTCAGACCATTCTGTTGGATGGCTTTAAGATGGGGGCCTCGCGCTATTACACAGACATCATAGCCAGCAGAAGCTATTTCAACCGCCATGTAGCCACCGATGGCTCCTGCGCCGAAAACACAGATTTTCATGATGCAATCCTCCTTGTTTCAGTGGATGGAAAGAAGCTAACGGGAAAATTATATAGTAAGTTATGTTTATATTGATAATATTATATTTATATAATATAAATATAATATTAGATATAAATGAAACCATGAACATTCGGCAACTTCGTTATTTTTGTGCAATTGTTGAAGAAGGGCAGATCAGTCGTGCAGCAAAGCGTTTGCATATCGCACAACCGCCCCTCAGCCAACAACTTAAATTACTAGAAGAAGAGCTGGGTATCCAGTTAATTGACCGTAATACTCGGCAGATGTCGTTGACACAGGCGGGTCATTTTTTTTACCAACGGGCATTACAGATTATTAGTTTGATGCATACTACAATCGATGATGTACGGGGTATAGCATCAGGTCTTGGTGGAATTTTGGCAATTGGTTGTCCGCCAGCAATTGGTAACTTGTATTTTCCAGAAAGGCTGAAGATGTTCCATAAAATGTACCCTCAAGTTAGGTTCTGTTGGCATGAAGGCAATACTTATCGTATGCTTGAGCTACTTGAACGGGATTTGGTAGAGGTTGCGATGGTCAGGCTACCTGTCACAATGGGGAATTATGAGTCCAAATCGATATTGACAGAACCATGGGTGGTTGTTGCACCGTATGATGATAGCCAATGGAGCAAACGGCAAGAATTATTGCTAGAGGAATTGGGTGATATCCCATTGATCCTGATGCATCGGCAAGAAGGAATTTCTTGCCACGATATGGTCGTTAATGAAATGCAGATGCGACAGATTCCTATCAAGATCATCTGTGAAAGCGATAATATATCAGCTATTTTATCTCTGGTTGAAAGGGGGCTTGGACTAGCTATTTTGCCTGAATCTGCCTTATCTGTCCGTTCATCAGGGGATTTTCATAAGATGGCAATTTCAGATTGCACATTTCAATCTGCTGTTGCTCTGATTTGGAAAAAATTTCGACATCTATCACAGGCAGCTACATTATTTATTGGGATGTTTGACTGATTTCATAAGCTAAAATAGCTATATTCGTGGTAGAGGATCCTCTTATGTTCAGTTACCACCATGTTTTTCATGCGGGCAGCCATGCTGATGTCTTCAAGCATATTATCCTGCATCAGGCGTTGCTTTATTTCCATCAGAAGGAAACGTCTCTCTTCTATGTTGATACCCATGCAGGAGCCGGCGTTTATACGCTGAATAGTGATCAAGCTAAAAAAGTGGTGAAGCAAAATAAGGTATCTTCAGATTATTGGGTATGGAAAATCTTCTTCAGACTATCAGGGATTACCTGCAGTTGGTTCGCACCGTTAATCCAGGAGGATGTCTGATTACTTACCCTGGTTTTCATATATTGCGGAACTGCTGTTGCGTAGACAAGAGCGTTTACGCCTGTTTGGAATGCATCCGTCAGACATATGTATCCTGGAAGAAAATGCCCTGCAATGGTTTAGGCTAAAAAGTATTCCTTCCCCTGAACGGGGAAAACGGGCCATCGTTTCTCATAAAGATGGTTTTTCTGCTCTCAAGGTACTTCTGCCACCACCTTCCAGACGGATGGTCGTATTGCTCGATCCTTCTTACGAGATTAAACAGGATTATCAGCAGGTCATCACAGCATTGTCAGATGCTTTGATACAGCTTCCAACAGGCACTTACCTTATCTGGTATCCGATTCTGCAACGCATCGAGTTCCGTCGTTTCCCCAGACAATTGAAGAAAGTCTCTAATCGAAAATGGCTTCATCTGACATTTCACGTCGCTTTTCCTGTTCCAGATGGCACGGGTTTTGTTGTTAGTGGCATGTTTATCGTTAATCCTCCTTTGGAAACTCGAGGTTCAGTTTGAAGAAGTTTTGCTTACTTTGGTGGATGTTTTGGGCCAAGATGATGGAACAAATTTCATGATTGAAGCTGGTTCTGTTGTGAAAAACAGACAGTAACTTGCTACTTCTTTATGCTACTTCTTTAGCCAGCAAGAAATAGAAAAACAGTCGGTTTCCGCTGAAAATCGGGCTGCTTCCCTCTCTTTAGGTATTCTCGCCATGTTGCAATCGGCAGAGTTTCAATAGATTCGTCCTGAAGGGAAACGTTGGTGGCGATGCACAAACGGGTATCTGGACGGCAATGCTGGCATAGTGCGCTGAACAGGGATGTATTACGGTATGGCGTTTCAATGAACAATTGTGTCTGATGATCTTTGCGAGAGCGTTCTTCCAAGACTCGGATACGTTTTGAACGCTGGTCATTGTCAATCGGCAAATAACCATTGAATGCAAAGTTTTGTCCGTTCAGTCCGCTTGCCATTAGGGACAGCAATAATGAAGAAGGGCCGACCAGTGGTCTGACGAGGATGCTTTTTTCTTGTGCTATCCTGACTAATTCTGCTCCAGGATCAGCAACAGCAGGAACTCCTTTTTCGGAAATCAATCCCGCATTTCGGCCTGCCAAGATAGGTTCCAATAAAGCAGGCAATAATGTTTCTTCCGTCCTAACATTCAATTCAGCTATGTCAATTTGTTGAAGAGGGTGTTGCAGCGGATGGATTTCTGCGACCCGTTTCAGGTGAGTCCTTGCTGTTTTTTTGCTTTCCGCAATAAAGTAATCTAATATGGCTGAGATTTTCAGTACCTCATCGGGGATGATACTGGGCAGGTCTGCTTTTGTCTGATTGTTGTCAAGGGTATTGGGAATAAGATACAGTATACCTGTTGTCATGCTGATGCTCCTGAGAAGAATCGTAAACCACATCTGCGTAGCATGGAAGTCAATGCGATCAGGGGCAACCCTGACAGGGCAGTTGGATCATCGCTTTCGATTTTTTCGACTAGGGCGATGCCAAGACTTTCATTTTTAGCACTGCCAGCACAGTCAAAAGGTTTTTCAATCATCAGATAGTTAGCCAGTTCATTATCAGGCAAGTTTCGGAAGGTAACCTTGGTCATCACCACTGTTTTTTGGATGGTATTACCTTGTCGTCCATCTAATACGCAGAGAGCAGTATGAAAAAAAACCTGTTTCCCCTGCATTTGTTTCAACTGATTCATTGCCTTGTCAAATGTGCCTGGTTTCCCAATTGGAGTCCCTTCGCATTCGGCGACCTGGTCAGAACCGATAATGATAGCATCAGGGAAATGGCTACTGACTGCTTCTGCTTTTCTACAGGCGAGTCGCAGGGCTGTTTCGCATGGCTTTTCATCCTGTAAGGGAGATTCATCGATAGAAGGACTTTG
>CAZWTQ010000011.1:0-20921 GCA_964636975.1 uncultured Oxalobacter sp. | reverse complement strand
GAAAAGTAGTTCTTTCCGGTAACGGGAGGAAGACGCAAGGATGAGCTGAATGTCAGAATCGGGTTGCATAATGGATAACGGATATACTTAATGTTTAATTTAATGTTTAATGATTTTTTAACATCGGTTAGTGTACTAAAGCTTTGACGGGAATAAAACATTATTGTTAAAATAGCGAATTTTACACACTGGGCAGATATGAGTTTCTATCAGATTGTCCCTTCTGATTTTTGCAAAGCAGAAGGTGTCCTTGAAGGTGTGATACCGATTACAGGGTTGGAAAGGCTGGCATCAGTTTGTGCTGATACGACAGGAAATGTAACCTGGAAAGTGATTGGGTCATTGGATATCTACCAGAAACCCAGGCTGTTGCTCAGCGTATCCGGTGATATCCGTTTGGTTTGTCAGCGTTGTCTAGATGTTATGTCGTTCAGATTGGATACTGAAACAGAGGTTGTTATTACTTTTTCCGAGTCTGAAGCCGATGAGGTAGAATTTGTTTTGGAAGATGATGATCGGACAGAGGTGGTTGTTTCTGATGGTAAAGTTGATGTTATGGATTTGATTGAGGATGAAGCATTGCTGGCATTGCCGTTGTCCCCACGTCATGTTGCTTGTCCAGACGAGAATGTCAGCCGATGGAAAGAGAAAAAAGATTCGCCATTTGCCATCCTTGAACAGCTCAAGCGAGGAAATGACAACGGAAGATGATCAACCTACCACCATTTAGTTCTAATGGGATGAGATGAATGTGTTAGAATTCTCAGAATTTTGATTCAGGAGTAATTTATGGCAGTTCCACAAAACAAAACTTCACCGTCCAAGCGTGGCATGCGTCGTTCGCATGACTCTCTGAAGATGGTCAATTTGTCGGTTGAGCCGATTGCCGGCGAAAAACATCGCCGACACCATATCAGCTCAAATGGTTATTATCGTGGTCGAAAAGTATTAAATACCAAAAATGATGAGTAATCATTTGTTTGGCTGATGAATTCAATGGATCAATGGGTTTGACTGCCCTCACGATTTTCTTTTTGGTTGGATTGGGTAGCGTGAGGAGACGGATGAAAATCCGGTTTGAGTGTGCTTGAGAACGAATCAGATAAAGTAACAATTGCAATTGATTGTATGGGTGGTGACCATGGTCTGAGCGTTACTGTCCCCGCATCGCTGTCTTTCCTGAAACAGATAGATGATGTTCATCTCATCCTTGTTGGTCGTCAGGAACAAATTGAAGCAGAATTGAGGAAAAATGGGATAGGGAATCATTCCCGCATCGCAATCAAGGATGCAACTGATGTAGTGGCTATGGATACCCCATTGATGAAAGCGCTTAAAAAACGCCGTTCTTCAATGCATCTTGCGATTCTCGAGGTTAAAGAAGGCGATGCTGATGCTTGTGTGTCTGCCGGCAATACCGGTGCATTGATGGCGGTCTCCCATTATCTGCTCGATACAATCCCCGGCGTGGAACGTCCTGCAATCTGTGCTATCTTGCCAAATGAGAAAGAACTACCGACTTATGTCCTTGATCTTGGCGCGAATGTGGATTGTGAAGAAGAACATCTTCGCCAGTTTGCTCTGATGGGAGTAGCACTTTATACAAGTGTTGAGAACAGATCTTCTCCGAAGGTTGGTCTCTTAAATGTTGGTACAGAGGACATTAAGGGCAATGAGGTTGTAAAAAAAGCAGGTAGGTTGCTCCATGAAGAACATCAGAATGGTACACTTAACTTTTTAGGCAATATTGAAGGTAATGACATTTTCGAAGGGACTTGTGATATCGTTGTCTGCGATGGGTTCACCGGTAATGTCATGCTCAAGGCAGTCGAGGGATTGGGGCATTTTTTTCGGAATGTCCTTGCTTCCCAGTTCAAAAGTAGCGCATTGAACATGCTGGGAGCCTTGCTTTCCCGCAAGGCATTGAGTGCAATCCGGCAACGGTTAAATCCTTCCCGTTACAACGGTGCTTGTATGCTTGGGTTAAGAGGGCTTGTGTTTAAGAGTCATGGTAGTGCAGATGCTTATGCATACGGATTTGCCATCAAACGAGCGTATGATGCCGTCAAGGGTGATGTGCCACGCAAGATTTATTCTGCTATGGCAGACTTGATGAAAGATTCAAAGGGATATCATCCATCGCTGAGAGTGGCTGAAAACGGTAAACAGGATAAATAACAGAATGACCATCTATGGCAGAATAATCGGTACAGGCAGTTATCTTCCTCCTAAGCGACTGACCAATGAGGATATGGTTGCCTTGTTGGCTGAAAAAGGGGTTGAAACTTCAGATGAATGGATCAGAACCCGAAGTGGAATTGTCGCACGCCATTATGCGGATGAAGGCGTGTATTCCAGCGACTTGGGCACACAAGCAGCGAAGTATGCACTTGAGAAGGCGGGGTGTGATGCCGATGATATTGACATGATTATTTGCGCAACAACCACTCCTGATAATTTTGGAGGTTTTCCCAGTACTGCTTGCATCATCCAGTACAAACTAGGCATTAAGTCCAATTGTGCCGCAATGGATATTTCGGCTGTATGCAGTGGTTTTCTTTATGCTATGTCAACGGCCGATAGTTTCATCCGTGCAGGAGCTTGTAAGAAAGTGCTAGTTGTTGGTGCCGAGACGTATTCCCGTATCATCGATTTCCAAGATAGGACGACTTGCGTTTTATTTGGTGACGGGGCTGGAGCCGTTATTCTTGCTGCATCTGAAGAGCCTGGTATCTTGGCATCTGCATTACATGCAGATGGCAGTTTGGGTGATATCCTGAATCTGCCTGGTAGACCGAATAACGGGGCCATTGAAGGCAGTCCATATGTTCATATGGATGGCAAGGCTGTTTTTAAGCAGGCGGTCTCTTGGATGGATCGTGCCTCCCTTGAGGCACTTGAGAAAGCTGGTATGACCACGGCAGATATGGATTGGCTGATCCCTCATCAGGCCAACTTACGGATCATGCAGAGTTCTGCTAGAAAACTGAGTATCCCTGCTGAGAAAATTATCGTCACGGTCAATGAACATGGTAATACTTCTGGCGCATCAATTCCGTTGGCAATTGATGCGGGGATTCGGGATGGGAGAATCAAACTAGGACAGAATATTCTTATGGTTGCTATCGGTGGTGGACTGACATGGGGCGCCATCATGGCAAAGGTGTAATCTGAATGGAAAGGATGGACAGGACATAAACATGGCTAAATTCGCTTTTGTATTTCCAGGACAAGGATCTCAGACTGTCGGTATGCTGGACGGCTTTGCAGGGAATGTTGCTGTTAGAGAAACAGTAGCTGAGGCTTCTGATGCTCTCGGCTTCGATGTCGGTAAGATGATTGCTGAAGGCCCTAAGGAATCCATTGACCTCACAGTCAATACGCAGCCGATTATGTTGACTACTTCCATCGCTTTCTATCGTGCTTGGCTTGCAGCAGGAGGGAGTGTTCCTGAAGTTGTTGCAGGACATAGTGTTGGCGAGTTCTCCGCATTGGTGGCTGCTGGAGTGATTCCTCTTGCAGATGCAGTCAAACTGGTTCGTTTCCGTGCTACTGTGATGCAGGAGGCGGTTCCTGTTGGTGTTGGCGGTATGGCAGCGATTATCGGTTTGGATGCAGAAACATTAAAGACTGTCTGTATAGAAGCAGCTGAAGATGATGTGGTTGAACCTGCCAATTTTAATTCTCCAATTCAGACAGTTATTGCTGGTCATAAGACGGCATTGGATCGTGCTTGTAAGCTGGCCAAGGCGAAAGGGGCAAAGCGTGCATTATTATTGCCTGTATCAGCACCATTCCATTCTTCCTTATTGGTACCAGCATCTGAACGTTTAGCAGATTATATGAAAGACATGGTTTTTTCTACACCGAAGATTCCAGTCATCAACAATGTTGATGTTGTAATTCAGAATGATCCAGTCGCTATCAAGGATGCGCTTGTCCGCCAAGTTGCAAGCTCGGTTCGTTGGGTTGAGATTATCCAGAAGATGGCATTGATGAGTATCACTCATATTGTGGACTGCGGTCCAGGTAAGGTCTTGGCTGGTATGATAAAACGTATTGATGGTTCTATCAGAGGGCTTGCCATTGTTGATCAGACTTCCCTTGATACAACATTGGAGGTACTTAAATGAAAGAACAAAATCTTGCTGACAAAGTTGCTCTTGTGACTGGAGCATCCCGTGGCATCGGTTGGGCTATTGCTATGGAACTAGCAGCCAGAGGGGCAATTGTCATTGGTACCGCATTAGATGAACCCAGTGCACAAGAAATTACCAAAGCATTGACTGCCATTCGTGAAAATGCTGGCAAAGGGGTTGTCTTGGATGTCAGGGATTCGAATGCATGCCGTAAAACCATTGATGCTATCCAGAAAGAATTCGGCGCATTGCATATCTTAGTCAACAATGCGGGTATTACGCAGGATCAGCTTGCCATACGTATGAAAGATGAAGATTGGGCGGATGTACTGTCTATCAACCTGACAGCTGTTGCTACACTGTCTAGAATGGTGCTCCGTGGCATGATGCGTGTTAAAGAAGGTCGTATCATCAGTATTTCCTCGGTTGTCGGTTCTATCGGTAACCCTGGACAGACGAATTATGCTGCCTCCAAGGCAGGTGTGGAAGGCATGAGCCGTGCATTAGCACGTGAGGTCGGTGGCAGGAATATCACAGTTAACTGTGTTGCCCCGGGCTTTATTGATACTACAATGACCCGTATTCTTCCTGAAGAAGTTAAAGAAAATCTAGTCAAGCAAATCCCATTGGCACGTTTGGGTAGTCCAGAGGACGTTGCAGCAGCTGTTGCTTTTCTGGCATCACCTCAGGCAGCCTATATTACTGGCAGTGTGTTGCATGTCAATGGAGGAATGTTCATGAACTGATGGTGGGGATACGTTACAGTCTCAGATTTTTATAAAAATTCATCCACTGATAGGATTAATTGACTTATGCAGTGAATAAATCTGGCGTAAACCTGTTAGAATGCGTCAACTTAACTTTGTTTTTTATTAACTGGAGCCAAGAAATGTCGGAAGACATCGTAAACCGCGTAAAGAAAATTGTTGCTGATCAATTGGGTAAACCAGAAGCAGAAATCAAACTGGAATCTTCTTTTGTGAATGATCTCGGTGCTGATTCTCTTGATACTGTTGAACTTGTCATGGCACTTGAAGACGAGTTTGAAATTGAAATCCCTGATGAACAGGCTGAAAAGATCACCACTGTTCAGCAGGCGGTTGATTTTGCAAAAGCACAGATGGAAAAGAATTAAATCCTGTTTATTTTAGGATAGGGTTCTGAAATAGGAGAGTGCCTTGAACCGAAATGGACAACGCAGAGTCGTCGTTACTGGGTTGGGATGTATTTCGCCAGTAGGCAATACGGTTGCTGATATGTGGAATGCTATCATAGCAGGTCAATCAGGGATTGCACTGATTACCAGATTTGATGCGTCTGCCTTTAGCACAAGATTTGCCGGCGAAGTTAAATGCTTTGAGCTGGAAAAATATATTCCGGGTAAAGAATCCCGCCATATGGGTACTTTTATCCATTATGGGATAGCAGCAGGTATTCAAGCAATTGAAGACAGTGGTTTGGTGATCACTGAAGGAAATGCTGATCGAATAGGTGTCAATATCGGTTCGGGTATTGGCGGTTTGCCAACGATTGAAAAGACTCATGCAGAACTGGAAAAACGTGGGCCACGCCGTGTTAGCCCGTTCTTTGTGCCTTCTTCAATCATTAACATGACATCAGGTTTTTTATCCATTCGTTACGGATTGAAAGGACCTAACCTTTCTTGTGTGACTGCCTGTTCGACAGGATTGCATTCTATTGGTTATGCGGCACGTACTGTTGCGTATGGCGATGCAGATATCATGATCGCAGGAGGAACAGAATCTACAGTTTCTCCTTTGGGTATCGGTGGTTTTGCGGCAGCAAGGGCATTGTCTTCCCGTAATGATGATCCTGCAACAGCATCCCGTCCATGGGATAAGGATCGCGATGGCTTTGTCATGGGTGAAGGTGCCGGCGTACTGGTGCTTGAAGAATATGAACATGCAAAAGCCCGCGGAGCCAAGATTTATGCAGAGCTCTGTGGTTTCGGCATGAGCGCTGACGCTTATCATATGACTGCTCCATTAGAAGATGGTAGCGGTGCAAGTAAGTGCATGACCAATGCCATCAATGATGCAGGTATTAATCCTGACCAGGTCGATTATATCAATGCCCATGGGACTTCTACACCTTTGGGTGACAAAGCAGAAACTACCGCAGTCAAACGTTCTTTGGGTGAATTTGCCAAGAAGGTTGTCATGAGTTCCTCCAAATCTATGGTTGGTCACCTGTTAGGTGGTGCAGGCGGTTTGGAATCAGTGATTACTGTATTGGCAGTCCATAATCAGATTGCCCCTCCGACCATCAATATCTTCAATCAGGATCCTGACTGTGACTTGGATTACTGTGCGAACGTTGCAAGGGAAATGCGTATTGATTATGCATTGAAGAATTCTTTTGGCTTCGGAGGAACAAATAGTTCGCTGGTTTTCGGTAGGATTTAAGACATTTTAAGTGTAGGTGGAACTGTAAAGCTATTTTACATGGTGGATTTGGCTTTATTGTTTCAGAGTTCTGATGATGTCATTTGCACAGGTTATCACTATCAGAAGATCCTGGAAATATATGTTCTTGATGATAGGGATGGCTGTTTTTTTTACGGTAACGGCAGGACTTGTGCTGACAGAAAAAATTGGGGTATTTGCGTTTGGAGCATCTTGGTGGATGCCGCTTGTGCTGGCTGTTATAGCTTTGTTTCTCGTCTGTAAATGGTATCGCATGCCAGTTAATTTCCTGCTAATTATTACAGCAGATTGTCATTTCCATATCGCTCAGGATATTTCGTCGTCTATTGATGCCAGTGTATTGGAACAGTGGGAATTGCAGGCAGATTCTACCATTTGGACATCGGTCATCATTTTGCGTTTGCAAACAGCAATCAGAAGGAAAAAAACATTGGTGCTTTTTCCAGATTCGATGGAAGTGGCGGCGTTTCGTCGTCTTTATACAGCTTGTCGTTGGCGTTTGATGCATTTACAGACAGAGACATCTCAATCTTAAGATGGTTGGGGGGCTGTAATTTGTAAAAAACTGTTTAAAGCCTTCGATTGTCAGGAATAATGGGATATTTTGGATTCTACTTTAATTCCTGCCTTACGACAGGATTTTTCTGGATCCCAATTAACCAATTAGGTTAGAACTATGCAGAAATTCACTGTACATCCTATCAGAAAATGGTGTCTTGCTACTTTTCTGGCGTTGTCGATTCTTAGCGTTGCTATTCCACAACAGACATTTGCCACCCCACCGGCTGCTGTCAATGGATTACCAGATTTGACAGGTTTGGTCGAGCAGGTAGCTCCCGCAGTGGTCAACATCCGAACAGTGGAAAAAATCCAGATTCAACGAGGAATCAATGATTTTGATGATTATTTCTTCCGTTTTTTCGGGATGCCTGTACCTGGAATGCAGCAACGGCATCGACAGGAATCTGAAGAACAGGTTCGGCAGGGTATGGGCTCAGGTTTCATTATCTCGGAAGATGGTTATATCCTAACTAACCACCATGTCATTAATGGTGTCGATGAAGTCTTTGTCCGATTGACAGATAAGCGGGAGTTTACAGCAAAAGTCGTTGGCTCCGATAAGCGTACTGACGTGGCTCTCCTGAAGATTAAGGGAGGTAATTTACCAGTTCTCAAGACAGGGCATTCCGCTGATATCAAGGCTGGTCAATGGGTGCTGGCTATCGGTTCCCCTTTTAAGCTTGACAATACTGTTACAGCAGGCATTATTTCTGCGACAGCTCGTGATACGGGGGATTATCTTCCATTGATTCAGACAGACGTTGCTGTTAATCCAGGAAATTCTGGAGGTCCTCTGATCAATATGAACGGTGAAGTCATTGGCATAAATTCCCAGATATTTAGTCGTTCAGGAGGGTATATGGGAATTTCTTTTGCCGTGCCGATTGATGAGGCCTTGCAGGTTGCTGACCAACTGAAGAAGAGCGGTAAGGTCAAACGGGGTCAGATTGGCGTTCATATCAGTGAAATCAACGAAGAAACTGCTAAAGCAATGAACTTGCCAGATAAAAAAGGAATTCTTGTTGCTCATGTTGAAAGTGGTTCTCCAGCAGAAAAAGCTGGGATTGAAGCAGGAGATGTTATCCTGAAATATAATGAACATGCTGTAGAGAAGGCTTCTGAGATGTCCAGATTAGTCGGAGAAACTCCGATTGGGACAGCAGCTACGGTCATGGTATGGCGTAAAGGTACGACTCGGATCCTTTCGGTCAAACCGAAGGTGATGGATAACGATGGCAAAGTTAATAAAAAGGTTTCTGCGAAAGCTACCAAGGACAGCAGTCGCTCTGAAAAGGTTCTGGGATTGACAGTCGATGAATTGAGAGCAGATCAGAAGCAGCTTCTTGGCACAAAACAGGGAATAATCATCACCTCTGTAAAAAAACAGGCACAGGCGGTTGGATTGCATAAGGGTGATATTATTGTCCGTATAAACAATACTGATATTACTAGTGTTGAGTCATTTCAGCAGGTAGTCGGTTCACTGGATAAACGAAAAATGGTGCTTCTGATGGTTTTGCGTAATGGTATGACTAACTATGTTGCTTTCCTGCCATCATCAGACTGACAGAATTCATGAAGGCAGAAATTCCGCTTTCGTAGGTTGAAACATCAATTGCCATGCCTTCCATGATAGAATGAAGAATCAAACTTTTTGATTTTTTCTATTTTTTCGGAGTTTATCAAATGGCAATCGAACGTACCCTGTCCATCGTTAAGCCGGATGCAGTTGCTAAAAATGTTATCGGAAAAATCTATAGTCGTTTTGAAGATGCAGGTCTGAAAATTATTGCGGCTCGTATGGTTCGGCTTTCCCGCACAGAAGCTGAAGATTTCTATGCGGTTCATAAAGAAAGACCTTTTTTCAAAGACCTCGTCGATTTTATGGTTTCCGGTCCCGTCATGGTTCAGGTTCTTGAAGGTGAAGGTGCTATTGCCAAGAACCGTGAACTGATGGGAGCAACAGATCCCAAGAAGGCCGATAAAGGCACGATTCGAGCAGATTTTGCAGATTCTATTGATGCTAATGCAGTTCATGGTTCTGATGCACCAGAGACAGCTGCAGCTGAGATTGCTTTTTTCTTTCCATCTATTCAGATCTGCTCACGCTGATAGTCTGTTTTCCTTGTATCCATGATCTGAAGAATACAGGGAAGTCTTGCAGCAGATAAGACGATATGGAAAATGTACGAACCAACATATTAGGACTAACTCCTGAACAGTTAGTTAGATATTGTTGCTCGTTGAATGAGAAGCCGTTCCGTGCCAAGCAGTTACAACGTTGGATACATCAGTTTGGTGTTAGCGATTTTGGTTTGATGACGGATTTGGCGAAATCCTTACGGAGTAAGTTGACAGCTAAAGCTGAAATTAAAGCTCCTATTGTCCTTAAAGATTATATTTCTGCAGATGGTACCCGTAAATGGCTACTTGATGTTGGACAGGGTAATGCCATTGAAACGGTTTTCATTCCTGAAGATGATAGAGGAACGCTTTGCGTTTCTACCCAGGCAGGCTGTACTGTGAATTGCTTGTTTTGTTCAACAGGCAAACAGGGGTTTAATCGTAATCTGACTGCACACGAAATTATTGGGCAGCTGTGGATAGCAGAGGCTAAAGTAAGGAAGTCTAGGCATGTTCCGTTAGGGAAGAACGATAGGCAGATATCAAATGTCGTCATGATGGGCATGGGCGAACCTCTTCATAATTTTGATGCAACAGTCAGTGCACTGAAGTTAATGTTGGACGACAATGCTTATGGTCTTTCCAGAAGGCGGGTTACTGTATCGACTTGTGGCGTTGTCCCGATGATGGACATGTTGGCACAGGAATGCCCTGTGGCATTAGCGGTATCATTGCATGCACCGAATGACCAGTTACGGAATGTCTTGGTTCCTTTAAACCGTCGCTATCCTTTGGCAGAATTAATGGCTGCTTGTAACCGGTATCTTGATTATGCTCCCCGCGATTTTATTACCTTTGAGTACTGTATGCTTGATGGGATAAATGATACGGATGAGAATGCCCATGAACTAGTTGAATTGGTTCAGAATGGAGCAGTTTCTATTCCCTGCAAACTGAATCTGATTCCTTTCAATTCTATTCCTACGCCTAGGCTGCGCTGCTCGACAGATTCAAGAATTACTGCATTTGCGAAAATTCTGCGGAATGCCGGTATTGTCACTACAGTTCGCAAGGCTCGTGGAGAAGATATTGATGCTGCATGCGGTTTGTTGGCAGGTGAAATTATGGATAAAACAAGAATCCGGGAACGGATGGTTGAAAAAGAGCTTAGGTTTGAAGGATATATCAAAAGTTACCAATTTAAAAATACCTGCAGTTGACCCCCTCTCTGTAAGAAGGATTAAGGGTTTTTCTATCTAGGATTGAAAATGGAAAAAGAAAACCATAGCAATGAAGAAAAACAGCTCTCAGATAAACAGCAACCTGAGACAAAGAAAATCCAGTCAGCAGACTTCGTGAAATCGCCTTGCAAGGTATTAGCTGCTAGACGACAGGAATTGGGTTGGAGTGAAGAACAGGTCGCAGCGTACCTAAAAATGACTGTCCGTCAGATTCGTGCCATAGAAGCGGGGGACTATGAAGCATTTCATGGTGTAACGATTGCCAGGGGAATCGTCCGATCTTACGCTCGTTTGATGGATCTTGACCCAGAGCCTCTGATTGCCTTTTTCGCCAAAGGGGAAGGAGCAGCTCCATCCCATAAACATATTAAGAATGTAGCTTCCATGCCAAAGAATTCCCAGTCGTTTGAAGATAGCCAGATGATTTTTCACAAACAATCGGGAAGAGGGAAAATTTTTTTGGTAGTTGTGGTGCTGGCATTGATAGTGATATTTGGGATTGCTTGGTATATGAAACTGATTCCATGGCATCGTCCTACACTTAAGGTACAGATTGCGGAAAAACCAATTACCCAGCAATCGGTTGAGCAGCCAAAAGAAAATACTCAGCAACCAGCACCTCAGGAAGCTGTGAAGGCAAAAGAACCACTGGCAGCTGTAACACAGCCGATCAATGAACAGGGGCTGGTGCCATTAGTCTTGAAATTCAGTGGTGAATCTTGGATTCAGGTGCGGAGTAAAGATGGCAAAAAAACCATTGCACAGTTTACTTCCAAGGCAGGGGAGATTAAAAAGATTGATGTGCCGGTTCCAGCGGTGATTGTGATCGGCAATACCAAGGGAGTCATAATGGAATATCGCAATGCGACAGTTGATCTGAAGGCGGTTTCTAAAGGCAATACTGCAAAAATTCCATTGAATTAATAATATCCATGCAAGGATTGGTCAAAGACGCTATGGTGAATCCTATACCTAGGAAACTGACTCATCAGGTTTTCGTCTGTTATCGGGATCGTACGGTTTTAGTGGGGGGCGGTGCTCCGATTGTTGTCCAGTCTATGACAAATACTTTGACAGCGGATGTTAGTTCAACAGTTTCCCAGATTATCCAGCTTGCGGATGTAGGAGCTGAATTGGTTCGAATTACGGTCAATACACCAGAAGCAGCAATTGCTGTGCCGGTCATAAGAGAGAAATTAGATAGCATGGGTTGCCATGTACCTTTAGTGGGAGATTTTCACTATAACGGACATCAATTGCTGACGAAGTATCCAGATTGTGCTGAGGCATTGTCGAAGTATCGGATCAATCCTGGTAATATCGGTCAGGGCAATCAGAAAGTTGCGCATTTTGCGATGATGATTGAAACGGCATGCCGTTATGACCGTCCAATACGGATTGGTGTGAATTGGGGAAGTCTTGACCAGAGTGTTTTGGAACGGCTGATGGATGAGAATTTTGCCAAAACTGTACCATTGCCTGCGAAGCTGGTAATGCGGTATGCACTAGTTGAATCTGCGGTGGAGAGTGCTGATAAGGCCGTCAGGCTTGGACTGCCTGCTGAGAGAATCATTCTTTCTTGTAAAGTGTCGTCTGTGCAGGATCTGATTGCGGTCAACCGAATGCTTTCTGACCGATGCCGTTATGCATTGCATCTGGGATTGACAGAAGCTGGAGGCGGGATCCAAGGTATTACTGCTTCATCGGCAGGATTAGCTGTGTTGTTGCAGGAGGGGATTGGCGATACAATCCGCATCTCACTGACCCCTGACCCTAGAGAAGCCAGGACGAAGGAAGTGTTTGTTGCCCAGGAACTTTTACAGTCAATGGGTATCAGAAGCTTCGCCCCTAAGCTGGTTTCCTGCCCAGGGTGTGGGCGTACTTCGTCTGCTTTTTTTCAAGAGTTAGTATATAAGATACAACAGTACTTACATGCAAAAGGACTTGTCTGGCGGAGGCGATATCCTGGCGTAGAAAATATGAAAGTCGCCGTGATGGGTGGTATTGTGAATGGTCCAGGAGAATCCCGTCATGCGAATATTGGCATCAGTATGTCTGGAACAGGGAAATCGTCTATAGCGGTTGTTTATGCAGACGGTGTAAAAACAGCAGTTTTGCGAGGGTCGAATATTGGGGAACGTTTTCAGCAGATGATTGCTGAATATATCGAAACGCATTATGGTAGTTAGGCACGGCACTAGCATCGCATAGTACAGCTCCTGAAAGCAGATAGACATGGTAGAAGAGAATAGAAAAAGGGTTAAAAGGATATTAGGTATCAAAGGTATGAATGACATCCTGCCTAACGATGCAGTTGTTTGGGAATTTCTCGAAGATACAGTTGAATCAGTCCTCCGTAGTTATGGATATCAGCGTATCAGGACACCGATTGTGGAAGATACATCATTGTTTGCTAGGGGGTTAGGAGAGGTTACCGATATTGTTGAGAAAGAAATGTATTCTTTCGAGGATTCCATGAACGGCGATCAGCTAACATTACGTCCAGAATGTACTGCTGGGGTTGTTCGTGCAGCTGTTGAACACAATCTCATTTACAATGGTCCCAAGCGTCTTTGGTATTCGGGACCAATGTTTCGGCATGAGCGCCCGCAGCGTGGTCGTTATCGTCAGTTCCATCAGATTGGCTGTGAGGCGTTGGGATTTCCTGGTCCAGACATTGATGCAGAGATCATTCTCCTTTGCCGTCGTCTCTGGCGGGATCTTGGGCTTGGGAATGTCCGGTTGGAAATCAATTCTATTGGCGATGCAGAAGAGCGTAACTGTCATCGGATCGATCTAATTGCTTATTTTGAAAAAAACAAGGGATTATTGGATTGTGATGCACAAAGACGTCTTTATGCCAATCCCTTGCGCATCTTGGATACCAAGAATCCGGATATGCAGGATATGGTTAATGCAGCTCCCAAACTGATTGATTATCTCGGAGAGGAGTCTCTCAAACATTTTGAAGGATTACAGAAAATCCTGATTCGGAATAACATCGATTTTACGGTTAATCTGCGTTTGGTGCGAGGGATGGATTACTATAACCGTACGGTCTTTGAATGGATCAGTGATGAATTGGGTTCCCAAGGTACTATCTGTGGTGGTGGGCGCTACGACCCATTGTTTGAGATGTTTGGAGGGCGCAGCACGCCTTCCTGTGGTTTTGCAATGGGGGTAGAGCGTATTATCGAACTGCTTAGGGCTCAAGGAAGCATCGATGGTCAACGGCAGACAGATATCTATATTGTCCATCAGGGAGGAAAGGCAGAAATTGAGGCTGTGGCTATTGCAGAAGCACTACGTGATTGTAGTTTGGATGTCATCCTTTACTGTGTAGCAGCGAATTCTGGTGGCAGTTTCAAATCCCAGATGAAACGGGCAGATGAAAGTGGCGCACTTTTCGCTGTTATTATCGGCGAGGATGAGGTTGTAGCAGGTAAGGCGACAGTTAAGGAAATGCGCTCAAGAAGCACTGGTGGTGTCCAGAAAAGTATACCATTTAAGGATCTCTCTGATTATCTATTGCAGCAAACGGTTAATAATCGTGATCTGGAGGGAGTCTGCTGTGTTGATAGCAGGTTACAGAAACAGTAAATAAAGAGTTTTTTGTGGGAAAATGAAATGGCTTTCAATTTAGAAGAACAGGAACAGATTGATTCCTTCAAGCGCACATGGAAGCGTTACGGCAATATTGTCACTTGGGCACTGATTGTTATCTTGTTCGTTTACGCAGCTATTCAAGGTTGGAACTGGTATCAACGGAGACAAGCGGCACAGGCCTCCGCCCTATATTATGAAATGCAAACAGCGGTGTTGTCTGGGGATTCTCAGCGTGCTCAGCAGGTTGCCAAAGATGTTCAGGACAAGTTTGGGGGAACTATTTATGCCCCAATAATTTCTTTGGTTGCTGCAAAGATGGCATATGAGAGCAATGATGCCGAAACTGCAAAAAAACAGTTGAAATGGGTTTCTCAAAATAGCAGTGAAGAGGGATATAAAGTGCTTGCCCGTATCCGCCTTGCAGGTATACTGCTTGATGAGAAATCTTATGATGAAGCGCTTGGCATTTTGTCCAATAATGCACCTGAGCAGTTTACGGGTTTAGTAGAGGATCGTAAAGGAGATGTCTATCTGGCACAGAACAAGATAGAAGAAGCTAAGACAGCATATAAATTGGCTTATGAAAAAATGGCACTAGAGAATCCAGGCAGACAGTTGATCAAATTGAAGCTGGAAGAGGTCGGCGTCGATGTTGCTACTGAAAAGATATCTGCCAACAAAGGATAATGAAGGGTAAGCTTGTGAGAAAAGCTTGGCAATTGTCCTTACTGTTCTTTTGCGTGGGGTTTTGTTTGTCGCTTACTGGTTGTTTCAGTTGGTTTTCGTCTGCAGAACCCAAGCATTTGCCAGCAGCATTGGTAGATATTGAATCTCCAAGAAATGTCCGTCAGCTTTGGTCGGTTAGCATCGGTTCCGCAGAGAATGGAATGTTTATTCCCGCAACATCATTTGATGTCATCTATGCAGCATCCGGCGATGGCAGGATTACGAAAGTCAACGCATCGAATGGAGACGTTATTTGGCGTAAGGATGTTGATATCGAATTGATGGCAGGTGTAGGGACAGATGGTGCAACAGTCGCAGTTGTAGGCGAAAAAGGTGTCTTGATCGCATTGGCTTCTGATGGTCAGGAGAAATGGCGTGCCCAATTGTCTTCAGAGGCCATGGCGAGTCCGCTTGTTGTTAATGGATTGGTGGTTGTACGCAGTACAGACAATCAGATTTCCGCTTATGATGCGGATACTGGTGAACGTCGTTGGACGGTTCCCTACCGTCTGCCTGCGTTGATGCTTCGTCGGGAACCTGGTATGGCTACTGTGGGTCCAACAGTGATTGTCGCAACCCCTGGTGGAAAGATGCTCTCGATGATGTTAAATAATGGTGCTATTCGGTGGGAGATTCCTGTTGGATTGTCTCGGGGAACCACCGAGCTGGAGCGGTTGGCTGATATGACAGGTGTTCCGACTATTTTCGGTCGAGGGGTATGTGTCACATCATGGCAGGGTCGGATCGGTTGTTTTGATATTGTGTCCGGTCATGCTTTCTGGATCAAGGATTTCTCCAGCAAAGTTGGTGTCAGCATTGATCAGGATTATGTCTATGGTATTGACCATGCTGATAAAATCTATGCTTTTGCTAATACCAGCGGGCATAGTGTTTGGCGTAATGAAAAACTGACTTACCGCAATTTGTCCTCACCGGCATCGTTCCTGTCAACAGTGGTTGTCGGTGATCAAGACGGTTATGTCCATTTCCTATCCCGGTTTGATGGGGCTTTATGTGCTAGAACATCAACCGATGGTTCGCCAATAATTGCGGCTCCGATTGTCATGTCTGACCGCGTCATTATTCAGACAATCGGAGGATCATTGCGGGCATTTACTTTGGATTGATCGATCTTTCTGCAAATCGTACTATCAGAATCTAGCTGAAGAAGCTGTATAAAAAGAACAAAGAAGAATAAGAAGAAATGAAACCTGTTATTGCATTGGTGGGGCGTCCTAATGTTGGGAAATCTACCCTGTTCAACAGATTAACCCATTCGCGAGCGGCACTTGTTGCTGATTTTCCTGGGCTAACTAGGGATCGTCATTACGGTGAAGGCAAGATCGGTAGCCGCCCTTTTCTTGTCATTGACACAGGTGGTTTTGAACCAGTTGTTAAAGAAGGCGTTGTGCAGGAAATGGCAAAACAGACCTTGCAGGCGATTGCCGAGGCGGATGTCGTTATCTTTATTGTTGATGCCCGTCAAGGGGTGTCGCCTCATGACCATACCATCGCTCAGTATCTTCGCCGTTGCAACCGCCCGGTCGTATTGGCCACTAACAAGTCTGAGGGCATGAAATATGCTGCTGCCGTTTCAGAGTTCTATGAATTGGGGTTGGGGGAGCCAATATCGATCTCATCGGCTCATGGCGATGGCGTCTACACCTTGTTGGAGAAAGCGTTCATACATATTCTAGAGGCATCGCCTGAAGAAGTGGAAGTGGACAGTGGCTTGACAGAGCAGAAAACCATCAAGCTGGCAATTGTTGGACGCCCTAATGTTGGTAAATCCACAATGGTTAACACATTGTTAGGCGAGGAACGGGTCATTGCATTCGATATACCGGGAACAACCCGTGATGCGATTGAGATTCCGTTTGAACAAAATGGCAGGCATTATACGCTTATTGATACTGCCGGTTTGAGAAAACGTGGCAAGGTCTTCCAAACAGTTGAGAAATTTTCTGTTGTCAAGACTCTTCAGGCAATTTCAAATGCCAATGTTGTCTTGCTATTGCTCGATGCTTGTCAGGATATATCTGAACAGGATGCTCGTATTGCGGGATTCATCCTTGAAAGTGGTAAGGCATTAGTTGTTGGCGTCAATAAATGGGATAGCCTTTCTCAAGATAGACGCAGGGCAATCAAGGAAGATGTGGAATGGAAATTCCATTTTTTGTCGTTTGCTAAGTTCCATTATATCTCAGCTTTGAAATCAGTCGGAATCACTTCCTTAATGCGTTCTGTCGATACTGCGTATACTGCTGCCATGGCGAAGCTGGCAACTCCTAAATTAACCAGAGTTCTTCAGGAAGCCGTTGAGCATCAATCGCCGCCACGTCGCCAAACAGGAATCCGACCTAAATTGCGGTATGCCCATCAGGGAGGAAAGAACCCACCAACCATTGTTATCCATGGTAATGGTCTTGAGAATATTGCAGATGATTACAGGCGCTATCTTGAACGGCATTTCCGGGATGCTTTTTCCTTGGAAGGAACTCCTTTGCGTATTGAGTTCCGTTCAGGAGGCAATCCTTTTGATAGAAAATGACAGAGATCGGAAACGGTTCAAGCATAAAATAGTCATAGCAAGGAAATTTCTCTTGATTGGATAAAATGGTATAAACCAAGTATGGCTTTCCAAAGGGAGCTAATAACAATAAAAATCCATAACAAATAGTAAACACGGAGGCAAAAATGAGCGTAAACAAAGGGCAGGTGTTGCAGGATCCTTTCCTGAATATTTTACGAAAGGAACGTATTTCTGTATCCATTTATCTAATTAACGGCATCAAATTGCAGGGACAAGTTGAATCTTTCGACCAGTATGTTGTTCTCTTGCGTAATAGTGTGACTCAGATGGTCTATAAGCATGCAATTTCGACAATCGTTCCATCCAAGACCATCAACCTGAGCGGAGATAATAGTAGTAACACCTGATGTTATGGGAATTCCTGAAAAGGTTATAGTCAAAGCTGTTCTGGTTGGTGTTGATTTTGGCAAGGGTGGTTTTTCAACCAGTCTTGAAGAGTTGTCGCTTCTTGCTAGGTCTGCTGGGGCAGAGCCCGTGCAGACCGTGACAGCTAAACGATCTAGTCCGGATGCTGCCTATTATGTCGGTAGTGGCAAGATCGATGAAATCATGCAGGCTATCCATCTTTATGGGGCTGAAATGGTTATTTTTAATCATGCACTGTCGCCGGCACAGCAGCGTAACCTTGAAAAAAGACTCGACACCAGCATTGTTGATCGAACTAGCTTGATCCTTGATATTTTTGCACAGCGTGCAAAAAGCTATGAGGGTAAAGTGCAGGTCGAACTTGCCCAATTACAGCATCTGATGACTCGCCTTGTTAAAGGGTGGACGCATCTTGAGCGTCAGAAAGGAGGGATCGGTCTGCGTGGGCCAGGCGAAACTCAGCTTGAAACTGATCGCCGTTTAATCGGTAGCCGTATCAAGATGTTACGTTCTCGCTTAGATAAGCTACAGTGTCGGCGAGAAACTCAGCGACGATTACGCAATCGGAGTGGAACTTTCTCTGTATCATTGGTTGGTTATACCAATGCAGGAAAATCTACATTGTTCAATGCTATAACAAAGGCAGGAACTTATGTGGCTGACCAGCTGTTTGCGACATTGGATACCACATCAAGGAGGGTCTATATCGAACCTGTCGGCAATGTTGTCTTCTCTGATACCGTTGGGTTCATTCGTGATTTGCCTCATCAGCTTGTTGCAGCTTTCAAGGCGACGCTTGAAGAAACTATCCATGCTGATTTGTTGTTACATATTGTTGATGCATCTAGCGATATGCGACTTGAACAGATTGAACAGGTCAATCAGGTTTTGAAAGAAATTGATTCCCAACAGATACCTCAGTTGCTTGTCCTGAACAAGATTGATTTGGCAGAGCTTGAACAGGGGGTTGACCGTGATGAACAAGGTAGGATCCGTCGAGTTTTCGTCAGTGCGGTGACTGGGGAAGGAATTAATTTATTGCGTCAGGCAATTGCAGAGTTTGTAGCAGATACCTTAAGTGCAGGTAGTAAAGATATAGATATAGGGGAAATTGTATTGGATTCACGTTTTGATGCCCAATCTTCCTGAAGCAACCGCTTGTAGGTTTTTTATGAAAAGGACAGCAGACATCTTCCGTCCGGAACCGATAAGAGATGATCTTTTCGGTCATGGGAGTAGCTTCAACAATGATGAGCCTCCACCGGATGTGGACAAGGCATGGAAAAACTTCAATAAGAAGCTGAATAGCCTATTGCGCATTAAGAAAAAGAAAAATGGTAATGGCGAAGGATCAGAACCAGAGAACGAAGACCCATACAACGATACAAAAGGATTTCGTATCGTCATGTTGCTTTTTGCATTGCTGGTGATGACTTTCTGGATGGTGTCCGGTGTTTATATTGTGGATGAAGGTCAGTCAGCAGTCATTTCGACATTTGGCCGTTATACCAAAACCACTTCATCAGGGATGGGATGGCATTTTCCTTGGCCCATCCAAGCTCATCGATTTGTAGAAACAGGGCATATCCAGGTTATCGAAGTCGGTTATCGTGAAAGCCTTTCGGCACGTAAAACGGAAGAATCCCTGATGATGACGTCAGACCGCAATATAGTAGAGATCCAATTTTCTGTCCAATATCGCATCACCACTCCGACAGATTGGGTTTTCAATAACAGAAAGCCTGAAGATATCATTCGGCTTTGTGCGGAAACTGCTTTCCGTGAAGTGGCCGTGACCCGTACCTTCAAGGAATTGTTTTATGAAAATCTTGACCAAGTAACAGAACAGGTTTGTCAGCGGTTACAGACGATGCTTGAAAAATATCGCATCGGTGTTGAGATATCGGGTGTTATTGTCCAAAATGTCCGCCCACCGCAACCTGTTCAGGAAGTGTTTTCTGATGCAGAACGCGCTCCTCAAGATGTGGAACGTATGAAGAATGAAAGTGAAAATTATGTTAGTAGCATCGTGCCAAAAACTAATGGTGAGGTAGAACAGATCAAGACCGAGGCAGAAGCCTATAAAAGACAAATGATTGTCAGGGCAGAGACAGAAGCGGAACGGTTTCGTCAGATACTACCAGAGTATCGGAAGGCTCCGGCTGTTACCAAAGATAGGTTGTATCTGGAGACCATAGAACAGATATATGCTAGTACCGACAAGGTTCTGATTGATTCCCAGAAAAAACCGATTGTTCGTTTGCCTGTCTACAATAGCGGTGGTTATCCTGTCCAAGCAGAAGAACAGGGAGAGTGTACACAACAAGCGAAAACAGCGACTTTGCCGGACGGAACGCCACAACCATTGTCAGCCAGCCAGCAGGAAAGTGCTACATCGAAAGAGACAAAAAACACCGCAGCACGTTATACAGTACCGGTCTATTCTGACAGTGATAGAAATAACCGGTCAGATATCGGTACTCGAAATCGTGAAAACCGTTCAAGAGGAGGTCGTTCATGAAATATATCGGTATCCTGCTGGCTTTAGTGCTTCTTGCGACGGAAGCGTACACAGGCTTTTATGTAGTTGATCAATGCCAGTATGCTCTTATATTCGGGTTTGGACAAGTTCAGGCGGTTGTAACTGAACCGGGGCTTTATATGAAATGGCCAGCTCCGATCCAGAACGAAATGCTTCTGGACAATCGTATCCAGACCACAAGTACAACAGAGCCTGAACATATCGTTACTGCTGATCATATTCATATCCTTGCAGATTCCACCATCAGGTGGCGCATATTTGATCCTCAGCAGTACTATGTTTCTTTTGAGGCAAAGGAAGAAGTTGTGCATGATTGGATTGTTAAGACTGCAAAGACAGCAATCAATGAAGTGATGGCGCACCATTCCTTTGCAGATACTTTGGTTGGAGAAAAGGGCGGGATTCCTAAAGAACTGTTGCTCTTGTTGGCAGAAAAAAGCCGAAATACAGGGATTGAGATTATTGAAGCCCGGCTTGAACGTATAAGCTATACCAATGAGACTGCTGCAGCTATCTATGAACGAATGAAAGCGGAGAAAGCTAAAGTTGCTGCTGAGATTCGAGCAAAGGGAGAAG
>CAZWTQ010000010.1:0-29264 GCA_964636975.1 uncultured Oxalobacter sp. | reverse complement strand
ACATAGCTACGGATGGCGGGGGTGATTTCAAGATGATGTCCGCTGACGGTCAGGTTCATAGAATTCTCCTTCACTATTACCGATTGTTCCAGAGCCAATTGGCATCAGAACCGTTATTAGAGGCTTTTTCGCAGACTCGCAGACGGAATTTTCAGAATGTCACGGTATTTCGCAACGGTTCTTCTGGCAATCACCAGACCGTCATTTTCAAGAATCTGCGCAATTTTGCTATCAGAATAAGGCTTTTTCTTGTCTTCAGAGGCAATCAGCTGGCGGATTTTCTCACGGATTGCCGTTGCAGACGCTTCGATACCTCCTTCCATCATCAGATGACTTCCAAAAAAATGTTTCAACTCAAAAATACCCAATGGGGTCATCATGTATTTCTGGGTTGTTACCCGAGAGACAGTACTCTCATGCAGTCCTAGTGTATCAGCAATTTCACGTAATACAAGAGGCCTCATGGATACTGGTCCTGAAGTAAAGAAATCCTGTTGCCTTTCAATGATGGCTTCAGAGACTTTCAAAATGGTTTCAAATCGCTGACGGATGTTTTTGATAAGCCATTTGGCTTCTTGGAAATGAGTGTTCAGTGCAGAGCGATTAGTAACATTTTTCAGAATACTGCTGTAGAGCTGGTTGATCTGGATCTTTGGCATGGCATCAATATTGAGCTCGGCATGCCAACGACCATCTTTTTTCTTGCAGACGAGGATTTCAGGGATGATAGTATCAGCAGTATCCGTGGCATAGGTGGACCCTGGATATGGATTACAGTTTAGGATGACTTTCCGAATCTCAACAAGGTCTTCGTCATCACAGCCGATGTTTTTTTTCAGTTTCGCATAATCATGCTGAGCAAATGTTTTCAGGTGGTTTTCTACGATGTCAAGGGCATAGCGGCGGATGATGAAAGGGACATCAGGCATTGCCTTGATCTGCAGCGCCAGGCATTCTGTACTATCCTTGGCACCGATGCCAATCGGATCGAAGGATTTAAGGCAGGTTAGTGCCTCTTCAAGTTCTTTCATGCTGACATGTAGTTCATCTGGTAGCCATACCAGCATTCCTTCCAGAGATTCAAGCAGGTAGCCATGGGTATCCAGTGCATCAATTAGCAGTTCTACCAAAATCTGCTGGCGAGGGTCATGGATATTGATGCGGTTTTGTTCCTGGAGGTGAGTCTTGAGCGTTTTTGGAGGCTCTTCCAGCTGGGGATGGAAATGTTCGTCATCCTGCTGGCGGTCTGGCATGGTGATGCCTTCCCATTGCTGGCGTTCTTCTGCTATGAAATCAGCGTGTTCTAGTGAATCGATCGTCCATGTATTTTCAAAACTCTTTTCTCCTTCAGGAGAACCATGATGAAACAGTTCACTATTTTCCAATTCTATTGCTTGTTGCCGGATTAGACTACCGTCTCCTCGAAAGCGGGTTGTGTTGAGTAGAGAATCATCCAATCGCTCCAGCAGAGGATTCTCTTCCAACAACCGCCCGATCTCTTCGTCCAGCTCGGCACTGGAAAGCTGAAGGAGTCTGATGGACTGCTGAAGTTGAGGCGTCAGCGCAAAATGCTGTGTCAAGCAGGACTGTAGTTTCTGTTTCATAAATTAAACTTGTTGCCAATCACATCTTGAATTTGTCGCCTAGATAAACCCGTCTGACAGATTCGTTCTGGATGATTTCTTCAGGATGTCCGCTTGCTAGAATTTCACCTTCATTCACGATATAGGCTCGGTCACAGATACCCAGCGTTTCACGAACATTATGATCAGTAATCAGCACGCCGATGTTACGCTCTTTCAGGAAATGGACGATACGCTGGATTTCAATCACTGCAATTGGGTCAATCCCTGCAAAGGGTTCATCCAATAGGATGAAGCGGGGATTGGTTGCCAATGCCCGGGCAATCTCGACACGTCGGCGTTCGCCACCGGATAGGGATAAAGCGGGGTTTTCGCGCAGAAAAGTAATTTGCAGGTCGTCCAGCAGGTCGTCCAGTCGGTTGTTGATTTCATTTCTGCCCAAAGGTTTTCCGTTTTCATCGTGCTGAAGTTCCAGTACAGCCTTGATGTTTTCCTCAACAGTCAGTTTCCGGAAAACCGAGGCTTCCTGTGGCAGGTAGGACAGGCCCATTTGTGCCCGTTTATGGATGGGAAGGCGGGTCAGGTCTTTGCCATCTAGTTCAATCGTCCCTTTTTCTGCTGGAACTAGACCAACAATCATATAGAAGGATGTAGTTTTTCCTGCACCATTTGGCCCAAGTAGACCGACAACTTCTCCACTGGAAACATCAAGTGATACATCAGAAACAACTATGCGTTTGCCATAAGTTTTTTGGAGTCCTTGAACAGACAGTTTGCTGGAGGTCATTTCTTTTTCCTCGAATCGGTTGTTTGAGATTGGATGACTGCTGTGACCCGTCCTGCTCCTGCTCTGGAATAGCCCTCATTGGTATTGAACGCACTATAGTATTCAGTTTTTGAATCATAGGAAAGATATTCGCCTGAAATGTCTTGTATGACTCTGGAACCTTCAAGTTTTTTGCCTCGGGCTTCCGTGAAGAATTGGGCAACCTCGTCTTTGTCGTTGTATTCAATCCGTTTGCCGTAACCTTCCATCCATTGATTATGGCCACTGTCCAGTTTCTGACGTACGAAGGCCAATTGGCCTGGGGCAGCATAAAGGGTGATATAGCGGTATCCTTCAGGATCTTCAACAAGCTTTGCCTGTCCTGCCTTAGCGAGGATGGTGCCTTTTGTGATGATGACATTACCTGTAAAGATTGTTACTTGGTTTACATCATCCGAATTCATCTGGTCGGCTTCGATATGGGTTGGTTTCTTGGAATCTGCTTTTTCAGCGGAGGCGCTGAAAGGTAATGTAATGCATAGGCAGAAAGCGATGGTCTTGATGAGGTTCTTTTTCATGGTTGATTCAATCGGAGATTCATGCAAGTCGGTCTACTGCGGATTCTCTGTCGCAGGGGTAATGGCTGGTTGCTGGGTACTATTTTCCGGATTTTCAGGTTTTTCTGCTTTGTCCCCATTAGGATAGAGCATGACATGGACTCGACCGCGCATTTCTATTTCTCGGGAGGCTTCGTTGGTTTTCATTCCGGTACCCTTCAAGGTGTTCTTGCCTTGGCGGATGGTGACTTCCCTGTCAGTGACTGAAACCATGTCATCGGGATAGTACAATAAGTATTCAGTGGTCAAAATCCGGTTGGCTTTACCTTCAGCCCCTTCTTCCTCCAAGCGAACATTATTCGTCAGATGGACTTTAGTGTTGAAGTCTTCGGCAAAGGCTTCGTCAGCTTCAATAGTCTGAAGTAGTTTTTTACTGTTTTGCAGGTGAAGCAAAGGGGCTTCAATCCGATAAGCATCTTCAATAGGATAATGGGTCAGTTTTTTGCCGAAGACTTCATAGTGCGGGTTTCCATTCGGCATGAAGCGGTAGTATTTGAAATCTTCAATGATATAGTCAGGGTCTGTGCGTTGGATATCAGAAGGTTCCTTGATAGCGCTTTTCTTCAATACCATATTGACCCACATGCTACCCGATGCCAAGGTTGCAGCGATAATCAGGACAATTAGCCCTTGTTTACGTATGGAGGATTTTGTACCGGTATTCATTTCAGATAAGATTCCAGGATGGCGGTGTAACCACCGGTTGCTTTAAGGATAATATCGCAGACTTCGCGGACAGCACCATCTCCACCAGCATTTTTTGTCACAATATCCACCCTGTCAATTACATCTGGATGGGCATTGTTCACAGCAAAAGAAACGCCGACCCGTGTAATGGCAGGTAGGTCAATGACATCATCTCCAATGTAGGCACATTCTTCAGGGGTCAGTCCAGTCCTTTCCAGTAGGATAGCAAGAGCCTCCTGTTTTTGACTGGCACCTTGGATGATATGGGTAATCTCAATATCGGTCGCCCTATGGTTGGTGATTGGTGTATTGCGTGCACTGATAATAGCCGTTTTGATGCCGGCCTGCTTCAGAAAACGAATGCCCAACCCATCCCGTACATGGAAACTCTTAAAGAATTCACCATCAGAACCATAATGCATTTTGCCATCAGTCAAGACGCCATCGACATCAAAGATTATCATCTTGATTTTAGCAAGTCTTGCTTGTAGTGATTGTTTGTTCATCAGATTACCTTTGCTACAGTCAGGTCATGAATGTGTAATGCACCTGTCAGCCTGCCTTCTGCATCAGTCACTAACAGTTGATTGATGCGGTATTTCTCCATGATGGGAACAGCCTCCACAGCCATTTTTTCAGGACTGATGGTTCGGGGATTCAGGGTCATGACCTCATCAATCAGCAGGGAGGATAAATCCCATTGCTTCTCAATCAGGCGACGTAGGTCTCCATCAGTAAATATCCCGACAACTTTGTTTCTCCCATCAACTACTGCCGTCATGGCCATGCCTTTTTTGGTGATTTCAAATAGTGCGTCAAACAGTTTTGTTCCTGTATGGACAACAGGGATGTCTTCTCCTTGTCGCATCACATCAGAAACATGAGTCAGTAGGCGCCTGCCCAATATTCCACCAGGATGGGAAAGGGCGAAATCTTCTTTACGGAACCCTTTGGCGTCCAAAGTGGCGATAGCGAGGGCATCGCCTAGGGCAAGTGCTACCGTTGTACTGGCTGTCGGAGCTAGGTTCAGAGGACATGCCTCACGTTCGACATGCAGATTCAGATGGATATCGGCAATCTTTGCTATGCATGAGGCAGGATTGCCTGTCATGGCAATGAACCGAATCCTCTGACGTTTAATAATCGGAGCAATAGCAAGGAGTTCTGCCGCCTCTCCGGAATAGGAAATACCGATGAAAATGTCTTCTTTGGTGATCATACCCAAGTCTCCGTGCATAGCCTCTGCAGGATGGACAAACATCGCAGGAGTTCCTGTAGATGCCATCGTTGCTGCAATCTTGCGGGCAATATGGCCAGATTTTCCGATACCAGAGATAACAACCCGTCCTTTACAGTTTAGTAGAAGAGAGACAGATTCAACAAAATGGACGGAATCCTCCTGTTTCAGACGTTCCCTGAGCGCATTCAATTCTAGGGATTCAATACAAATCGTATCGTCTGCCAATTTCAATACTCGTTCTTTATCAATTGACATGGTCTATGAACTTTCTGCTGTAATGGCGAAAGTATAAACTGAAAAACACATGATGAGTATTTTAGGCATGAATCCTGCTTGCAAGAATGGCCTGCTTTTGAATAAATGGTCGATTTCCATGGAAGGTGGATTTTTCAGGACAATTTGTATTGAATAAGCCATAATATCGTTGCAGTCACTTTTTATACCTGTTCCATCAAATCATATTTTGGTTGTCCACTCATGCATATACAGTCATCTCTTGAATTTGTGTTGCTCATGTTGGGAACCGCAGTGATTGGTGTCTTGGTTTTCCGTTACTCCAAATTGCCTTCCATCCTAGGATATTTGGCTGTTGGCGTTGCTGTCGGTCCGTATGCCATGGGACTTGTCAGCGATGCCCGTCCATTGCGAAGCCTTGCCGAATTCGGAGTTGTTTTCCTGATGTTCACTGTTGGGCTTGAATTTTCATTCAAGCAGCTGATGGTTATGCGCAAGATTGTATTTGGATTGGGGTTTGCGCAGGTTTCAGCATCGGTGATTATCGCTATTATTATATCAGGCATTATGGCGATCTTTATACCAGAATCTGGTATGTCATGGCAGGCGGCATTTGCCATTGGAGGTGCATGGGCACTCTCTTCCACTGCCATCGTCACCAAGATGCTAGCCGACCGGATGGAACTTGAGACAGAGTATGGGCGTAGGGTGCTTGGCATTTTACTTTTCCAGGATATCGCTGTCGTCATCCTTTTGATGATTGTCCCTTCTCTTGCCTCAAATTCAGACAATATCTGGATGGATATCGGCTTGACTCTGGCAAAGATCGTTTTTGCACTTGGGGTCATGTTCTTCATCGGTAAACGGTTGATGCACCGCTGGATGAGTATTGTTGCAGGAACCGGTTCCCAGGAACTCTTTATGCTTAACCTGTTGTTGATGACGCTAGGGGCAGCATGGATCACAGAAACCATCGGACTTTCTCTTGAATTGGGCGCTTTTATTGCAGGCATGCTTATTGCGGAAACCCGATACAAGATTGAGGTTGATACAGATATCCGATCATTCAGGGATGTACTGCTGGGATTGTATTTCATTACAATCGGCATGATGCTCAACTTGTGGTTGGTCAGGGATCGATGGTGGGTAATTCTCATCATGGTTGTTTGTACTTTTATATTCCAGTTTGGGGTGACAGTTATTGTTACCCATTTTTGGGGTGCTTCTAAAGGCGTCAGTATCAAGGTTGCATTGGTTCTCTCTCAAGCGAGCGAATTCAGTTTTGTTCTTATCAACCAGGCTGCGAACTATAAGATGATCGAACCATGGTTTTATCAGGCGACCTTGGCATCCATGGTGGTTTCGATGCTCATGGCTCCATTCGTCATCGTTAATGCTGACAAGATTGTTTCGTATTTCTCAAGGGATGAATGGATGAAACGGTCTGTAGAATTGACCCAGCTTGCCAGTCAGACCATGCTGCTACGCAAGCATGTTATCATCTGTGGCTTCGGTAGGGTTGGACAGGCTGTTGCCAAGCTACTTGAAGAACAGGATATTCCGTATCGTGCATTGGATTTGGATCTAGATCATGTCAAAAAAGCTGATATAGCTGGAGAGAAGGTCTCATATGCAGATGTGACACGGCATGAGGCACTGATTGCAGCAGGCATCGGCCGTGCTTCAAGTATCGTCATTGCACTTGACCGGAGAGATGCAGCAATGCGGGTGTTGCATTATGCAAAAAGTATTGCTCCGGATATTCCTGTCATTGTTCGGTGCAGTGATGAAAACGATTTTGAGCAGCTCATGCAAGCTGGTGCAGATGAGGTAGTTCCTGAAATCTTGGAATGCTCGTTGGTGCTGGCTTCTAGTGCGATGCTTGCCGCAGGGGTACCGATGAAACGGATACTGCGACGCGTTAGGACTGCTCGTATGTCACGGTATGCGGATTTGCGGGAATATTTCCACGGTGATCGTGATATTGCTTTTATGGAAGATACATCGCGGCATCTTCATTCGGTACGTGTTCCCCCCGGATCTCCTGCCATTGGGTGGTCTCCTCTTGGTATTCCTTTTCCTGAACCCAAGGCGGATGTGGTTGCTGTTGTCCGCAATACAGTCAAATTAGGGGTTCATTCGGAGATTAGAATTGAGGCAGAGGATGTCTTGGTACTGGGAGGAGGCAGGGACAGTATCATCATAGCTGAAGAATATATTTTCAGTGCTAGGAAAGAAGTATTCCGTAATGAAGGAGGAGCAGACTAACCTGTCCCGGTTTTTTCTCCATTGGTTTGTTGATCAATTGCTTTTTGGGGTGGTTGCCTATTACCGATGATGTCTGATGCAGAGTTCTTCTGTGAGCCTAGCATGGCTCTCAGATATCGACCAGTGATGCTGGCAGAATTCTGTGTGATGGCTTCAGGTGTCCCTGTTGCGATGATTTGACCACCTCGTGCACCGCCTTCAGGACCTAAATCGATAATCCAGTCTGCAGTCTTGATGATATCCAGGTTATGTTCAATGATAACAACAGTATTTCCCTGATCGCGTAAACGGTGGATGACTTTTAGCAACATGTCAATATCCTGGAAATGCAGACCTGTGGTCGGTTCATCCAGGATATATAAGGTACGTCCGGTATCCCGCTTTGATAGTTCCAATGACAATTTAACCCGTTGAGCTTCACCGCCCGATAGGGTTGTTGCACTCTGTCCTAATCGAATATAACCCAGTCCCACATCCAACAGGGTTTTCAGCCGTCTGACAATGGCAGGGATGGCATTGAAAAAGTCATAAGCTTCTTCAACCGTCATATTTAATACATCCGAGATGTTCTTATCCCGATAAGTAATTTCAAGTGTTTCTCTGTTATAACGTTGTCCATGACAGATATCACATGGGACATACATGTCTGGCAGGAAATGCATGGCGACTTTCAGAACACCGTCGCCTTGGCAGGCTTCACAGCGGCCACCCTTGACATTGAAGGAAAAACGACCAGCTGAATACCCTCGTTCCCGGGATTGCGGAACATCTGCAAACAATTCCCTGATTGGAGTGAACAAACCAGTATAAGTGGCAGGATTTGAACGGGGCGTCCGTCCAATTGGTGCCTGATTTACGGCAATCACCTTGTCGAAATATTCGATGCCTTCAATGGTTTTATAAGGAGCAGGTTCGGTTTGGGCGCCATTGATTTGTCTGGCTACAGCAGTAAACAGCGTATCATTGACCAATGTCGATTTACCAGAGCCAGAAACACCAGTTACACAGGTCAGTAGACCAACGGGTAGGGACAGCGTTACCTGTTTCAGGTTGTTGCCGCTAGCGCCATGTATGACCAAGTGACGTGCAGGATCAGGGGTAATCCGCCGGGTAGGGACAGGGATTGTTTTGATGCCATTCAGGTACTGCGCTGTCAGCGAGGTTTCAGAAGCCAATATGGTTATTGGACTACCCGACGCTACTACGGTTCCGCCATGTTCACCGGCTCCTGGTCCCATGTCCACAATGAAATCAGCAGAACGGATGGCGTCTTCATCGTGTTCTACTACAATTACAGTGTTGCCAATGTCACGTAGGTGCTTCAATGTTGCAATAAGGCGATCATTATCTCGTTGATGCAAACCGATTGAAGGTTCATCCAAGACATACATGACGCCCGTCAGACCGCTACCGATCTGAGATGCTAGGCGGATACGCTGGGATTCACCGCCTGATAGAGTTTCAGCATTGCGTTCCAATGACAGGTAATCCAGTCCAACATCGTTAAGGAAACGTAGGCGTGAAGTCACTTCATTGAGAATTCGGGTCGCAATGGTTTTCTTTGCACCGGTCAGGGACAGCGTTTCAAAATAGCGCAAAGCATCACCTAGGGACATGCGGGTCACTTCATGGATAGCTCGTTTCTGGTCGTTTTCGCCAATACAAACAGAAAGTGCTTCTCGTCGCAGTCTTGCACCATTACAACTGGGGCATGGGCGTGTACCAATTAGTTTCGCTAGGTCTTCCTTGACAGCTATGGATTCCGATTCTCTGAATCGGCGTTCCAGATTGTGCAGAACTCCTTCAAAAGGATGTTCCCGTATCCATGGATGCCCTTGGCGGTTGAGAGTAGTGAACGGGATTTTTTCTGTTCCAGAACCAAAAATCAGGATATGCTGGATATGTTCTGGCAACTTCTGGAATGGAGTATCCAGGTCAAAACCATAGTGCAAGGCGATAGACTGAAGCATCTGAAATAGCATGGGATTACGCCGATCCCAGCCTTTCAGTGCACCTGCTGCCAGAGAAATATCTGGATGTTGCACAATTCGTTTCGGGTCGAAGAACTCGATATGTCCGATACCATCGCAGTCAGGGCAGGCTCCCATAGGATTGTTGAAAGAAAACAAGCGGGGTTCCAGTTCTGCCAATGACCAGCCACATTCAGGGCAGGCAAACCGGTTTGAGAAAACCTGCTCTTCTCCAGTTTCTATATTGGAAATAACTGCTTTGCCATCTGCGATACGCAGAGCAGTTTCAAAACTTTCTGCCAAACGTTGCCGAATACCCGTATTGGTACGGACACGGTCGACAACAACATCAATTGAATGTTTTTCATTCTTATTTAAGGTAGGCAGGTCATCGGAGAGGTGGATTTTAGCTGACTTTGTCCCGCTCTTGATCCTGAAGCGGATGAATCCCTGTGCCTGTAGCTGTTCAAGCAGGTCATAGTGTTTTCCTTTACGGGCAGTTACGACTGGCGCTAGGATCATCAATCGGGTTCCTTCTGGTAGCGCTAGAGTGGAATCTACCATTTGGGAAACAGATTGGACGGCAAGGGTGTGTTCGGGATGGTCTGGGCAATGTGGTGTCCCGATACGGGCGAAGAGTAGGCGCAAGTAATCGTAAATTTCTGTGACGGTGCCGATCGTTGAACGAGGGTTGTGCGAGGTCGATTTCTGGTCAATGGCAATTGCAGGGGAAAGTCCCTCAATCAAATCTACATCGGGTTTTTCCATCAATTGCAGGAATTGCCGCGCATAAGCAGACAGTGATTCTACATAACGCCGTTGCCCTTCCGCATAAAGGGTATCAAAGGCCAGTGATGATTTTCCGGAGCCAGATATCCCGGTTATGACAATTAGTTTGTTTCTAGGTAGGTCAAGATTGATGTTTTTCAGGTTGTGCGTACGCACACCTCGGATGATGATTTTTTCTTCTGAATCCAGCATAACAAAGTCCGTAGAACCAAAGCCTCCTACTGCTATTTCTTCTGTAGGGAATCTATAATATAACGTATTTCGCTTTTCATGGCCTTTGTTCGCACTTGCATGGACATGGTTACCTATGATGCAAGAGGATTAAGAGTAGGGGAAATATGCTGTATATCATAACAGTCATTCCTTATGGAAACTTTGTATCATCCATGGTCTATGAAAATCATAAAATAATGATATGATATTACGTACAGTAAGTGGAAGGTTCGATGTTGGTGTCTTATAATGCGGGCATCCATATCTATCTAGATAATTTTTATTGATTTTCCAATTAGGAGAATGCCATGGCATCGATTAATAAAGTAATTATTGTCGGTAATTTGGGACGTGATCCGGAAACCCGTTCTTCGCCAAATAATGAACAAGTGACGCGTGTGTCAATTGCGACAACCAATGTACGTAAAGATCGTCAAACTGGCGAAAGGATCGAGAATACGGAATGGCATCGGGTTATCTTCTTCGGCAAATTGGCAGAAATCGCCGGCCAGTATCTGAAAAAAGGTTCACAAGTCTATGTTGAAGGGCGCTTGAAAACCAGTAAATACACCGACCGGGACGGCATTGAACGATATTCGACCGACATCATTGCTGAGCAGATGCAGATGTTGGGTTCCCGCCAGGGGAATGGTGATCCTGTTGGTGGGTATGATAGTGGTTTCCAGCAACAGTCTCCCCGTCAGAATCTTGGAAAGACACAGTCGCAGCCCCAAGACAGTGACGGCATGTCACCAGGCTTTCCGATGGATGATGACATTCCTTTCTGATAGACAGAGGGAGAAAGATATCTAGATGATACCTTTTATCTGGATTTGAAAGAAAGGATTGTTGTTTTTGAGTAAGACGGTGTTTGACAGAGATTCAGGCTACTGAGTTTTTCCCTTGAGCCTGTTAATGATGCGCCCACCGATGAACCAAACAGTAAGTGCCGTGATGCCGGCTGCGATAAGGGCTGCGCTGAAACTGCCGGTATATGCCCGTACAGTACCAAGGATAATGGTAAGTAGGACATTGGCAATATTGGCAATCATGTTCATGAAGCCTGCTGCGGTTGCCAAATACATCGGTTCCATAATATGACCAGTCATGCTGAAAATGGAGCCATAATTACATCCTCCGAGGATGGCAAGACCAAAACCGACTGCAAGACCGATATAAACGTTGCCAATAAGACCAAGGACGATGTAAAGGATGCCAATGGCAAAGACGGAAAAATTAATGATAGCATTCTTGGACAGCCATTTTAGCAGCGTGCTACCGCTGGCTCTGCTGATCGTACCGATTAATAGGACTGCGCCTGTTGCGAGGCTCCATGCAATCGCTGTACTGCTGCCATGAATATCGGCGAGGATGGACGGTAGCCATTGTCCCAAGTTGTTGAGGGTACCGTAAGAAAACCCATGGAAAACGCCAAGCGTCCATATCGGCATGGAAGTAGAAACAGTTTTGAGAGCAGAGAACAGTTTGGAAATGCCTCCATCATTGAAAGTTTCCTTTTTTCGGACTTTTTTAGGAAGCAGGAAGGAAAGCACGATGGTCAAGATTGAAAGTAAGACAGGAATGATGTAGGAAAAGCGCCATGCTTCATCGCCAAGATGGGATAATGTGATGAATGGTAACATGGTTCCTAGGCAGAAAGCTGCTCCTTGGATGCCTTGTGCTTGGGCAACTTTATCGGGAGGTGCTTGCATGCCGATCATTTTGATACCGATCAGGAAAAGGGAACCGGAGCTAAACCCTGCTAGAAACCGAAGACTTGTGGCGAGCATGATGTTGTCTTCGGCAAGGAAAGGCAGGATATTGGCGATAATGGCGATGATGATGGCGATGAGAAAGCCTTTGTAGGCACCAATCTTGTCAAGAATCAAGCCTGCGGGCAGTTGGACAAAGCTATGTGCCCAGAGTAGTCCACTGAGAAAAAGTGATAGACCAGCGTAACCAACCCCGAAAAGTGACATGAATTGGGAACTGAGCGGGGCAACGCTCATGAAAAAGTAGCCCGAGCATAAACAGATCAGAGCGGGAAACCAGACAATCGCAAACATAAAGCATTTATGAGATGAAGAAAGACATCATAGTCAGGTTTTCTTGAAGGGACAAGATGGTTGTCGCATAGTGGACGGTTTATCTTTTCCTTACGTGGGGAATATTACTGTTTTCGAGGCAACGGACTTTCTCAGGTCATCAGGTTTCACTGGCATAACGCTGGTATAATAAATGCGAATTTGTAGAATGGATATTTTTTGCAGGGAAGGAGATTCAAATATTTGCGGCAATTGATTTGGGTTCCAACAGTTTCCGTGCCCATATTGGTGATGTGGAAAATGGAACAATAAAGATCTTCAGGAGTATTCGTGAATCCAACCGCATGGCAGCAGGATTGGATGGGGATTGTATGCTGACGCCTGAAGCAGTTGCAAGGGGGTTGATGTCGATCCGCCGTATCAGGGTATTTCTTGAGTCGTGCCCTCTAACAGAGGTGCACGCTGTCGCTACAAACACTTTCCGTGTTGCAAAAAATGCTCAGGATTTTCTGACAGAGGCGGAAAAACTACTGGGTTATCCGATTGATGTCATTTCAGGTGAAGAGGAAGGACGTCTGATTTATTTGGGTGTTGCCAATGTGCTGAAGGTAGCAGATGAGAGGCGCTTGGTGATTGATATTGGGGGAGGTTCAACAGAACTGGTTATCGGTCATGGCGATGATATCAAGCGGGTAGAGTCTTTTCCTGTTGGTACCGTGCATCAGAGTCAGGAGTTCTTTCCGAATGGCAGGATTGATGAATCATCGTTTGATGCGGCACTGTTGTTCGCAAAGAGTCATTTTGAGGATGCCGCCGATTATTACCGTCAGTCTGGATGGACAACTGTGTATGGTTCTTCAGGTACCATTCGGGCGACGGGAGAGATGTTGGCTATTAATGAAATTGGCGATGGCTTATTTACCCTTGAAAACTTGAAGAGACTGAAATCTAGGATGATAGAAGTCGGTCAGATTGACCAGTTAAGGTTGCAGGGAGTTCGGTCAGAACGGGTTTCCTCGATTCTGGGAGGATTGTCTATTCTGTTGGTATTGATGGAGTTGTTTGGTATTGATCGGATTTTCCCGATTGAAGCAGGGTTGCGTGTCGGGGTCATATGGGATACCTATCTCAAATTGAACCAGACGGATCGTCGTGAGCAGGCTGTCAGGCAAATGATTGGTCGTTTCCATATTGATGAAAAACGGGCGCAGCGTGTTGCTGAATATGCGTTTGCAGCTTATTCGCTGATGCAGCCTAAAACAGATCATTTCTGCAAACTGCTGTATTGGAGTGCATTGCTACACGAGGTTGGTATTTTTATTTCGCCAACGGGCTACCACCGTCATGGTGCGTATCTGCTTAAATATGCAGATATGGTAGGGTTTACAACTCGTGAAAAGTATCTTATGAGTCGTTTTGTTCTTGGGCAGATGGGCAATCTCAAAAAACTGGAAGGTTTCATGACTTCACGGGATCTGGTAAAAGCAGTTCTAGCATTGCGACTTGCGGTGATATTTCAGCATGCCAAGGTCGGTTTCAAATTCAATAAGCTGAAAATCTCAGTAGATAGTCATATCGAAATTGCCTTGCCAAAAGTATGGTTTGACCAGTATGAAACCTTGTTGTTCTGGTTGAAACGTGAAGAGAAATTCTGGAAAGATGCTGGAATGCCGTTTCAACTGAGACCGTGTTGAAATGAGAGAAGAACTCGCTTGGTCAGCTATTCCCAGGCAGGTTTCCTGCTTAAAATTTTTCATTAAAGTAGGTATTTTGGTTGATATAGTGAAAAAGGTTTGTTGGAAGTCAATAGTTGATTTTTTCCTGGAATGTGAGTTGTTTTGCCAATATTGGGCATCGGGAAAGGTATGATAGATACTGTAGCTACTACAGAAGTCCCCTATTTTTTTGTTGCAGTGAAACTGTTTTGTGCAGTTTGCGCAGGTGGTTTGATCGGTTTGGAACGTGCAATCCATGGTAGGCCAACAGGATTCAGGACACATAGCATCGTCTGTTTGGCCAGTGCGGTATTGGTTCAGGTGATTGTTTATTTACCCGTCTGGTTGTCAGGGGCTCCTGATATTTACCGAACGGATGCGACCCGTGTCATGCAGGGGATCATGACTGGTATCGGATTTCTTGGAGCAGGTGTTATTTTTCGCGAAGGGTTGACCATCAAGGGCTTAACAACAGCCGCTTCCATCTGGATTACTGCTCCAATTGGAATGCTGTTTGGAATTGGTTTTTTCTATATCGGTGCCATTACAACAGTGATTACTATTATTATCCTGACAGTTTTTCGTCAGGTTGAAACGTTGATTCATTTCCAGATCTATGCCTATTGCATGGTGTCATTTAGCAGGGATAGTACAATACAGGAAGAAGATTTTCTAAAACTTCTATCAGATTATAAGTTTGAGATAATCGGAAATATGAACCATCAGATTGTCAATGATGGCAGTGATTGTGAACTCAATATGACCATTCGCTCATCCAAGCCAGATTCGTTTAGCCTTCTCGCCAAAACTTTGAGGCAAAAGCCAGAATACAAGACATTCAACATAGAATTCTTCCGTGACTGAGTGCGTTATGATTATTATTGATACCTTACTGGAACTTGAATGTGCCCAAGCCGCAGCATCCACAGAACTTCCCTATCTTCTAGTGACAGTAAAGTTAGCCTGTGCACTCATTATGGGTGGGTGTATCGGTTTTGAACGTTCATTCCATGGACATTCGGCAGGAATCAGGACTTATTGCCTGATCTGTTTGGCTTCTGTTGCGATTATTCACGCCCAACAACATGGTGCTATCTGGTTGGCAGGAGCATCGGTGGATGTCTATAGAGCAGATGGTTCCCGTCTTATGCAGGGGGTTGGCGAAGGCATCGCTTTCTTAGGTGCGGGAGCTATTTTCCGAGAGGGATTTACCATCCGCGGTCTGACGACGGCTGCTGCCATCTGGGTGACGGGAATCATCGGTATTCTTTTGGGAATCGGTTTTTTCTATACGGGTATTTTAGCAACGGTCTGTTTAATCCTGATTCTTTCCTGCGTTCAGAAAATCGAGCGCATCATCCATGCAAGGCAATATGCCCATTTTAATGTGACGTTTGCACGAAATGGTCATGTGACTAAAGAGAGTTTTTTGGGGTTGCTGGCAACGTATCAATTGAAAGCCTCGGGGAAAATTAATCATCGGCTTATTAATGGTGGAAAAGATTATGAGATGGAGCTAACTCTTTGTTCAAGCATCCCCGATGCCTTTACCAGATTGTCTAGAACGCTCAGGCAACAGACAGGCTACAAAACCTATAGTATCCATTTTATCCGAAATTGAGAAAGTTTTTGGAAATGTTGCTTGTCCTTACGACTCTTTGCCTTCAAGCAACGAAAAAAGAAACTGCCAGTATCTGAAGAGTACTGGCAGAGGGAATACCTGGCTTTGCAGGGGCAGTTAGGTGTTTAAGCTATCAGTAGCAGACGGTATTTCTACAGCCTTGTTAACAGGTTGAATCACATCTGTTTTGATGATAGCGGGTTCTGATTTGGCAGGTAATTCATCTGCTTTGGAAATTTGTCCGGCTGATGAAACTTTGGTAGTTTCTTGGGCGCTTGCTGGTTTCTTTTCAATTGGCTTCTTGGTTTTATTGATTAGTTCTTTTCTGGGAGCAGTTTCCTCGTCCGCGGTAATAGCCGTTTCTTGGGCATTGGCATCATAGACGGAGGAAAGGTATTGCTGAGCTCCGAACCGGTTTTGTTTCCGACGGATTTTCTTGCGTTTGTATTCGCCATCTGTCTGCAGAATCCATGTGTTGGTGTTATCTTTGATGTAATAACGCAGACCTTCTTCGATGACACGGCGTTTCAGTACAGGATCGAGGACGGGAAAGGCGACTTCAATACGCCGGAACAGGTTTCTGCCCATCCAGTCTGCGCTGGACAGGTAGAGGTTCTGTTTCAGGTCATTCCTGAAATAATAGATGCGTTCGTGCTCTAGAAAACGACCAATTATAGAGTGAACTTTGATGTTCTCCGAAAGTTTTGGAACGCCCGGACGTAGTGAACAGGCTCCACGGACAATCAAGTCGATTTTAACTCCTGCCGAGGAGGCAAGGTACAGCGCACGGATAGTAGACTCCTCAATTAAGGAGTTCATCTTGGCGATAATATGGGCAGGTCGTCCTTGCCGGGCAATACGGACTTCGTTCAGGATGCCACGGATAATGTTACGGTGCATGGTAAACGGTGCCAGCCATAAGTATTCCATCTTTTTCGGTTTGGTAATGCTGGCGATGTGGACAAAGACATCATTGACTTCTTGGGTAATTCGGTGATGGGCTGTGAGCAACCCGAAGTCTGTATAGAGCTTTGTTGTTATGCCATGGTAATTGCCAGTACCAAGATGGGCATAATAGCGGAATTGTCCCTGTTCCTTGCGGATGACCAAGGCTAGTTTTGCATGGGTTTTTAGTCCCATGACCCCATAAATAACTTGAGCCCCGGCCTGCTCGAGCCGCTGAGACCAGTCGATGTTCTGTTCTTCATCAAAACGAGCTTTGATTTCAACGACAACGATGACTTCCTTACCCCGATTTGCCGCATCAATCAGTGCCTGCATGATTTCAGAATCTTCTCCAACACGGTAAACAGTCTGTTTGATAACGATGACATCAGGATCATTTGCCGCATCACGGATGAAATCAACGACAGTCCTGAATGACTGGTATGGGTGATGTAACAAGATATCGTGTTTTTTGAGAGTATCAAACAGCGTATTATTACCCCTAGCATCAGGATGCAAGGAAGCATGATAAGGTTTAAAGTAAAAATGCGGGGTTGAAACAAACTTGAAGAGCTGGTTCAGTCTGACAAGGTTGACAGGACCATTGACTTGATAAACATAGTCTTTGTCAAGATTGAACTCATTCATCAGAAATTCAACCAGGTATTTAGGACTGTCTTTCGAGATCTCGAGTCGGACAGCACGACCGAATTGACGGTTTTGTAGGCTGGTCTTGAGAGCTTGACGCAGGTTCTTGACTTCTTCTTCATCAACCCAGAGATCGCTGTCGCGAGTTACCCGAAACTGTGCATGTGCCAAGATTTCACGTTCAGGAAAGAGGGATGATATGTTGGCAAGAATTAGCGAGGATAGTAGGCAGAATCCTTTACCATTCTCAACTAGGTGATTGGGCATTTCGATGATACGAGGCAAGATTCGGGGAGCTTTAACAATAGCAATTGTACTGCCCCGACCAAAAATGTCTTTTCCAGCAAGAGAGACAATGAAGTTCAGGCTTTTGTTAGCTGTTTTCGGAAAAGGATGTGCTGGATCTAGCACAATAGGAGTCAAAGCGGGGTAAATCTGCTTTTCAAAATAGTTTTTTGCCCAAGCACGCTGTTTATCATTCCAATTTTGCTCATGGATCAGCAGATGGAGACCCTGCTCCGCCATTTGAGGCAAGATCTGGTTGTTCAGCAAGGCATACTGCATATCTACTAGTTCATGGCAACGTTCACTGATTTGATGCAGGACAGTGTTGGAGAACGATTTGGTCTCATGGGTTCGGTGCGCTAGTTGGCTGGAAATACGGATTTCAAAGAATTCGTCCAAGTTGCTAGCTCCGATACAGAGGTAACGTAACCGTTCAAGCAGGGGAATGGATTCATTTTCAGCCTGTGCAATGACACGACGGTTGAATTCAAGCAACGAGAGCTCCCTGTTCAGGTAAAGGTAGGAATTTTGATGAGTTACCGAAAGTCCAAGACTGTTTTTCGTAAGTGTCTTTCCATCGTCTGACATTAAAACCTCCTGCCATATTCTGTTTTCAGTTGACAAAAGCAATTAAAAGCTATCATAACAAATATTAAAATACTTGTGACAGTTTCGAGACAGAAAGGAAAACAATGATTAATTTCGGGTAGCTTTCTATAGGAAGCCTTTTCAGAAGGCAAAAAACATCTTTGAAAATGTAGAATTAAAGTTAAAGCTGCTCCCAGATTTTTTGCTAATATGGGGGCATATTGCTTCTGTCTTATAGATGATTATTGAAAAAACAGGGACAGGGTCTTTTTATATTATCTAATCCATTTTTTCAGAGAGCTTTTTTATGGCACGGAGTGCCCGTTTAGTCTTGCCGGGATATCCCCATCACGTTTTCCATCAAGGAAACAATAAGCAACAAGTATTCTGCGATGAAGAGGATCGGATGCTGTATCTGGATTACTTGGGAAAAGCATCGAATCGATATCGGGTTGATATCCATGCTTATGTTTTGCTGGACAGTAGTGTCTGCCTACTGGTAACGCCTGCTGATGATGATAGCCTTGCCGGGATGATGCAATGGATGGGACGTTGCTATGTTCCTTATTTCAACCGTCGCTATGGTCGTAGCGGTACTCTTTGGGAGGGACGTTTCAGGACTTCAGTGGTCGAGGCAGAGTCGTGGTTGATGAAATGTTACCGGTTCATTGAAATGCGTCCTGTGGTGGGTGGACTGTCTGGGAAGGCAGGGGAATATCAGTGGTCAAGTTACAGTCACCATACAGGTGCAAGACATTCACCGATAATCCGGGATCATATCCTTTATTGGAACCTTGGCAATACACCGTTTGAGCGCGAATCAGTTTATCTGTCTTTTATGCAGGAATTTAGCCAGCATGAGGACGCTTTTCTGGAACGGGTTCTGACAAGGGGATGGCCATTGGGTTCCCGTCCATTCATTATGCAGTTGGAAAAACGGGTTGGAAAACCTTTTCGTATGGGACAGCAGGGTCGTCCTGCTTACACGGCGAAGTGATATCTGTTGTTTTTCTGGATTGATTGAAGGAACTGTCATGTCAATCGATGTTTTTTCAAGGTTTCCAGAAAGATTTAATCTTGATAAGGCTTTTTCAGGTTATTTTGTCTTTTTATGTCAGTAGAAAATCAGCAATAACATGTTGTTTTAAATAGTAAAATATTTTCTTATAAAAAATTTTACTAAAAATTTATTACTATGTCCCTAATTCAAATTCCTTTTTGTTGAATGAATTTTAGAAATTGACGCTGACCCTATTTTTCCTATTGTCGAAATTGGAAAGCCATATTAATCTGTACTCATTGTATTAAGCGGATGAATGGAGAATGTATGAACGGGCAAGGTCTTTATAGTCCTTCGGATGAACATGATGCCTGTGGTGTGGGTTTTGTCGCACATATCAAAGGTGTCAAAAGTCATTCAATCGTTGAACAGGGGCTGTTGATCCTGAAAAACTTGGATCATCGTGGTGCTGTGGGTGCCGATAAGCTAATGGGGGATGGCGCAGGTATTCTTATCCAGATCCCGGATGGTTTTTTCCGTGAGGAAATGGCATCACAGGGTGTAACGCTACCTCCTCCCGGAGAATATGGGGTGGGGATGGTTTTTCTGCCCAAGGAGCATGCTTCTCGTTTGGCGTGTGAAAAAGAGATCGAGCGAGCTGTCCGTGCGGAAAAACAGATTGTTCTGGGGTGGCGCGATGTGCCGGTCAACACAGATATGCCGATGTCGCCACGGGTCAAGGAAAAAGAACCGGTGATCCGCCAGATTTTCATTGGCCGAGGACCGGATACGATGGTGACGGATGCACTGGAGCGTAAACTGTTTGTCATCCGCAAGTCTGCAGGTCATGCTATCCAGGCATTGGATCTAAAGCATTGCAAGGAATTCTTTGTCCCATCAATGTCAGCTCGTACAATCGTTTATAAGGGGTTGTTACTGGTCAATCAGGTTCAAGAATATTACTTGGATCTGCAAGACGAGCGCTGTGTGTCGGCACTTGCCATGGTTCATCAGCGTTTTTCAACAAATACCTTTCCTGAGTGGTCGTTGGCACATCCTTATCGTTTGATCGCCCATAATGGTGAGATCAATACGGTGAAAGGCAATTTCAACTGGTTCCGCGCCCGTGAAGAAATGATGGATTCCGTGGTACTTGGAGACGACCTGCGAAAATTGTACCCATTGATGTATGAAGGTCAATCTGATACAGCATGTTTTGATAATGCCCTTGAACTGTTGGTGATGTCTGGGTATCCATTGGCGCATGCCATGATGATGATGATCCCTGAAGCATGGGAAAATAGCTCCTTAATGCCGGATAGTCGCCGTGCATTTTATGAATATCACGCGGCGATGATGGAACCCTGGGATGGTCCTGCAGCCATGGCGTTCACTGATGGCCGTCAGATTGGTGGTGTATTGGATAGAAATGGTCTGCGACCTGCCCGATATGTTATCACAGATGATGATTTAGTGGTGATGGCTTCAGAAACAGGGGTGCTTCCAATTCCTGAAACCAAGATTGTTAGAAAATGGCGATTGGAACCAGGAAAAATGTTCCTAATTGATATGGAGACTGGACGCATTATCGATGACAGGGAAATTAAAGATACATATGCGAATGCACGTCCTTACAGGGCATGGACGAATTCTGTTTGTATCAAACTACATGACTTGAAGGCCTCTGCACATGGCAGACCGGTTTCGGAAGTTCCTCTGCTACAACGTCAGGAAGCTTTCAGTTACACACAGGAAGACCTGAAGATCATTTTTCCGCCAATGATGATGTCAGCAGAAGAAGCAATTGGCTCCATGGGTAATGATGCCCCCCTAGCAGTTTTATCCAGCCAGCCAAAGTCGCTATACAACTATTTCCGGCAGTCGTTTGCCCAAGTCACGAATCCGCCAGTCGATCCTATTCGTGAAGCGATCATCATGTCGTTGCTGTCTTATATTGGTCCAAAACCGAATCCATTGGATACAAACAATGTCAATCCGCAGATGCGTTTAGAAGTTTCCCAACCAGTGTTGGGATTCGATGAAATGGTCAGTATCCGTAATATTGACACTTACACCAACGGTAAGTTCCGTTCTTATGAATTGAACATATGTTATCCCGTGATATGGGGTAAAGAAGGTATCGAAGCACATTTGGCATCGTTATGTGCTGAAGCGGTGGATGCTGTCCGTTCAGGACATAATATCTTGATTGTTTCTGACCGTAAGGTAGGCCCGAATAATCTGGCAATTCCTGCATTGTTGGCGACATCCGCCATTCATCAACATCTAGTAGCAAAAGGTCTCAGGGCTTCTACAGGATTGGTGGTGGAAACAGGTTCTGCAAAGGAGACCCATCATTTTGCCTTGTTGGCAGGGTTTGGGGCAGAAGCAGTCCATCCCTATCTTGCACTCGAGACATTGACGGTACTTGCACCACGTCTTGCTGCAGAGTTGACAGCAGAAAAGGCACAGTTGAATTTTATTAAGGCGATCAATAAGGGATTGTTGAAGATTATGTCTAGGATGGGTATTTCGACATACCGATCTTACTGTGGTGCACAGATTTTTGAGGCTATTGGCTTGTCGACTAAGTTGGTTGAGAAGTATTTCAAGGGAACCATTTCTAGTGTCGAAGGCCTCGGTATCTTTGAGATTGCGGAAGAATGCTTGCTTCAGCATAAGAAAGCATTCAGGTTTCGTGAAATGCCCATCCGTTTCCTTGATATTGGTGGGGAATACGCCTTCCGAAAACAGGGTGAAAACCATATGTTTACACCAGATGCCATTGCAAAGTTACAGCATTCCACACGAGCGAACAGTTATGCCACCTATAAAGAATATGCTCAAATCATCAATGATCAGTCCAAACGTCAGATGACATTGCGGGGATTGTTTGAATTTAGGTTTGATCCATCCAAGGCGATCGCTATTGATGAGGTTGAACCAGCAAAAGAAATAGTCAGGCGTTTTGTAACTGGTGCTATGTCATTAGGGTCGATCAGTGCGGAAGCTCATGCTTCCCTGGCGATTGCGATGAACCGTATCGGTGGCAAATCCAATACTGGGGAGGGTGGGGAGGATCCTCGCCGTTACAGGGGCGAACAGAATGGCCAAAAAATTCGTCAAGAGGAAACTTTGCAATCCATCTTGGGCAAAGATAGAATCATGACGGACATCAAACTCCAAGAAGGCGATTCATTACGTTCTCGTATCAAACAGGTTGCTTCAGGTCGTTTTGGAGTGACAGCGGAATACCTGAATTCTGCTGATGAGATACAGATTAAGATGGGACAAGGAGCAAAGCCGGGAGAAGGCGGGCATTTACCGGGAAAGAAAGTTTCAGAATATATTGCCAGCATGCGCTTTTCCGTACCGGGCGTTGGTTTGATTTCTCCGCCTCCCCATCATGACATTTATTCGATTGAAGACTTAGCTCAGTTGATTCATGATCTGAAGAATGTCAATCCTCGGGCAACCATTTCCGTCAAACTGGTCGCAGAAGTGGGAATTGGTACTGTAGCAGCAGGGGTGGCGAAGGCAAAGGCTGACCATATCGTAATTTCCGGACATGACGGTGGCACAGGAGCATCTCCTCTATCTTCCATCAAGAACACTGGTTCGCCATGGGAAATAGGTCTGGCAGAGGCTCAACAGACATTGGTGATGAACAACCTGCGCGGACGTGTTCGCATCCAAGCAGATGGTCAGATGAAAACAGGACGCGATGTTGTGATTGCCGCAATCCTAGGGGCTGATGAAGTAGGGTTTGCAACAGCACCATTGGTTACTCAAGGCTGTATCATGATGCGTAAATGTCATCTGAATACTTGTCCTGTCGGCGTCGCAACACAGGATCCTGAACTGCGTCAAAAATTCAGGGGTAAACCGGAATATATCGTTAATTACCTGTTTTTCGTTGCTGAAGAAATGCGCCAAATCATGGCTCAGCTTGGTATTCGGAGATACGATGAGCTGATTGGTCGTGTTGATCTGTTGGAAAAAACGAAAGCCATTGCAAATTGGAAAGAGGCAGGATTAGATTTCAGTCGTCTGTTCTATGAACCAGAAGTTGATGGGACTGTTCCAAGGTTTCATCAGGAATCCCAAGATCATGGCTTGGAAAAAGCTATTGACCACCGATTGATTCTGCAATCGGCACTTGCTTTGGAAAATCAGGAAAAGGTCTCTTTTATTTATCCTATCAGAAACGCAAACCGTAGCGTAGGTGCTATGCTGTCAGGGGAAGTTGCACGGCGTTACGGTCATGCAGGATTGCCCGATGATACTATCCATATCCAGCTACAGGGGACTGCTGGTCAATCGGTTGGAGCATTTTTGGCACATGGCATTACATTAGATCTGGTGGGTGATGCGAATGATTATGTTGGTAAGGGCTTGTCTGGGGGGCGCTTGATTGTCCGGCCAAATAACCAGTTTCGGGGACGACCGGAACAAAACATGATTGCAGGTAATACCATTCTGTATGGCGCAATTGCCGGTGAGGCTTATTTCCACGGTATCACTGGCGAGCGTTTTGCTGTCCGCAATTCGGGAGCCATCGCTGTGGCAGAAGGTTGCGGGGATCATGGTTGTGAATATATGACAGGTGGTACTGTAGTTGTGCTCGGGGAGACTGGTCGCAACTTTGCTGCAGGTATGTCAGGAGGAATTGCCTATGTCTATGATCCCGAGGGTAGTTTTGAACGGAAATGCAATCTTTCCATGGTGACGCTTGAGTCTGTTGAATCTTATTTTGATCAAGAATCGAAAGGACATCGGGAAAGTTGGCACAAGATGACCCGTGATAGTGCTCCTCAGGCAGATGAAATCATTTTGAAGCAACTGATTGAAAACTACTTCACTTATACTGGTAGCATGACGGCTCGCAGACTGCTTGAAGATTGGTCAAACTGTCGGCGTCGTTTTGTCAAAGTATTTCCGGATGAATACAGACGGGCGTTGGAAGATCTTTATCACACCAGGGAAATGGCTGACGAGGGAAAAGCTGCGTAAGGGCAGGTGTGTCAAAAACGGTAAACAGGATAGAAGCGAAAATGGGAAAGATAACCGGATTCAAGGAATTTGACAGGGTTGAAGAATTTCATGACACTCCAGCAGACAGGGTCAAACATTGTCGTGAATTCACGCTGACATTGACAGACAGTCAAGCACGCCAGCAGGGGGCTCGTTGTATGGATTGCGGAATTCCTTTCTGCAACAATGCTTGCCCATTAGGTAACCTGATTCCCGATTTCAATGACCAAGTATACAATGCGTTGGATCAGGAAGCATTAGACAAACTGCATGCAACCAATAATTTCCCGGAATTTACTGGCAGAGTCTGCCCTGCACCGTGTGAACAGGCTTGTTCATTGGGGCTGAATTATCAATCGGTAGGTATCCGCTCAATTGAAAGGTTTATTATCGAGAAAGGCTGGAAAAATAACTGGATCAGACCGATGGTTGCTCCGATAAAGACCGGCAAGCGGATTGCGGTAGTTGGGTCTGGTCCATCAGGGCTTGCTGCAGCACAACAGCTTGTCCGTGTAGGTCATGATGTGCATGTTTACGAAAAAAATGACAAGGTTGGAGGACTCCTTCGTTATGGTATTCCTGATTTTAAATTGGAGAAGAATGTGCTTGATCGCCGATTGGAGCAGATGGAGGCTGAAGGAGTTGTTTTTCATCCTAGTGTCTTAGTTGGCGCTACCATTCCGGATGGCGTCCAGAACATGTCAAAGACAGTTATTGCGGCGGAGACCCTGAAGGCAGAATTCGATGCAGTAATCTTGGCGGTAGGGGCAGAACAGCCACGGCGGCTTGATGGTATTTCTGGTGCGGATTTGCAAGGGGTTCATTATGCGATGGAATTCCTGACTGCCCAAAATCGGAAAGACGCTGGAAATAAAGGACGAAACCGCTTGAGTGCAGAAGGTAAACGGGTGGTGATTATCGGTGGAGGGGATACTGGATCTGATTGTGTGGGCATTGCCAATCGTCAAGGAGCGACAAGTATCCTTCAGTTTGACCGTAACGCCAAGTTACCGGATATGGTAGACAAGGAGTTGACTTGGCCGTATTGGCCTCGTCGTTTTTCAGTTTCTTCTTCCCATGAGGAGGGGTGTGAACGGGATTTCAGTGTGTTGGCTAAACGCATTGTTGGACATCGTGGCAGGGTTGAAAAACTGGTTGCTTGCAGGGTTGACCAAGTGGCTGGAAAATATGTGGAAGTTGAAGGAAGTGAGTTTGAGATTCCTGCAGATATGGTATTGCTAGCGATGGGATTTGCTGGACCAGTTGCTTCTGTTCTTGAAGCTTTCGGAGTCAAGAAAAGTCGGATCGGTACTATTCAAGCCGACGGTGATGGAGAGAATCGTTTCCAAACTTCTGTTGACAAGGTCTTTGCGGCAGGGGATGCCCGTAGGGGACAGTCGTTGGTTGTTTGGGCAATCCATGAAGGGAGAGAATGTGCCGAAGCGGTGGATGGCTGGTTAATGAATGTCTGATTTTCTGCGCTGAATCACTTGAATCCGAATTCTTCTAATGACGGGATACGAGGCACTTTTTCTTTTTCTTGCTGATATATTATCCAGATTGATGTATATTAGCATTGTCGGAGTTTAATTTTTTAGCGGATTCTAGGATATCGAATTCCTGTTGAAGCGAGGTTATCATGAAAATTGAAGGCAGTATTGTAGCGATGGTCACGCCAATGAATGAGGATGGAGGTGTCGATTTTAATGGCACCCGCAAATTCGTTGACTGGTTGATTGCCGAAGGTACTGATGCATTGTCTGTTGTCGGTACAACAGGGGAGTCCCCCACCCTGAATGTAGATGAACATGCGGAAATGATTCGTGTAACTTGTGAGCAGGCTTCCGGACGGATTCCTGTTATTGCCGGTGCTGGTGCTAATTCTACAGCGGAAGCCATTGAATTGTCTAAGCATGCCAAACGCTATGGTGCAGATGCCACTTTGCAGGTTGTTCCTTATTACAATAAGCCGACACAAGAGGGAATATACCAACATTTCAAAGCCATTGCAGAAGCAGTGGATATCTCTATTGTACTTTACAATGTTCCAGGTAGAACGGTTGCGGATATGTCGAATGAGACTATTCTGCGTTTGGCGGAGATCCCAAATATCATTGCGGTGAAGGATGCAACTGGTAATATTGCTCGTGGCTTGGATTTATTGAGTCGTATCCCAGAAGGGTTCCAAGTTTTTTCCGGAGATGATCCGACAGCAGTTTCCTTGATGTTGGCTGGAGCAAGTGGCAATATCACTGTCGTTGGTAATGTAGTACCTCAGAAAATGCACCTAATGTGCCAAGCCGCACTGAAAGGTGATGTTGTAACAGCTATGCGTCTGAACAATGAATTGTTACCATTAGCTCAGAAATTGTTTGTTGAAGCCAATCCGATTCCTGTTAAATGGGCATTGAACCAGATGGGCATTGTCCCGCCAGGTATTCGCCTGCCATTGGTATCGCTTTCCGATGGCTGTAAAGATGCCGTCAGAGAAGCGATGCGCATTAGTGGTCTCCAGATCTGATAGTCCCTATTTGAGACAAATGTATGTCGGTCAGAAAGAAAATCGGTGCTGTCCTTATCAGTACAATGGTTGCCTTGTCTTTAGCATCATGCAGTTCATTTGAAGAGCTGCTTGATTCAGATCGTATCGATTACAAGAGTGATGTTGCTTCCCAAAAACCGGGTAGAAGGTTGGAAATTCCACCAGACTTGACCCAGCTTCAACGTGATAACCGTTTTATGATTCCTGAAAGCAATGGAGTTATTACGGCTTCTGATTACAACCAACAACGCCAGGAAATGGAAAGCGGATTGTCAGCATCTGCTGATGCTGCTTCGCTGGGGTCTGTTGCACCGAATCAGGCAAAGGATATTCATATTGAACGCTTGGGAAATCAACGGTGGTTGGTGGTCAATCGTCCTCCTGAAACATTATGGAATCCAATCAGGGATTTCTGGCAGGACAATGGTTTCCTGATCAATATTGATTCTCCAGAGACGGGTATCATGGAAACGGACTGGGCAGAAAATCGAGCGAAGATTCCTCAAGACTTTGTCCGAAGAACCTTGGGCAAACTATTTGATTCCTTGTATTCCACTGGTGAACGGGACAAGTTCAGAACACGTCTAGAGCGAGGGACAGACGGGATAACAGAAATTTACATCAGCCATCGAGGGGCTACAGAAGAATTACAAGGGATGGATAAGGAAAGTACAGTTTGGACTGCACGACCTTCTGATCCTGAACTGGAAGCAGAGTTCCTTGCTCGTCTTCTTGTTCATTTGAGCGATATGGATAAGAAAGAAGAAAAACGAGCGCGTGCTATTGCTGAAAAGAAGACTATACAGGTTGTTTCCAAGGCAACGATGGTTACAGAAGAAGGGGTTTCCAAGGTTGTTGTTGATGAAGCCTTTGACAGGGCATGGCGCAGGGTTGGTTTAGCACTTGATCATGTCGGCTTTACGGTTGAGGATCGTGACCGTTCTGCTGGATTGTATTATGTTCGTTATGTTGATCAAAATGCTGAAGCACGAGTTACTCCGGAAGATCAGAAGGGATGGTTCAGCGGTTGGTTCTCTTCGTCGAAAAAAGACAAGCATATTGACAAATACCAGATTTCTGTTCGGGAAATTTCCGGTAGGTCTGAAATTGTAGTCTTGGATGATAGAGGACAGCTGGAAACCTCTTCCATTGCCAAGCAGATTGTTACCCTGTTGTATGATCAGCTAAAATAGCCTATGTTGAGGTTTGCCTGTTTGGGTAGTGGCAGTAAAGGCAATTCACTGCTGATTACTTCTATCGATGGTGAACGCAAAACCACAATCATGTTTGACTGTGGTTTTGGTATTCATGAGCTCCTTCAGCGCCTTAAACGGGTTGGCTGCCAGCCAGAAGAATTGGCTGCTGTTTTTGTTACTCATGAGCATGGTGACCATGCGAACGGTATTCTTCCATTGGTGAAGCGCTATGGCATCCCTGTCTGGATGAGCAGTGGGACATTTCAGGGAATGGGAAAAGATTTTTCAGATATTGACCTGAATTTCTGTAGGGATGGGGACTGCATCGAGATTGATGTTCTCAGGGTAACTGCATTCACGATTTCTCATGATGCTAGAGAACCGTTGCAATTCCATCTGGCAGATGGCGTAAGTAAAATCGGTATGCTGACAGATACAGGGCAGGTGACGCCACATATCCAAAGGGAATTATCTGCCTGCCACCTACTGTTCCTCGAATGCAATTATGATGAAGGGATGTTGAAAGTATCCATCTATCCGGAACATCTGAAGCGACGGATCAGGGGTGTTTATGGTCATCTATCTAATACTGCTGCCGCCAGTTTCCTGAATGATGTTGACCGCTCATGCCTTCGAACAGTGGTCGTTTCCCACCTCAGTCAGAATAACAATGTGGCCGAATATGCCAAGAGAACTATTGAGGAGGCAGTTTCTGCCTATGGAATACGAGTCTTGGTGGCAGATCAGGAAAATGGGATTGGTTGGGTTGATGTTTGATATAGTTTCCCCAGGAAGCTGTTGACAATGCAGAGAGGATGATAGGTCTCCTAGCGGTTTTCAGGGTTTCCCTGCCGTCATTGGTGTGCCAGCTTTGGGATCAACGGATGGTGTCCGTACATCTGTTGCGATCGGCGCAGCAGCCTTTGGATCGATAGGGATTGCGTTCTTATTGTTTTGGGAAGCAGGAGTATTTATTTTTTTCCCTGCAGGAAAGGAATGCTCTTTGCTACAGGCAGTCAGCATCAATATCGGGAGGGCTATCGAAAATAGTGTCTTTTGCATGGTTGTTCCTGTTATTCCATTGATTTTCAGTCGGGCTCATTGGAAGTCTATGGTTTCGTGATAGCGATAAAAAAGCCAACCGCAAAGGTCGGCTTTTTGCCCGATGGAAATCGGATTATTTCGCAGCGGAAGCAGCTGGAGCAGAAGCAGCAGCGGAACCAGAAGCAGCTGGAGCAGAAGCAGCAGCGGAACCAGAAGCAGCTGGAGCAGAAGCAG
>CAZWTQ010000009.1:22950-30402 GCA_964636975.1 uncultured Oxalobacter sp. | reverse complement strand
CGCGAAGGAGGGCGTACCGTTGGTGCAGGGGTTGTTACCAAGATTGATGAATAATCTTGTTGGATAAACAGGCTGTTTATTGAAAAATACTGCGGATGATTTTCATCCGCAGATCGTTCTTTAGAGAGATTATATGCAAAACCAGAAAATCCGTATTCGTCTTAAAGCGTTTGATTATAAGCTGATCGATCAATCGGCCCAAGAAATCATTGATACGGCAAAACGTACCGGTGCAGTAGTCAAGGGACCAGTTCCGCTGCCAACTAGGATTGAACGTTTCGATGTCTTGCGTTCTCCTCATGTTAACAAGAAGTCCCGTGATCAGTTCGAAATTAGAACTCATCAGCGTTTGATGGATATCGTTGATCCAACTGATAAGACTGTTGATGCGTTGATGAAACTCGATCTGCCAGCTGGCGTTGATGTTGAAATTAAGTTGCAGTAATTTATCCACATAGATTACCATGCGGATATTGTGAAAACAGAGTATTAAAGGTTATAATATATTGCTTAAGCACATCGGGGCAGTTAGTCTTGATGTATGGGAAATAGACCTGCCCAATCGTAGGCAGGAACGGAGATAAAAATGAGCCTAGGCCTTATCGGGCGTAAGGTTGGTATGATGCGTATCTTCACGGAAGAAGGGGTTGCTGTTCCTGTAACCGTGTTGGACGTATCTGACAATCGTATTACGCAAGTCAAAACAACCGAAACAGACGGTTATTCCGCTGTTCAGGTTGCCTTCGGCAAGCGCCGTCCTTCACGTGTTAATAAAGCGACTGCTGGGCACTATGCGAAAGCAGGTGTTGAAGCGGGGTCTATTCTACGTGAATTTCGGGCTGATGCCACTGAAATTTCTGAACTGAAAGCTGGTGATGTCATTCCCGTCACGCTTTTTGAAGTGGGACAGAAGATTGATGTTCAGGGTGTTTCCATTGGTAAAGGTTATGCTGGTGCTATCAAACGCCATAACTTCAGTTCCAATCGTGCTTCTCACGGTAATTCCTTATCCCACAATGTTCCTGGTTCCATCGGTATGAATCAGGATCCAGGTCGGGTTTTCAAGGGCAAAAAAATGACCGGCCACCTTGGTGATGTCCTGACAACAGTACAAAACCTTGAAGTTATCCGTGTTGATGTTGAACGCAATCTGTTGCTGGTTAAGGGAAGCGTTCCTGGTGCAGAAAATGCACAGGTCATTGTCCATCCAGCAGTTAAAGCTAAAAAGGGGACATAACCTATGGAATTGAAGCTCCTTGATACCAATGATCAGGCTGCTGGCAAAGTGGAAGCGTCTGATAAAGTATTTGGCCGTGAATACAATGAAGCACTGATTCATCAGATTGTCGTCGCATTTCAGGCAAACTCTCGAACTGCTGACCGTCAGCAAAAAAACCGTGAAACTGTCAAGCACAGTACCAAGAAGCCATGGCGTCAGAAAGGTACAGGTCGTGCGCGTAGTGGCATGACTTCTTCCCCGTTGTGGCGTGGTGGTGGTCGCGCATTCCCTAATACACCTGATGAAAATTTCTCTCATAAAATTAACAAGAAGATGTATCGTGCAGGTCTGTGTTCCATCCTTTCTCAACTCGCCCGTGAAGGTCGTTTGTCTGTCGTAGAAGACCTGACGATTGATGTGCCAAAGACCAAGATCCTGGTTCAGAAACTGAAAGGTTATGGTTTGGAGTCCGTATTGGTCATTACGGAAAGCCTTGATGAAAACCTGTATCTAGCATCCCGTAACCTAGGCAATGTGTTGGTTGTGGAACCTCATCAAGCTGACCCTGTCTCTCTCGTATATTTCAAAGATGTGCTGATTACTAAAAGTGCACTCGCTAAGGTTGAGGAGATGCTGGCATGAATACCGCTGTGAAATTTAGCGAAGAACGTCTGATGAAGGTTTTGCTCGCTCCAGTTGTTTCTGAAAAGGCAACCTTTATCGCTGATAAATATGAGCAGGTTATCTTCCGAGTAATGAAAGGTGCGACTAAGCCTGAAATCAAGGCAGCGGTTGAAAGTCTGTTCAAAGTTGAAGTTGAGTCTGTCAAGGTTCTAAATCGTCAAGGTAAGGTGAAACGTGCCCGTCATGGGTTTGGTCGCAAGAATAGCCAGAAACTGGCGTACGTATGCTTGAAGCCTGGTCAGGAAATCAACTTTGCTGAGGAGACTAAATAATGGCAATTGTTAAAACCAAACCGACTTCTCCTGGCCGTAGGGGTGTTGTTAAGGTGGTTCACCCTGAACTTTATAAAGGACGTCCGCAGGCTTCTCTTGTTGAAAAGAAAAGCAAGAGTGCTGGACGTAACAACTATGGACATATCACGACTCGCCATCTAGGTGGCGGTCATAAACACCATTATCGTATTGTTGATTTCCGTCGTAACAAAGATGGGATTCCTGCCAAAGTAGAACGTATTGAATACGATCCAAATCGTACCGCATTTATTGCGTTGTTATGCTATGCGGATGGTGAACGTCGTTACATCATTGCTCCTAAAGGATTGTCTGTTAATGACCAGGTCATGAATGGTTCTGAAGCGCCGATCAAAACAGGTAATGCCTTGCCTCTGAGGAATATCCCTATTGGCACCACGATCCATTGTATCGAAATGTTGCCTGGAAAAGGAGCTCAGATGGTTCGTACTGCAGGAGCCTCGGCGGTCTTGCTGGCGCGAGAAGGTTCTTATGCACAGGTAAGGCTTCGCTCTGGTGAAGTCAGAAGGGTTCTGATTGAGTGTCGCGCCGCTGTTGGTGAAGTCAGTAATGCGGATCATAACCTAGAAAAATTGGGTAAGGCTGGAGCCAAGCGTTGGTGCGGTATCCGTCCAACTGTTCGCGGTGTTGTGATGAACCCTGTTGATCATCCTCATGGTGGCGGTGAAGGTAGGACTTCTGGTGGGCGTCATCCGGTAACCCCGTGGGGACAGAAAACAAAGGGTCTGAGGACGCGTAGCAACAAACGCACAAACTCTATGATCATTTCTCGTCGGAATAAGAAATAAAGGGTAGCAAATGACACGTTCGTTAAAAAAAGGACCATTCTGCGATGCCCATCTAATTAGCAAGGTTGAGGCTGCGCAGGCATCTAAGGATAAACGACCAATTAAAACTTGGTCACGGCGGTCGACAATCATGCCGGACTTTATTGGGCTAACTATAGCTGTTCATAATGGCAGACAGCATGTGCCTGTATATATCTCCGAAAATATGGTAGGCCATAAGCTGGGCGAATTTGCTCTGACTAGAACCTTCAGGGGGCATGCCGCCGATAAAAAAGCTAAGAAATAGGATTTAAGATGCAAACTAAAGCTTCTCTCCGAGGCGTACATTTATCAGCGCAGAAAGGTCGCCTTGTTGCCGATTTGATCCGTGGTAAGAAGGTCGATCAGGCTCTGGATATCCTGACATTTACGCCTAACAAGGGCGCTGCAATCATCAAAAAGGTACTCGAATCTGCGATTGCGAATGCAGAACACAATGATGGCGCAGACATTGATGAACTGAAAGTATCCTCTATCCATGTAGAAAAGGGTGCTGTCATGAAACGTTACTCTGCCCGTGCGAAGGGTCGGGGTGACCGTATTATCAAACAGACATGTCACATTTATGTGACGGTCGGAGACTAAGGAGGACGACACGATGGGACAAAAGATACATCCGACCGGTTTCCGTCTGGCAGTTGCGCGTAATTGGGCTTCACGTTGGTACGCTGGCAACAACAGTTTTGCTAGTATGCTGAATGAAGACCTTAGAGCACGCAATTACTTGAAGAAAAAACTGAAAAACGCATCGGTCGGTCAGGTCGTCATCGAACGTCCTGCTAAAAATGCTCGTTTTACCATTTTCAGCTCACGTCCAGGTGTTGTTATTGGTAAGAAAGGTGAAGATATTGATATTCTGAAGAACGAGCTTTCCAATATCATGGGCGTTCCTGTTCATGTTAATATCGAAGAGGTTCGTAAACCAGAGATCCATGCTCAGCTGATTGCTGATTCTATTACCCAGCAACTCGAAAAACGCATTATGTTCCGTCGTGCGATGCGTCGTGCGATGCAAAATGCCATGCGTTTTGGTGCTGTTGGCGTCAAGATTATGTCTTCTGGTCGTCTGAATGGTATTGAGATTGCTCGTACTGAATGGTATCGCGAAGGCAGAGTGCCTCTGCATACCCTTCGTGCTGATATCGATTATGGTTTTTCTGAAGCACAAACCACTTATGGCATTATCGGTGTCAAAGTCTGGGTTTACAAGGGCGACCGTCTGGCAGATGGTCAAGCACTGAAGTTAGATGCTCCTGATGAAGACAAGAAACGTCGCAGTTCAAGGCGTGATGATCGTCTTGGTAGACAGCGTGTAAGAAGAGCTGAAGCAGGTGACGATACTGAGCGTAAGCGTGCACATGCCCGTCGCACAGAATCAACTACAGTGCCTGCGCCTTTAGCGGTTGAAACAGCAGGAGAATAATTATGTTGCAACCATCTCGTAGAAAATATAGAAAAGAACAGAAAGGTCGTAACACAGGGATTTCCCATGAAAAAGGAACCAGTGTCTCTTTTGGCGATTTTGGGTTGAAAGCTGTTGGTCGCGGTCGTTTGACTGCTCGCCAGATTGAAGCTGCACGACGCGCAATGACCCGCCACATAAAGAGAGGAGGGCGTATTTGGATTCGGATTTTTCCTGACAAGCCGATTTCTTCGAAACCTGCTGAAGTTCGCATGGGGAGTGGTAAGGGTAATCCAGAATATTGGGTCGCAGAGATTCGTCCAGGCAAGGTTCTATATGAAATGGACGGTGTTGATGAAGTGCTGGCAAGGGAAGCTTTCCGGCTTGCTGCCGCAAAACTGCCATTACCAACGATGTTTGTTGTCCGTCAGATTGGACAGTGATAAGGAGGAAACATGAAAGCATCTGATTTGCGTTCCAAAAGTGAAGCAGAATTGAAAACGGAGCTGAATAGTCTCCTGAAAGCTCAATTTGGTCTGCGTATGCAACTTGCAACCCAGCAGCTAACTAATACTTCCCAAATGAAGAAGGTTAAGAGAGACATTGCTCGGGTTAAAACTGTCCTGACTGAAAAAGGTAAAGCATAATGAACGATCAGGTAAAAACTAAACGTACGCTACTTGGCAAGGTTGTCTCAGACAAGATGGACAAGACGGTCTCGGTTTTGGTTGAACGTCGTGTCAAGCATCCGCTGTATGGGAAAATTGTTCGTCGTTCCAAGAAATATCTGGTACATGATGAAACTAATCAGGCTAAGATAGGTGATATCATCGAGATTCGAGAAGATCGTCCTGTTTCCAAGAGAAAGTCTTGGATTATCAGTAAAGTAGTTGAGGTTGCACAAGTTATCTGATGGGACTTGCAATTCATCTTGCTTGATGGGATAATATAGAACTTCGCTTAAGATACGAGTGAAGTCCTTTTTTCGCTGCACCCAATCAATCCTTCTTGGATTGGCGGGACCAAGACTGATCATCAGAATGCTGGTGAATTAAGTTGGGAAAGAAATAATTATGATTCAGACAGAAAGCCGTTTAAAAGTGGCCGATAATACGGGTGCCCGTGAAGTGCTCTGTATTAAGATCCTGGGCGGTTCACATCGTCGTTATGCCCGGGTTGGCGATGTTATTAAAGTGACAGTAAAAAGTGCTGCTCCGCGTGGCAGGGTAAAAAAAGGTGAAATCTACAATGCAGTCGTCGTGCGTACTGCCAAGGGTGTGCGTCGTGCTGATGGTTCACTGATCAAGTTTGATGAAAGTGCTGCTGTTCTGCTTAACGCCAAACTCGAACCTATCGGAACCCGTATTTTTGGACCGGTTACTCGTGAATTACGTACCGAAAGATTCATGAAAATTGTTTCGCTTGCGCCAGAAGTGCTGTAGGGAGGGGGTATGAAGAAAATTCGCAAAGGTGACGAAGTGATTGTGCTGACCGGAAAAAACAAAGGGAAGCGAGGTAAGGTTGAACGTGTCGTCGATGATCGCGTTGTTGTTGCCGGCGTTAATCTTGTAAAGAAGGCTATCAAACCAAATCCAATGACTGGTGCAACTGGTGGTATTGAAGACAAGCTCATGCCGATCCATGTTTCCAATGTTGCTCTGTTCAATGAAAAGACGGGTAAAGCAGACAGAGTTGGCTTTAAAGAAGTGGATGGTAAGAAAGTCCGTGTCTTTAAATCGAATGGTGAAGTTATCGAGGCTAAATAACTATGGCACGTTTACAGGATATATATAAAGAGAAAATCGTTGCCGACCTGATGGCAAAGTTTTCCTACAAATCTTCAATGGAAGTACCGCGAATTACCAAGATTACCTTGAATATGGGGCTGTCTGAAGCTGTTGCGGATAAAAAGATTATCGATCATGCGACTGAAGATTTGGCGAAGATTGCCGGTCAAAAACCGATTGTGACCCGGGCTCGCAAGTCCATTGCTGGTTTTAAAATTCGCGAAGGTTACCCTATTGGTTGCATGGTCACTTTACGTGGGACAAGAATGTACGAATTTCTCGACAGGCTGGTAACTATTGCACTTCCCCGGGTGCGTGATTTTCGTGGTGTTAATGGACGTTCCTTTGATGGTCGTGGCAATTATAACCTCGGGATTAAGGAGCAGATTATTTTTCCAGAAATCGAATATGATAAAATCGATGTCCTACGTGGTCTCAATATCAGCATTACTACGACAGCCAAAACTGATGAAGAGGCTAGGGCACTTCTTTCCGCATTTAAATTCCCTTTTAGGAACTGATAAGCTATGGCAAAGTTGTCATTAATCAATCGTGAATTGAAACGTGCTGCACTTGTGAAGAAATATGCGGCAAAACGCACTGAGCTCAAAGCGATCATTGGCGACCAGAGCAAATCTGAAGAGGAACGTTACGAAGCTCGTCTGAAACTGCAGGCATTACCACGTAATGCAAATCCGACTCGTCAGCGTAATCGCTGTGCATTAACCGGTCGTCCACGTGGTACTTTCCGTAAATTTGGTCTGGGACGCACCAAATTGCGCGAATACGCAATGAGTGGCGAGATTCCGGGTATTACTAAAGCTAGCTGGTAAGCAGGAGGAATTGTTATGAGTATGAGCGATCCCATCGCAGATATGCTGACTCGCATCCGTAATGCGCAGCAGGTCAGGAAGAAGTTTGTGGCGATGCCTTCCTCTAAGGTCAAGGTGGCAATTGCAACTGTATTGAAAGACGAAGGTTATATTGACTCTTTCAGCGTCAATGAAGAAGCAGGGAAGGCTGAATTGAACATCGGTCTGAAATATTATGTTGGTCGTCCTGTCATTGAACGTCTGGAGAGGGTTTCTCGTCCAGGCCTTCGCATCTACAAAGGGCGCGATGAACTGCCTAGCGTTATGAATGGTCTAGGTGTTGCAATCATCTCTACCTCCAAAGGAGTTATGACTGACCGTAAGGCTCGGGCAACTGGTGTAGGTGGTGA
>CAZWTQ010000009.1:12943-22940 GCA_964636975.1 uncultured Oxalobacter sp. | reverse complement strand
TGCCTAAGGAGAGAAGAATGTCTAGAGTTGGAAAAATGCAAATTGCAATTCCTGATGGAACTACGGCATCTATCGAAGGGAACAAGGTTATTGTCAAAGGAGGGCAGGGTTCTCTGAGCCGAGTTTTCAGTGATTTGGTGGTCATCAAACAGGAAAAAGGAGTATTGAGTGTTGAGGCTGTCAATAGCACTCGCGAGGCTTCTGCGATGTGGGGGACGAGCCGTGCATTGCTTAACAATATGGTTATTGGGGTTAGTAAGGGCTTTGAAAAACGCCTAACTCTGGTTGGCGTTGGCTACCGCGCACAAGTGCAGGGCAGCAAGCTGAATTTGTCATTGGGTTATTCACATCCTATCATCCATGAAATGCCGGAAGGTATTAAATGCGAGACTCCTTCCCCGACAGAAATCGTTATCAAAGGTATTGACAAACATCTGGTTGGACAGGTGGCGGCTGATATTCGTGCATACCGTAAACCTGAGCCTTATAAGGGTAAGGGTGTTCGTTATGCTGATGAATATGTCAAGATCAAAGAAACTAAGAAGAAGTAATAGGGGCAACTGATGAACAAGAAAGAATCCCGTTTGCGTCGTGGACGTCAGACACGTATCAAGATTGCCGTTCTGAAAGTAACACGTTTATCGGTACATCGTACCAATCAGCACATTTATGCAAACATTATTGGGCCTGATGCGAAGGTATTGGCCTCTTCTTCCACTCTGCAGAAGGATGTCCGTGAGATATTAGATGGTAAGAGCGGTGGTAATGTCGCTGCAGCACAAGTTGTCGGTAGAAGAATTGCTGAAAAGGCTCTTGAGGCAGGAATTACTGAAGTCGCTTTTGATCGCTCTGGTTTTAGATACCACGGTCGTGTAAAAGCACTGGCTGAAGCTGCTCGTGAAGCAGGTTTGAATTTCTAAGGGAAATAACCATGACGAAAATGCAACAGAAGGTACAGAACGATCGCAATGATGATGAACTGCGTGAAAAAATGATTTCCATCAATCGCGTTACCAAGGTTGTCAAGGGAGGGCGTATCATGGGCTTTGCAGCCTTGACCGTGGTCGGTGATGGCGATGGTGGGATCGGTATGGGCAAAGGTAAAGCAAAAGAAGTTCCTTTGGCCGTACAGAAGGCGATGGGGGAAGCTCGTCGTAATACGTTCAAGGTAACCTTGAAAGATGGTACTCTGCAACATACCATTATCGGTAAGCATGGCGCATCCAAAGTCATGTTAAATCCTGCCAAGCAGGGTACTGGCGTGATCGCTGGCGGTGCTATGCGTGCGATTTTTGATGTTATGGGCGTCAGTAACGTCGTTGCAAAATCTTTTGGTTCTAGTAATCCATACAATATGGTTCGCGCAACCTTGAATGCGTTGAAATCTATGAATACCCCTGCGGATGTCGCAGCAAAACGCGGTAAAACCGTTGAAGAAATCATTGGGTGAGGTAATCGATTATGTCTAACCAGATTACAGTGAAATTGGTCAGGAGTCTTATTGGAACCCGGAAATCCCATCGTGATACCGTACGTGGTCTTGGTTTGCGTAAGCTGAATTCTGTCTCTATCTTGGAAGACACGCCTGCAGTACGTGGCATGATCCGTAAGGTTCAGTATCTCGTTCAGGTTCTTTGATTTAGGAGACAGGATAAGTTTATGGAATTAAATAATTTAAAGCCCGCAGAAGGTTCTAGGAAGAATGCTCGCCGTGTTGGTCGTGGCATCGGTTCAGGGCTTGGCAAAACAGCTGGTCGCGGTCATAAGGGACAAAAATCTCGTGCAGGAGGTTTTCACCGAATCGGTTTTGAAGGTGGTCAGATGCCGCTTCAGCGCCGTCTGCCAAAACGGGGGTTTAAATCCTTGGCAGCGCAAACCAAGGCAGAGGTTCGTCTTTCTGATCTGAACAGCCTTAGTGATGATGTCATCGATATCCTTGTCCTGAAACGGAAAGGATTGGTTTCAGGATTAGTCAAGACTGCCAAGGTCATCTTGTCCGGCGAAATTAACAGGAGCATCACCCTGAACGGACTTATTGTTACTAAAGGAGCCAAAGCTGCTATTGAGGAAAAAGGCGGCAAGGTTGCTTGATAGCAGAAAAGCAGAGGTATTCAGTTGGTTACATCATCAAATCCTTCTAATAAGGCAATGGCTGGCTTCCCTTGGAAGCGCTTGCTGTTCCTTATTATTGCAATGATAGTATTCCGATTGGGAGCTCATATTCCTGTCCCAGGGATTGATTCCGATCAGCTTGCTCAGCTGTTCAACCAGAATTCTGGCGGTATCTTAGGCATGTTCAATATGTTCTCGGGTGGAGCTCTTTCTCGCTTCACTGTCTTTGCGCTTGGCATCATGCCTTACATTTCATCATCGATTATTGTACAGATGTTGGGAATTGTTTCTCCGACAATCGATGCTTTGAAAAAAGAGGGTGAGGCAGGCAGAAGGAAAATGACGCAGTATACCCGATATGGAACACTGGCATTGGCTGTTTTTCAAGGACTTGGTATAGCTGTTGCTTTGGAATCTCAGCCTGGTCTGGTCTTGGAACCGGGGTGGTTTTTCCGATTTACCGCAGTTTTGACCTTGGTGACAGGAACGATGTTCCTCATGTGGTTAGGTGAGCAAATGACAGAGCATGGTCTTGGTAATGGGATCTCCATGCTGATTTTTGCAGGCATCGTAGCTGGTCTGCCGAATGCTATTACCGGGTTGATTGAGTTGGTTCGTACGGGTGCAATGACTACCTTAACAGCGCTAGTCATCTGTGCAATTGTGGTTGTGGTCACTTTTGTTGTTGTTTTCTTTGAAAGTGGGCAACGCAGAATTCTGATTAACTATGCAAAACGCCAGGTTGGCAACAAGCTTTATGGCGGGCAGAGTAGTTTTTTGCCGATGAAAGTCAACATGGCAGGGGTTATTCCCCCGATCTTTGCTTCTTCCATCATTTTATTTCCTGCGACGATTGTCAGCTGGTTTGCTGCAGGAGGGGAAGACGACGGCATGTTTGTCCGTTTCCTGAAAAATTTGTCTGCATCTTTGGCGCCAGGAGAGCCGGTTCATGCTGTCCTTTATGCAGCGGCGATCTTTTTCTTCAGTTTCTTTTATACTGCGTTGGTTTTCAACAGCAAAGAAACAGCTGATAACCTGAAGAAGAGCCAAGCTTTCATCCCTGGGATCCGGCCAGGAGAACAAACTGGTCGCCATGTAGATAAGATTTTAATGCGCTTGACCCTTGCAGGAGCAATTTATGTTACACTAATATGCTTACTGCCAGAATTTTTGGTTGCTCGTTGGCAAGTGCCTTTCTATTTTGGTGGTACGTCATTGCTCATTATTGTCGTTGTGACAATTGACTTTATGTCTCAGGTTCAGAACCACATTATGTCACAGCAGTATGATTCTCTGTTGAGAAAAGCCAATTTCAAAAACAGCAAAGGTCGGGAATAACGTGAAGACAAAGTTATATGGCTAAAGACGATGTTATCCAGATGCAAGGGGAAATTATTGATAATCTCCCTAATGCGACTTTTCGTGTAAAACTGGAAAATGGACATATGGTATTGGGGCATATCTCTGGAAGAATGCGGATGAATTACATCCGCATTCTTCCAGGGGATAAAGTGACTGTCGAGTTAACTCCTTACGATTTAAGTCGCGCACGGATTGTTTTTAGAACTAAATAAACTGAATTCAACTTATCAGGATGAGAAAGAAATGAAGGTTCAGGCATCAGTAAAGCGGATCTGCCGCAACTGTAAAATCGTTAAGAGAAAAGGTGTTGTGCGTGTAATCTGCAGTGAAACACGTCACAAACAGAGGCAAGGATAATCAACATCAATTTAGGACTTATTGAATGGCACGTATTGCAGGGGTAAACATTCCCAATCAACAGCACATTGTCATCGGTCTTACCGCTATTTATGGTATTGGCCGTCCACGCGCACAGGTTATCTGTGAAACAATCGGTGTGGATCCAACCAAGAAAGTGAAGGATTTGGATGACTCTGAACTTGAAAAACTTCGTATCGAAATTGATAAATTTGTGATTGAAGGTGATTTACGTCGCGAAGTTTCCATGAGCATCAAACGTTTGATGGACTTGGGGTGTTATCGTGGCTTGCGCCATCGTCGCGGGATGCCTGTTAGAGGACAGCGTACACGTACAAATGCACGTACCCGAAAAGGTCCACGTAAGGCAGCTCAATCATTGAAGAAATAAACAGGTATTATCTGTTTGAATAAACGAGAAGACGGATCGAGGAAAATATATGGCAAAGGCATCTAATAGTGCAGCAGCTCGTATGCGCAAGAAGGTGAAGAGAAATATTGCGGAAGGTGTCGCACATGTGCATGCTTCCTTCAATAATACAATTATAACTATCAGCGATCGCCAGGGTAATGCCTTGACTTGGGCAACTTCCGGTGGTGCGGGTTTCAAAGGTTCTCGTAAATCTACGCCGTTTGCCGCACAGGTTGCTGCTGAAGCTGCAGGTAAGGTTGCGATGGAATATGGTATCAAGAGCCTTGAAGTAAGGATCAAGGGACCTGGACCAGGTCGTGAATCGGCTGTTCGAGCATTGAATGCGCTGGGTATTCGAATTACTCAAATTCAGGATATTACTCCTATCCCTCACAATGGTTGCCGTCCTCCAAAGCGTCGGCGTATCTAATCTGAAAATTGTGAAGACCACAGTTATATCATCTCGTCGATATAACTTGCGCCTGTATTGGGGCGTCAATTGAATTATTTAAAGGAAATATTGTGGCACGCTACATTGGACCAAAAGCAAAACTCTCGCGTCGTGAAGGTACAGATTTATTCTTGAAGAGTGCTCGCCGCTCTCTGGATACTAAATGTAAATTGGACTCAAAACCAGGACAACATGGTGTGAAATCTGGTGCACGTATGTCTGATTATGGCAACCAGCTTCGCGAAAAACAAAAAGTGAAACGAATGTACGGTATTCTAGAAAGACAGTTTCGTCGCTATTTTGCTGAAGCGGAACGTTGCAAAGGTAATACGGGTGATAATCTCATGCAGTTGTTAGAATCCCGACTGGATACTGTTGCATATCGCATGGGTTTTGGCTCTACCCGTGCAGAGAGCCGTCAGATTGTCAGTCACCAAGCTTTGATGGTTAATGGTAAGGTTGTCAATATCCCATCTTATCAGATCAAGCCTGACGATGTTATCACTGTTCGTGAAAAGGCGCAAAAACAGGTGCGCATCCTTGAATCCTTGACTTTAGCAGAGCAGCGGGGGTTTGCTGATTGGGTTTCCGTTGATGTTCAGAAGATGGAAGGCACTTTCAAACGCTTGCCTGACCGTAGTGAATTTGCCCAAGATGTCAACGAATCCTTAATTATCGAACTGTACTCACGTTGATCTGCGCATTAACCGTACCATCAACCTTATCGGTGTAACGAACCGAAGGTATTGAAAAGGACAAAACATGCAAAATGCTTTTCTAAAACCACGTATTGTCAGTGTTGAACCACTGGGCGAAGGACGTACTGTTGTTGAAATGGAGCCATTTGAACGCGGTTATGGTCATACGTTGGGTAATGCACTCCGCCGTATACTTTTGTCTTCCATGGTTGGCTATGCTCCAACCGAAGTCACCATTGCTGGTGTTGTGCATGAATATTCTATCCTTGATGGTATCCAAGAAGATGTTGTTGATATTCTCCTGAATCTCAAGGGTATCGTTTTCAAGCTTCATAACAAGGATTCCGTTGTCCTGACTTTAAGTAAGTCAGGACCGGGCGTTGTAACGGCAGCTGATATTGATCCTTCCCATGATGTCGAAATCGTCAATCCTGACCATGTTCTTGCTAATCTCGCTGAAAATGGTAAGCTGGATATGACTATCAAGGTTGAAAAGGGGCGTGGTTATGTTCCTGGCAATGTGCGACGGTTGCGGGAAGATGCCAATAAAACAATCGGTAGAATTATTCTTGATGCGTCGTTTTCCCCAATCCGCCGTGTATCGTATGCTGTTGAATCTGCTCGTGTCGAGCAGCGTACCGATTTGGATAAACTGATCATTACGATTGAAACCAATGGTGTCATTACGGCAGAGGAAGCGATTCGTCAGTCAGCTCGTATTTTGATTGATCAGCTGAATGTCTTCGCTACTTTTGAAGATACAGGTGTCAGTGGCACAGATGAACCAGACGAGCCAGAAGTTGAGCCTATCTTGCTGAGACCGGTTGATGACTTGGAACTGACAGTGCGTTCAGCAAATTGCTTGAAGGCTGAAAACATTAATTATATCGGTGATTTGATTCAACGTACAGAAAACGAATTGCTCAAGACCCCAAATTTGGGGCGAAAGTCACTGAATGAAATCAAGGAAGTTTTAGCATCTAGGGGACTTACTTTGGGAATGCAACTTGATTACTGGCCACCAGCTGGTTTGCTTGAAAAGAATAATATTAACCGAAATCGGTCCGCAGGTAACTGATAGAAGAACCGGATTATAAGATAAGGATTTAAAATGCGTCATAAACATGGTATGAGAAAACTCAACCGGACTACTTCACATCGTTTGGCGATGTTTCGCAATATGGCTGTTTCCCTACTCCGTCATGAAGCCATCAAGACCACATTGCCAAAGGCCAAGGAACTGCGTCGCGTTGTAGAGCCGCTTATTACTCTTGGCAAGAAAGATTCTCTTGCCAATAAGCGTCTAGTTTTTAATAGACTACGTGATCGCGAAATAGTCATCAAGTTGTTCGGTGAACTAGGTGTTCGTTATGCTAACCGTAATGGCGGCTATCTCCGTATCCTGAAAATGGGTTTCCGTATAGGCGATAATGCGCCTATGGCATATGTCGAATTGGTTGATCGCCCTGAACAACCAAAGAATACTGAGGAAGCAGCCAAGGAATAAGGTATTCCTTTCATAAAAAGAGCACCCCATTGGTAAGGTCAGTGGGGTGTTTATTTTTTATCAGCTTTTTGAGGATCTTGTTGGATTAGCGGTGGCCTGTGACTTGATGAGGTCGGTAAGGTGCTTCAAGAGTTGAGATTTCCTCTGAAGAGAGTCTAATATCTGCTGCAGCAATGGCTTGTTCAAGGTGGTGTGGCTTTGAAGCACCAACAATCGGGGCTGTTACGCCTTTATGCAAGAGCCAAGCATAAGCGATCTGTGCATTAGATAGTCCTCGGGCATCGGCAACCTTGGACAAGGCATCGACAACAGCGAAGTCAGCTTCCCGATAGAAATAGCGCAAGGCCTGTTCATCTGATTTTGCACGAACAGTTGCTGAATTGTTTTTAGAAGTGTCCTTATCATCCATTTTTCGGTTTCCTGCCAGGAAGCCCCGACCCAAAGGACTCCAAGGAATCAAGCCAATTCCTTGGTCGTGGCAAAGAGGAATCATTTCGCGTTCTTCTTCACGATATGCTAGGTTGTAATGGTTTTGCATGGAGACGAATTGCGACCAATTATGCTCCTTGGCAACTTGCTGGGCTTTGGCAAATTGCCATGCCCACATACTGGAAGCACCGATGTAACGAACCTTGCCTGCCCTAACTAGATCATTCAGTGCTTCCATGGTTTCTTCAATGGGAGTGTCATAATCCCAACGATGTATCTGGTATAGGTCAATGTAATCGGTGTTCAGGCGTTTCAGGGAGGCGTCACAGGCAGCGAAGATATGCTTACGGGAAAGGCCACTAGTGTTTGGCGGAATTCCATCAGATTTCAGGGATGCCGCATCAGCACCGATATAGTCTGAAACATGGAAATAGACTTTAGTTGCAATGATAACCTCATCTCGCTTGGTATATTCTCTTAGAAGTTTACCTGTCAGGATTTCAGAAAGACCATTGGAATATAGATTGGCGGTATCGAAAAAGTTGATACCTGCTTCGACAGCACGTTTGATAAACGGTCTAGAAGCTTTTTCGTCCAGCACCCAAGGTCGCCATTTTGAGGAACCATAAGTCATCATTCCTAGACAAATTTTAGAAACTTTCAACCCACTTTTACCTAATCTCACATAATCCATTAGTTTTTCCTTAATAGTGTTTTCTAGGTGTCTTGACTGGTTCAACATGGAGTTGCTTTAGCTTACGGTAAAGATGTGTACGTTCCAGCCCAGTCTTTTCGGCGACGCGAGTCATGCTGCCGCCTTCTTGAGCAAGGTGATATTCAAAGTACATCCGTTCAAACATATCCCTAGCCTCACGTAAAGGTAGATCAAATGCTAGTAGGGGTAGGGAAGTATTGACCGTTGGAGAAATGTTACTTGTAGAGGGAGTTGGAACTGATGTATCGATGGGAGGCTGTGTATTATTCTTGTTTTCTAGGGCAGGATGGACAGTATCTGTCACATGGGAGGTAGGGGAAGCAATTTTTGTTTTCTCTTGGGATCGTGACAAACCTTGTCGGACAGCCTGAAGTAGTTTTTGTAATGCGATGGGTTTTTCCAAAAAGTTGATGGCTCCGATACGGGTAGCTTCGACAGCCGTGTCTATGGTGGCATGTCCTGACATCATGATAACTGGCATTGTCAGGTAGCCATCGCGTTGCCATTCTTTCAGTAAGGTGAGTCCATCAGTGTCTGGCATCCAGATATCCAGGAGTACCAGATCCGGTGTTCCAGTGATACGTGCTTTACGTGCCTGTTGAGCATTTTCAGCAGTTTGTACTACGTGCCCTTCATCTGAAAGAATTTCCGAGAGTAGTTCCCGGATGCCCATCTCATCGTCAACTACTAAAATATTTGCCATAAACTTAATTCTTCAATAAGGGTTATCTTATTTCAGCCTTGCAGTGAGACCATATGATCTTTTCTATCTGGAGCCAATCGCATGAAGAGTATGGAAACATCCGCTCCTTGGATATCAGTCCGGTTATGGAGATTAATTCGACCACCATGCTCTTCAATAATCCTTTTCACCACTGCCATACCAAGTCCTGTACCACGAACCTTGGTTGTGATATACGGCTCAAAGATGCGTGACATGATTTCTTGAGAAAAACCAAGACCATTATCTATGACAGAAAGTCGAACTGCAATACAAATTTTACCTGATGCATCTGTATAGTGGACTTTTTCCGTGATAATTTCTATGCTTGCTTGCCAATTGGGGCGATCAGAGACTTCATTGCAAGCATCTAAGGCGTTTTGAAGCAGGTTATGGATGACTTGGCGCAATTGAGTAGCATCACCCATAATCAGAGGCAGGTCTTTTGTAAGCTTTGGATGGACAGTGTTCATCATATCGTCATTGGCATACAAGTGTGAAATTTCTTCAATCAGCGCGTTCAAATCCAACGGAACCAAGATAGCAGGCGGTGCTTTGGCGTAATTCTTGAAATCATCCACCATCTGTTTCATGGCGGTGACTTGGTTCACAATGGTATCAGTGCTTCGTTTGAGGATACCTGCTTCCTGGCGGTTCAGTTTATCGTGCAGTTTCATCTGAAGACGTTCTGCTGCTAGTTGAATCGGTGTTAGCGGGTTTTTGATTTCATGTGCAAGACGCCGTGCAACTTCTCCCCAAGCAATGGAACGCTGGGCGGAAATCAGTTCGGTGATATCGTCAAATACAATAATGTAATGATTTTCTCCATTGACATAATGGGATGAGCCACGGGCAAGTAGCGTTTGGCTGGCTTCTTTCTGTTGAAAAGAAGATGGTAAAGGAATTTCAATTTGTTGCTGTAAATGAAAGTTTTCAATGGTATTTCCTGCTGCATGTTGGGCGGACAGCTGGGTAAAGACTTGGATCAATTTAGAAGCAAAATGCTTGATATCCTCGATTTTTGTCAATTCAGTGCCGATAAAGGGTTTGAGATCCAATTTCAGGATCCGTGAGGCAGGATCGTTATAGTCTGTCAATTTGAAATTGCTATCAAATCCGATTACTCCAGAGGACATATTTGTCATGACTGATTCGAGGTAAGCCTTGGCAGTTTCTAGTTCTCTTCGGCTTTTTTCAGCAGAAGATCTTGCTTCTGCAAGTTGCAATGTCATT
>CAZWTQ010000009.1:0-12933 GCA_964636975.1 uncultured Oxalobacter sp. | reverse complement strand
ATTGTATTGAATGATTTCGTCAATGTGCCCAATTCGTCTGTACTCGTAACTATGGGGCGAGGAGACAGGTTGCCTTCGGCAACAGCTTTTGTACCCTGTGCCAGCAACAGGAGAGGTCTTGCTAGGCTGGCAGCAAGTTGAAATGCTGTAGCTGTTGCTCCGAAAATGGCAAGCAGCAATGTCAGCGACAGGGTGACAATATACATTTTCTGTAGTCCCGAGCGTGATACAGAGCGAATTTGGTATTCGCTGTATGCCGCCCTGAGTGCTTCGGCATTGGTGGCGATACTTTCAGGAATAGGTTGGAACAGTTGCAGGTAAGTATGTTCTTGTCCATTGATAGGCACAATTACCCGAATTGAAAACAGGAACTGTTTATTTTCAGGAGCATTCGGAGCATTCGGATTGCTCATCGCACCTTCAATAGCTGAATAGGGTTCTTCCAGTTGTTCAAGGATTGAATGTGGTGGTAGGCTTTGCTCTATGGTCGAATGATTTGCTTCAGAAGCAGCAAGCACCTTTCCATTATTGTCTATAATAATGGCCTGGACATCGCCATCGGCATCCCTGAAACGAGAAACCAACAAGGCATTTTGTTCTTGTAGGGACATGTTGGAAAGTTCGTTTGATAGTCGGATTGCCCGAGAGGTGAGATTTTCACGAGAAGTTTCAAACATTGACTGAGCCAATTTGACTCCGGAGTCCAAGGCAGTTTCTACCCGTACATCAAACCAAGATTCAATGGAACGAGAGACGAATTGCACAGAAATCACGTAGATGACTGCACCGGGTAGAATGCCCATTAAAGCAAAAAGCAGAACCAGTTTTGACGTGAGTTTTACTCCAAATTTTCCCTGTTTGTACCGTACATATAAACGGTAAAGCATTAAAGAGACCAATAGTAGCAATGCTATTGCGACCAAGATGCAAATGCCAATCAGCAGGGGATAATGCTTATCGAAAAAGGTCGTATTCTCTGAGGCGGACGCCAGTAGAAAGAGCAAGATGCTCATAATGACACCACCAGCAATCCACAGGTATCTTAAGGTTCTTGTCACGGTCAGGGCAGGTTATGGCGTGAATGAAAAATGCTTCCAGTCAGAAGTCAGTCCCCAATCTCTGTTGTTTAGGACATTGATTTGGAAAGGCTTAGGTAATTGGGAAACATCCAAAGAAGTCCGGATGGCAACATCATAATTCTCATTTTCACTCAGATCAGAAGTATCTGCGAAAGCCCAACTTGGTTGGTACCGGATAGCGGAAATTGCATTACCTAAGGAACGATAAGTACGCTGTAGTAACCCGGAGATATATACACTGTACTGCCTTGTCAGGACGTTATAGGATAGCTTGACAGTTCTAGTTTTGGATAGGGCAGTCATGTCAAACCAGATGAGTTGACGGCTAGTTATCTCAAGTTCTGTCTTGAAATATAAGGGAATTCCTCGATGTAATTTATCCAACAAGTTGTCACTGAAATCAAGGGATTGTGTCGTTGTCAGTCTGTAATAGTTTCCCGAGCGGTCTATTTTTGCTGAATCGATAGTAATGTTGCTATCTGCGAAAGAAGCTACAGGGCATAATGTAATTACAGCAAAGGCAATTGCTATAAAGAATTTTGAGAGCTTTCGTAACACGGTCATCAGTCGAACCAGATTGGGAATTCAGGATTTCATCCAATTTTCCGAAATAACCCATAGAATAGACCATCATGGTCATTCAATCCATTGAAAGTTGGCAGTAGTTGTCCAAAAGCATCAAGTCTTTGAGCATTTGGCTTAAAAGCAAAAAAATTAGCTTGTTCTTCCGATTCTTCTGGCCAGATGGAGCAGGTCACCACCAGGAGCTTCCCTTTTTTCCGAAGTTTTTTCCAAAGATTGTCAAGGATGGTTGCCGAAAGCGATGCTAGTTTATTACTGTCTTCAGGTTGTCGAAGCCATCTAATATCGGGATGTCGCCGAATAATACCTGATGCGGAGCAGGGGACATCTGCAAGGATGCAGTCAAATGGTTTCCCATCCCACCAATCGGATCGTGTGGCATCACCAAGCTTGACATCTGCAACGAGTCCTAGTCGTTTCAAGTTTTCATGAATCATCGCCAACCGTTTTTTTTCGCAGTCCAATGCTGTCAGCTTGATATCAGCGAGTTCAAGCATATGAGTTGCTTTACCGCCTGGGGCAGCGCAAGCATCCAGAACTCGCATTCCATCCTTGAGTTCCAATAAAGGGGCTGCCAGTTGGGCAGCATAATCCTGTACGGAGACAAGACCATCCATAAAACCAGGAATTCGGTGAACAGGCAAAGGGTGAGACAGGCGGACAGCATAAGGACCGATAATGTCAGCAGAAATACCTGATGATTTCAACAATGCAAGATAGTTATTGGTATCCGATCGCCTGCGGTTGACCCTGAGCGTCAGGGAAGGGAGACTGTTGCCGACAGACAGAATGGACTGCCATTTGTTAGGATAATGTTTTCTGGTACGGGTAATCCACCATTCGGGATAATTCCATCGAGCAGTGCCATTCTGCTCAGCCTGTTGAAGGAATCGATCTTTTTCCCGAAGAAAATTCCGTAAAACGGCATTGACCATACCCTTGGCTTTTGTCGTTCTCCGCATGGATGAAGTGGCTATGACAGTTTGGTCGACAACAGTGAAAGGTTTATACCGCAAAGAGAAATCGTTGTCTTGGAGTAGCAAAGTAAATGCGCAGGCGAGAAGATGCTGAAGTATTTCCGGTTCAGGTGGATGTTTTGTCAACTGATTTATCAGGAAACAGGTTGTACCTAGTTTTCTCATGACATTATAGGCAATATCCTGGATAGCCCCATGTGATGCAGTGTCAGTATGAAGGACTTGACAAGTGGATTTTAATGCTTCCGGTAAAGAGCGTCCCGTGCAAACCTGCCGGATTGCCTCAGCAGCACCCACCAGCCTGAAAGCCAAGGAATCCATGGGAGGTACTTGGTCTAGAAAAAGAGGAAAGTGCTGTTTAGCCAAGGGAAAACTCTCCTGTATGGAAAGGAATTATCAGGAGTTATAGAGTTGCCGATAAAATCCTCCCTGGACGATTTCTGCCGCACGGATGACAGCACGGGCTTTATTCTCAGTTTCCTGGAGTTCAGACTCAGGATTTGAATCTGCCACAATTCCGCAACCCACACCGATATACAGCATTTTTTTGTAAATCAGACCCGTACGGATGGCGATGGCAAGATCCATTTCTCCACTGAATGAAAGGTAGCCACAGGCACCACCATAAATACCGCGTTTAACAGGCTCCATTTCATCGATAATTTCCATGGCTCGGATTTTCGGGGCACCGGATAAAGTGCCGGCGGGAAAAGTCGCTTTTAGCACATCTAGGTTGGTCAGGCCAGGTTTCAGAAGTCCTTCAACATTTGAGACGATGTGCTGAACATGGGAATATTTTTCAATTGCCATTTTTTCTGTCATTTTCACCGTACCGGTTTTGGCAATACGACCGATGTCATTGCGGGCAAGGTCAATCAACATGACATGTTCCGCAATTTCTTTTGTATCTGCTAGTAACTCTTTGGCAAGCCGTTCGTCTTCATCAGGAGTCGCTCCCCGTTTTCGGGTGCCAGCCAATGGACGGATGATAATCTTGCGTCCTTCATGAGCACTTTCCTGACGGACTAGAATTTCAGGCGAAGACCCCACAATATATAAATCATTAAAATGATAGTAATATAGATAGGGAGAAGGATTCAGTGAGCGCAAAGAACGGTACAAAGATAATGGAGAGTCTTTGTAGGGTTTACGTATGCGTCGTGCAAGAACCACCTGCATACAGTCTCCATTAGTAATATATTCTTTTGTTTTGACAACTGCCTTTTTGAAATCATTTGCGGGGAAGTCAGATATGATGTCAGTGACACCGCTACCGACCATCGAAGGAGCAATAGTCGTTTTATTGAGCATGGCATTCAGCGTTTTTAGGCGATCCATGCCTTTGGTGTAAGCATCAGGCTGGGTTGGGTCTGCGTAGACAATTAGATAAATTTTTCCAGCAACATTGTCGATGACAGCTAGTTCTTCTGTCAGCAATAGTTGGATATCTGGAAAACCCAGATCATCTTTGGGTGCTGAATGTTCCAGCCGATTTTCAATATAACGAATGGTATCATATCCAAAATAACCAGCCAGTCCACCACAAAAACGGGGAAGTTCCGGTTTGATGAAGACCTTAAAACGGGACTGGTATTTTGCAATGAAATCTAGTGGGTTACCATCATAAGATTCGACGACTTTTTCTTTCTGGACGATTTCGGTCTTCATATTACTAGCACGCAGGATTGTCTGGGCAGGCAGACCAATAATAGAATAACGTCCAAAACGCTCTCCGCCCACCACAGATTCCAGCAGGAAAGAGTTTTTCCCATTTTGGTTGTTTTGGGTCAATTTCAGATACAGCGACAGCGGTGTATCCAAGTCGGCAATAGCTTCAAGGATAAGAGGGATGCGGTTATAACCCTGTTTTGCTAGGGTTTTGAATTCAGTTTCGGTCATGATATTTCTCCTTTCCGTATAACAGAAACACTCAAAAAACGGATAAGCTCTACACCAGAAATAACATCCGGCTGATCAATGTTGCCAGTATCGCCACAACCCACCAGAAATCAGCTTTGATTGTGCATAAACCGTTTTTTTGGGGAGAAACATAAGGAACGTCTTCATGAAATAAAACTTGTCACCTGAAGCAAATCAGGGACAACCATATCAGGCTTTTGAGCTTCTACAGGCATACCATAATTATAGCCATAAGGTACCATGAATAGCAAACATCCTGCAGCACGGGCAGCTTTTGCATCATTTTCTGAATCTCCAACTACCACTGCTTGGCTTGGATACAGGTGGAATTTCCGGCAAGCCATCACCATAGGAAATGGATCAGGTTTCTTTTTTGGGAAAGTATCAGCACAGTAAATCACATCGAAGAATGGATAAATACCATTTTTTGCTAGTAATGGCTCGGTAAAGACAGAAGGCTTATTCGTGACGCAGGCAATTTTCAAACCTTTTTTAGCCATCAGTTCCAAACCTTCCATTACATTGGGATATATATGACTACGCGTCCCGTTGACAATACGGTAGTGTTGATAGAACAGTGTCAAGGCTCCATCCAAAGCCTTTGTTGCTTCCTGTTCGTTCAGATAGACAGAAAGAGTGCTTTTTACCAGATGAGGCGTTCCTCTGCCGACAAACATTCGGATAGATGATTCGTTAATGGGAGGCAGGGACATATCTTGTAGCATGCCATTCAGTGCAACATCAAGGTCGGGTACTGAATCAATCAGTGTACCATCGAGGTCAAGGATAACGGCATGGATATCTTTCAGAGGCAACATAATGGTTTAAATCCATAAGCACAAAAATCAACGGACAGTTTTCAGCTGTTCTCGCATGGCATTAATGGTAGCAGTATAATCTGTACTATTGAAAATGGCAGATCCAGCAACAAAAGTGTCAGCACCTGCTAGGGCAACACGAGCAATATTATCTGTTTTAATACCACCATCTACTTCCAGCAGAATTTTTCTGCCAGAGTCATCAATCATCTTGCGGGTAGCTGTAATTTTTTTCAGTACATTGTAAATAAAGGATTGACCTCCAAAACCTGGATTTACTGACATGATTAAGATTAGGTCTAATTTATCGATGACGTGTTCGATGCATGTCAACGGTGTTGCAGGATTGAAAACTAGACCAGCTTTGCAACCGAGGTCATGGATCAACTGCAGGGTACGATCGATGTGTTCAGATGCTTCTACATGGAAAGAGATGATATCTGCTCCTGCTTTTGCAAAGGCTGTGACCATGTTATCAACCGGTTTCACCATCAGGTGGATGTCGATAGGAACTTTAGTCAATGGACGGATGGCAGAACATACCATTGGACCGATGGTCAGGTTGGGAACGTAATGGTTGTCCATGACATCAAAGTGGATGATGTCTGCGCCTGCAGCGATGACATGACATATCTCATTGCCCAATTGGGCAAAATCTGCAGAAAGTATGCTTGGAGCAATCAGGTATTTAGCCATGGTTTTGAAAACGAGAAGACATGCCTCTCATTCTATACGAGATGTCGAGCTTGTTGCATCCAAAGACAGCCTTTTATGTTAATACTCCAATCGGTCAGCCAGTATTTCCTCTGATGAAAATTCAGGGATATTACAGAAGGATATGGAGAATGCATTATGATAGCAATGGAACAGCTTTGCTGGTTCGAAAAATGATATACCTTTAAAAATTAAGATTGGAAAAATATATGCCATACCACCGCTATCTTGCTGTTGCTGTTATTGCAAGCGTGACTTTATTGAGTGCTTGTAAAACAGTTTCCGTCTTGCCAGATAAAACAACCGATGTGAAATTGCCTGAATCGCTGGTAGTGCGCCATCAACGTCGGGTCAGTTTTGCCGAGTTGCCGGGATGGACGGAAGATAACATCAAGGAAGTCTGGCCTGCCTTCAAGCGATCCTGCCGTGTGGATAATGGTATTCTGGCATGGAAACAGATTTGTGCTGACACAGGGAAAGTGGATGGTAATGATTCCGATGCGGTCAGAGCTTTTTTCGAAAAATGGTTTGATCCTTACAGTATCATGACAGACAGTGGCTCTGATACAGGTCTTGTAACGGGCTATTATGAACCAGTCCTCAGAGGCAGTTACCAAAAAAAAGGGGTATACCAGACTGCGCTGTATAGGGAACCCAAAGATTTGCTGAACATCGACTTCACTAGTGTTTATCCACAATTGAGAGGTATGCGTTTGAGAGGACATCTTGAAGATGTTAAGGTAACAGCAAATGGCATATCGAATACATCGAAACCGTTCAAGAACTTGTTGTGGTTAGATTTGTCCAGTGCTTATCCGGAACTAGCCGGGTTATCGTTGTGGGGGCGCCTGGAGGGACGAAATGTTGTGCCTTATGCAATATCAGGGACGGCGGATTATACTGGAGCGCAGGTAACAAAAAAAGTGGTGCCTTATGAGACTAGAGAGCAATTAGAAAGTTCCGGCAAACTGAAAGGGCAAGAAATCCTCTGGGTGGATGATGTTATTGATGCGTTCTTCTTGGAAATTCAGGGATCGGGACGAATCTACCTACCAGAGACGGGAACTACTGTCAGACTGGCATATGCCAATCAGAATGGTCGGCCTTACCGTTCTATCGGTCGGTATCTGTTGGATAAAGGAGAACTGAAGCCGGGACAGGCTTCAGCTCAGCAGATCAAACAATGGGTACGCAAGAATCCCGATCGCCTCCGAGAAGTGCTGGATGCCAATCCAAGTTATGTTTTCTTTCACGAAGAAAAATTGACAGATCCCAATGAAGGTCCAAAGGGCTCACAAGGTGTACCACTAACCCCTGGGCGTTCTGTTGCAGTCGATCGAAAGTACATTCCGATGGGAACACCTGTTTTTCTGGATACCACTATGCCGAATTCAAAAAGTCCTTTGAGACGGTTAGTGATGGCTCAGGATACAGGAGGGGCTATTGCCGGGCCAGTAAGGGCAGATTTTTTCTGGGGATGGGGTAATAGAGCAGGTTCAATGGCCGGCAAGATGAAGCAGAAGCTGAAAATCTGGTTATTGTTGCCAAAACAGCAATAGTTTCTACTAGAAACAAGGAGGGATGGTAATACAGTTTCTTTTTCCCGATAGAAAATAGATTGTTCCCTGTTGAAAATACACAACAATTGTCAATTAGCAATTAGAAGGTTCAACAAGTTTTTTCAGGAAAGATAATTGATAATGTAGTCTATTGAATTTTAATGGAGAATTTTTTGCTTTTTTGATGAGCAATTTATTGGAAACAGCATTGTTGTTATGTTCCAGTTCTGTTGCCCTCTATTTGTCCACAAGGTTATCCACAAAATCGGTAGATAGTTTAAAAGTTTATAAAAATCAATGTATAACGACGTGTTTTGGAAATGATTCTAGGTTGATGTCATTACATATTATTCAAGTTGTGCTGGATGTGCCCATTGACAAATATTTTGATTACTGTTACCGCACTTCGGAGAATGAAAATGGCATGCCACAGGTCGGACAACTTGTGTCAGTGCCTTTTGGGCGACGGACAAAGGTTGGGTTAGTGGTTGGTATAGCTACTTCTAGCAATGTTCCCCCTGAAAATCTGAAAGATATCGGATATTGTTACTGTGAGCTTCCTCCATTTGGAAAAGACTGGATGGATTTATGCCGTTTTGCAGCATCTTACTATCATCGATCTTTAGGGGAAGTAACGTTGAGCGTTCTTCCAAAAGCAATCCGACAGGGCAGGAGGAAATCTATAGGGAGGGCATTAGCTGTCTTGGAACAAGAATGGCATGAAAACATTCCTATTTCCGATGATATATCTGGTGATATACCGAAACTCAATGTTAGCCAGCAACAGGCTGTTGATGCCATCATTCAGGCAGAGGGCTTTTCACCTATCCTGCTCTACGGTGTCACAGGTAGCGGTAAGACGGAGGTCTATCTCAGGGCTGTCGCAGAGAAACTTCATCGGTCATCTGACGCACAAGTTTTGTTGATGGTACCTGAAATCAATTTGATTCCTCAACTTGAAAAAAGGGTGCGCGCTCGTTTCCCCACAGAAAACATCGCGTTGTTACATAGTCGGCTTTCTGAAGGAGAGCGTTTGCGAAATTGGTTTGCTGTCATAACAGGAATGGCGCGCATCATTTTGGGAACCCTTCTTTCTGTAATGGTTCCTGCTCCGAGGCTGACTCTGATTGTCGTTGATGAAGAGCATGATTCTTCCTACAAACAACAGGAAGGACTCCATTACTCAGCACGTGACATGGCGGTATGGCGGGCGAATTATTTGAAAATCCCTGTAATATTGGGTTCAGCTACTCCTTCCCTTGAAAGTTGGCATCATGTACAAACAGGTAGGTATCGGCAGATGAGTTTGCTTGAAATGGCAACAGAGAATGCATCGTATCCAGAGGTTCAGCTGATTGATACATCAAAAGAGGTGATGAAGGATGGATTGACTCAGCCATTGATACAGGCAATCCGCAGGAGGCTTGAAAAACATGAAATTTCCCTATTGTTTCTAAATCGGCGAGGTTTTGCACCTGTCATATCCTGCGATGTTTGTGGTTGGATGAGTTCCTGTCATCGTTGTTCCGCCTATATGGTTTACCATAAAGTCAGCGGATTGCTCCGTTGCCATCACTGTGGTTTGACTCAAACTGTGCCAAGAAACTGTCCTTGTTGCGGAAATTTAGATTTACAGGCATTGGGATGGGGTACACAACGGATTGAAGAAAACATCAGGTATCAGTTTCCAAATGCACGGGTCTTACGGATTGATACCGATTCCACAAGCCGTAAGGGAACTCTTCAGAAAGCCTTGGATAATATTTATCAGGGAAAGGTGGATATTGTCATTGGTACGCAGATGATTACCAAAGGACATGATTTCCAGAACATGACTCTTGTTGGGGTGATTAATCCTGATACCGCTCTTTTTTCTCATGATTATCGAGCTGGAGAAAGATTGTTTTCACAATTGATGCAAGTGTCGGGCAGGGCAGGGCGGAATACTGTGCAGACAGATGCCAATTCAGCACAAGTACTGATCCAGACTCGCTACCCAAAGCATCCGCTATATCAGGCAATGCGTCAGCGGTGTTATGACGCTTATATTCATGAGTTGATGGAAGAGCGTAGGATAGCGGGCTTTCCTCCTTTTGGTTATCAAGCGTTGTTGATTGCAGAGGCTAAAAATATCAACCAAGCAATGACATTCCTGCAGATGGCGAAATCGCTACTTGATGATAAGCAAGGCATCACGGTCAGTGATGTTGTTCCTATGGCTGTGATGCGGGTTGCCGATGTCGAAAAGGCACAACTACTGGTTGAATCAATTTCGAGACCCATGTTGCAGGCAGTGCTTTCAGATTGGTTGTTTCAATTGAAAGCGCGGAAAACACCGATAAAATGGTCAATTGAAATCGATCCATTGAGTATTTGATGGGAAAGTCATTCTTTAACTGCTTCTGATAGTGGTTTTCCCATTGCGATCGCAGTATCAGCTACCAGCAACTGATTTCATTTTGCGGTATTGGATCATGACCTTGGAATTGTATCCTCCGTTACCGCCTGCATAGGCACGAATCCCTCTTTCAACAGATCCTTTCTGTTTAATCAAGTCTTTCAGGAGCTTTGCTCCAACCTTGATATTGACAACGGGATCTGTTGCCATCTTCACACCGCCATAGGCCTCAAACCGATGGGTATGGGCACGAGTGACTACCTGCATCAAGCCATTTGCGCCACCAGTTCCTCTGGCATCAGGGTTGAAACGAGATTCAATGGCTATAATGGCAAGAATCAGGTGAGGATCCAGTCCCAGATCGAATGCTTCTTTATAAGCGGTTGTCACAAATAGATCAGAATGGTGACTTGGAATACGATAATAGTTTGTGATCCATTCAACCAGCCGTTTTTTCTGCCTGACTTCTTTCAAGGAAAATGAAGCGTCATCTTCATTCATTGGCTCAATTTGAGGGACTTTTTTTGTCGCCGATGGTTCTTTGAGGGATTGTGGAAGAACTTCTGCTGCTTGAGCTTGGGAAATGACAAAAGAATAGTCTTCAGAATGATTGTCTATAAAACTAGACGTCAGAAGTGCTCCAGTGGATATAAGAATAAGAATAGCAAATGCCCAAGCCACTTTTGACTGCTTTACAGCTAGAGAATGGGATGATGCTCTTTTGAAAAAAACGTTAAACACAAAATCTCCAGAAATTTTAGATATAGCTTTGCTGAAAATAAACGGTATAGCTTGTCTATATAATCCCCCCGAGAACCATTTATAGCTGGATTCCAGTTTTCAGAAATAGTAAACCCTCACTACTAGAGTAGCAGGAACGCACCCAGCAGACCAATATCACAGGTCATAGGGGATATAACAGCTTGTTCTTATGAAAAGGCAACCAGCAAGAGTCTGTGCTAGGCACAGAAAAAGAGTAAAAAATAACCGCCTTTTCATCCGATTAAAGTCATTTTGAAGATTATACTCTGTTAAATAAGAACATTTATGGTGATTTATATAATGGGTAGGCAGATTGTTCCAGCTAATGATATTAGAATCAATAAGTTGCATTGATTTGACACGATAATAGCTATGTATCAAAAAAGAGACAAAAACTATGACATATCTAGATTTGAGAAGTTTTGTTGACAAACTGAAGGCTGTTGGTGAGTTTCTGGAAGTTGGAATGGCAGTTTCTCCTGATCTTGAAATGACAGAAATTTCCCGTAGGGTGTTGGAGAAAGGGGGGGGTGCGTTACTCTTTTCCCAGCCTATTGGTTATACCATGCCCGTCATAACCAATCTATTTGGTAGCATCCGGCGAATTGCGATAGCGATGGGTGGCGGTGGTTTATCCGATCTCCGTCAGGTGGGGGAATTTTTAGCTTCTCTTAGAGAACCCAGACAGCCAGAGAAGCTATCGGAATTTTTCAGGATGATGCCATTGCTTAAATCTTTGTGGCATATGAAACCCAGGATGGAAAAGAAAGGGGTTTGTCAGCAGATTGTGATAGAAGGGAAAAATGTTGACTTGTCTGTTTTGCCGGTTCAAAAATGCTGGCCAGGTGATGCTGGTCCCTTGATTACTTGGGGCGCGACGGTCACACGAGGACCTGTCAAGCCACGTCAGAACCTAGGAATATACCGTCAGCAGATTATTGACCACAATAAAGTAATTATGCGTTGGTTGCCACATCGTGGTGGAGCCAGGGATTTCAGGGATCATCAGCTTGTCAATCAGGGAAAACCATTTCCTGTTGCTGTTATAATTGGCGCAGATCCAGCAACCTTATTGGCGGCCGTTATGCCGATACCTGATGAAATATCAGAGTATCAGTTTGCCGGGTTATTGCGAGGGGAAGGTACGGAACTAGTTAGCACTGTTTCGGGTGGTCTGTTAGTACCTGCCCGTGCGGAGATTGTCTTGGAAGGTGCTATCTTGCCCGATGAGAGCCATTCTAGTGGTTACGAGCATGCCCTTGAAGGACCTTTTGGTGACCACACCGGTTATTACAATGAACAAGAAAGGTTTCCTGTCCTGACCATTGACCGCATTACGATGCGTCAGGATCCCGTCTATCTTTCAACTTATACTGGGCGTCCTCCAGATGAACCTTCAATGTTGGGATTGGCACTGAATGAGGTTTTCATACCATTGTTGCGGAAACAGTTTCCAGAAATCATAGATTTCTATTTACCTCAAGAGGCATGTAGTTACCGTATGGCCGTCATCAAACTCCATAAAGCTTATCCAGGGCATGCCAAACGGGCGATGTTTGGTGTCTGGAGTTTTCTCCGACAATTCCTTTACACCAAAATGATTATTGTGGTTGACGAGGATATTGATATCCGAAGCCATGCAGACGTTCTCTGGGCACTTTCAACCCGGGTGGATCCTGCAAGAGATATTGTCATTGTGGAGAATACTCCAATTGATTACCTTGATTTTGCATCGCCTGTTAGTGGTTTGGGAAGCAAGATGGGTATTGACGCAACCAATAAATGGCCTGAAGAAACGAAGCGTCAATGGGGGCGAAAAATTACAATGGATTCGAACGTGTCAACAAAAATCGATCGCATCTGGGCATCGCTCGGGCTTTAGAGACAAAAACTGCTTTCTATTTGCGAAAAATGGATGTTGCGGTACAATTCCGTACAAGCGGGCCCCTGTGCATTGAGGAATGGTGAAACTGGTCAGGTCGGGAACGAAGCAGCCATAGCCAATCTCCGCAAGTGCCACAGTCAAGGCTCGCTTTGTTTTTGTGTTTAAAAATTAAGAAGTCTAATATCAGGAATATGCGTCCCGAATCTTCACTTGGCTGGCGTCCGGATATAGATGGCTTG
>CAZWTQ010000008.1:10733-30826 GCA_964636975.1 uncultured Oxalobacter sp. | reverse complement strand
GCAGTTGCGCTACCAGGCTGCGCTACGCCCCGAAAAATGCAACTATATAATTATATCCGCTCGACGAAATACCGTCAACAAATTTGATGAATTTCCATAAGACGTTCTTTATATTTTTATGATATATTCGAATTCCTTCCATTATCGTTTCATCTCCATATCCATCGGATGTCGTACCATGAAGAGAGTTCTTTTAGCATCAACGATTGCATCACTTGCATGCGATAACAGGGAAACAACCAAAACGCATCAATCCCGACAAACAAACGACACCCCAAGCTTTACAACCTACACAGCCAGAACCGCCTAAACTTCTTTCCAGATGGGGACTGAATGCATTGGTATCAAAAGTCATGAATGATCATTTCTAGGTCAGAAGCGGAAATTGCTATATTGCAAAAAAATTCATACGGACACAATTATTGTCTGAAAGCCAAGTCAGTGAATTCAATAAAAAAACAGGGTGGTGATTTGGAGGCTGTATATATTCTGGCGATGGAAGATATAGTGAATCAAGACGAAGCATACCACGCAGAAAGGAGGAATGGCTGCTATGTACGTTGTGCAACCTGATACCGTCGGTAGACATCTGACTATTGCAGAGAAAGATCCCTCCGAAGAAAGTGGCGGATGGGATGGTTATGAATGCGAAGGAAAATTTGTGCCTTTAGGTAAAGGACAACATGGCTGGAAACTCGTTCTAGGTCATACCGCTCAGGAGATAACGGAAGAAGGTACTGTTATTTATAGAGTGTAGAGTGAAGAATGAGAAAATTGTCGAACTATCCCTCAAAATAAGAACGGTGACGGATAATAAGCCTTTTTCAAGTCCATTCTATGACTCTTCCTCAATTCACTTTCGAGCAAATAGGTGAATCAAGGTAAAGTCTGGCAACATTTCAAAAAATCTACCCCCCGATGTAATGCATCTCAATTTTCTTTTCCATCGTTTGCTGACCTTGTTCCTCCCGTAGTACCGAATACCGGTTCGACCGATGCTGCCAGTATGTTGCTATTTGTTGGGTAATCTGATAGTCAGACTGTTCTGAACGAAGTAATGTCCGAAGATCAAAGCCCTTTGCCGAAAATAGGCATGGATAGATTCTACCTTCAGTCGACAGTCTGATTCGGGTACAGCCAGCACAGAAAGGCCGGGTAATGCTAGAAATCACACCTAATTCTCCACCACCATCCTGGTAACGCCAACGTTCTGCTGTTTCACCAGGATAATTAGCCTGTAAAGGGACAATTGGATAATGTTTGTTGATGGTTTTAATAATCTGTGAAGAAGGAACAATCTGCATTCTGTTCCAATTGTTGTTTGAACCAGCATCCATATATTCTATGAAACGGAGGATGATCGGCGTATGCCTGAAATAATGAACGAGAGGCAGTATCTGGTTTTCGTTAATACCTTTTCGAATAACCGCATTGACTTTAACCGGGGAAAAACCTATCTGTACAGCATGGTCAATGGCATCAAGGATTTTGTCCACATGGAAACCAACATCGTTTATTTTGGCAAAGACATCATGGTCAATGGCATCAAGCGATATGGTTATCCGTTTCAGACCTGCATCAAACAGTGTCTGGGCTTTTCGGAAAAGAAGGGAACCATTAGTTGTCAGAGCCAAATCCAATGGAGTTCCATCCGTTTTTTTCAGTTTGGATAAGTATGCGATAAGACGCTCGATGTGCCGGCGTAGCAGGGGCTCTCCTCCTGTCAACCGGATTTTTGTAATACCCAATTCGATAAAACACCTTGCTAATCGGGTTATTTCTTCGAAAGAGAGCATTTCGTGGTGTTGGATAAACTGGAAATTTTTCCCGAACATTTGTTTGGGCATGCAATAGGGGCAACGAAAATTACAGCGATCTGTCACCGAAATCCTTAAATCCCTCAGTGGACGGTTCAAGACGTCACGGATTGAACGGATATTGTTTGATACTTGATTATCCATTTGATAGGCTTATCCTATATGGTCAATAAAAACCGCGTTTCAAAAACGCGGTTTTTATTGACCATTACTGCTTTGTTTGAACCGACTTGGTATTTACCTGAATGAGGGGACCCTCATCAACGACAACGATCCGCTTTCGTTTTCTGCGGACAGGATGAGGAACAGGTTGTTCTTCCTGTAGCGGAGCTGTCTGACGCCGTTTCATTTTTTCAGGATCAGTTGAAGCCATAGTCAAACCCGCCTCCTGAAGAATCTTGTCTAAATCAGTAGCAAGATTTTCACTAGGTGCAACTGCTCCTGCTGGCATTTCATCGATTGGTGTTTTTTCCTCGCCAACAGTTGTCTCTGGAACAGTTTCCGCTTTCTGCGCTACAGCTGGCTCAGATATTGTTGCGTTTTCAGCAGATTCAAGCGCTGGAACAAGAGAAGCTTCTGTGACAGACACTTCTGTTTCTATTGATGGGACAACCGTAGCTTCTTCAAGCATTTCAGGCTTTGCTACTACAATTTCAACATTTTCAACAGCCTTATCCGTAGTTTTATCTGCAATTGCTACAGATTTCTGATGATTGAATCGGGAATGCTTGAATCGGGAATGGTGACCATTAGTGCGGGATAATCTTCCGTAGTCTTCCTGTGCCGTAGGCTGTTCAGAATTTAACTTAATCTGATTATCATCTCCTGAAACAACAGAACCATGCCCATGCCCGATAAATGCATCAGAAGTGTTTCCCTGGATATTTTCTGGCAGGTTTTCACGACGATTCCTTGAACGGTTTCTGCGGTCACGACGATAGGAGACCTTTTCATCTTGGGATGGTTTTGTTGTCTCTATTGTATCAACAGTTACGTTTTCAGTCGTTTCTGCAGAGATTTTTACCAAATCTTGTTCATGGATGTCCTGTTGAAGCTGTTTCTGGGCAACGACTTCCTGCCTGGACTGTTTGCGACCTTCAGGATTACGCTCTACTTTCTCATCCTTGTTCCGTCGTTGACGCTGTGGTTTTGCGGTTTGAGCATCTTCTTCCGTACCAATAGTAGGATCTTTGAATTTTTCTTCTTTATTATCGTTACGGCGATTCCTGCGTGGGCGCTCGTTATTCTTGGGTTTCCGAATGTTTCTGGTTGGCTGTTGTTCAGAAGATTCTTCTTTTTTCGGTAGTTCTGGCGAACTGCTGTTGATACCAAAAAGCCCTAATAGCCTGTCCAGAAAACTGGGTTCTTCCGATCCGATTTCAGACTCTGGTTCACGTTTGATGACTGGTGCCGGTAACCCTTCAGGGATATTTTTAACAACGGCTTCCTGATGAGGTTTAGGAGGTTCTTTCAAGCGCTTGGAAAATCCCATATCAGTGTCGGATTTTTCTACCAGCTTATAGCTAATCTGATGTTCTTCGATTCTCGGATCATCATGCTTGATACGTTCGATCCTGTAGTGCGGGGTTTCCAAGTATTTGTTGGGAATCAGAACAATCCCAATTTTGTGAAGTGTTTCCACTTTGATGATTTCACTGCGTTTTTCATTCAACAGGAAAGCAGCAACATCCACAGGAACCTGGACATGGATGATGGCAGAACTGTCCTTCATCGATTCTTCTTCGATAATTCTTAGAACCTGAAGCGCTGATGATTCCGTATCACGAATATGACCCGTCCCATTGCATCGTGGACAAGTAATATGGCTGCCTTCAGACAGGGAAGGGCGTAGACGCTGACGTGAAAGCTCCATCAAGCCAAAACGGGATATTTTTTCCACTTGAACCCTGGCACGGTCATAGCGAAGAGCTTCTCTAAGACGATTTTCAATTTCCCGCCGGTTCTTTGATGACTCCATATCGATAAAGTCGATGACAATCAGTCCTCCCAGGTCACGCAGACGCAATTGACGGGCAGCTTCCTCAGCAGCTTCACAGTTTGTCATGAATGCCGTTGTTTCAATATCCGTTCCTCTGGTAGAACGTGCCGAGTTGACATCAATTGCCACGAGTGCTTCAGTGTGGTCAACCACAATAGAGCCACCAGAAGGTAACGAAACGACACGGGAATAGGCACTTTCAATCTGATGCTCAATCTGGAAACGGGAGAAGAGGGGAACAGCATCCCGATAGCGTTTGACACGATTGACCATGTCTGGCATAACATAGCTCATGAACTGGCGGGCCTGTTCGTAGATTTCGTCGGTGTCAATTAGAATTTCACCGATATCTGGCTGAAAATAATCCCTGATAGCACGGATAACTAGTGAAGACTCGTGATAGATCAGGAATGCTCCTGGGGCAGAAGAGCCAGCGCTTTCAATTGCATTCCACAACTGAAGCAGATAATTCAAATCCCATTGCAATTCTTCAATAGTACGCCCAATACCAGCTGTGCGGGCGATAATGGACATACCTGACGGAACATCCAGCTTTTCCATGGCTTCACGAAGTTCCTGGCGTTCTTCACCTTCAACCCGCCTCGAAACACCCCCTCCTCGTGGATTGTTTGGCATCAAAACCAGATAACGTCCGGCTAAAGAAATAAACGTGGTCAGTGCAGCTCCTTTGTTACCGCGTTCTTCTTTCTCAACCTGAACCATGACTTCCTGACCTTCAGCCAGAACATCTTTGATAGTAGCACTACGAAAATCAACACCTTCCTTAAAAAAGGAACGTGCGACCTCTTTGAATGGCAGGAATCCGTGCCGGTCTTCGCTGTAATTGACAAAACAGGCTTCAAGCGAAGGTTCGATGCGTGTAATTACGGCTTTGTAAATATTGGATTTATGCAGTTCGCGTGCATTGGACTCAATATCAATATCAATTAGTCTTTGTCCGTCGACAATAGCAACCCGTAATTCTTCTTGCTGGGTTGCATTGAACAACATACGTTTCATAAATACACTCTCCCTGGCGCAAAGGCCATATACTTTTTCAGCGGAACAAACTCCCGTAGCTAGTAGCGAGTGTACACATCCTGCAATCTAATCAGGTAGTGTATCCCTTTCAAGAGATACACATACCATCCTCCCATGGAAAGTGATTGATTTAATCGGTTTCTAATCAGCAGTAGTTATACTGAAAATCGTTTTTTACGGTCTATAACAGGGCACTTAAAACAGAAATTAAAAAACCTGAGCCTTATGAATGGCATCATCCCAATGGTTAAACAATCACAGCCAAGCAGCTAACCATTTCTGCTTGTCTTCAAATCCTTTACATTAACAACGCAGTACATGCAAACAGCCATAATCCGATTGATGCTTTGGCTCAACCCAGACCCAATGCTATCAGCAATTTGTGCACACATCTTTTCCATTGAATTTGTCTTAAACTAGACCAATGGATATCACAACTGTGTAGAATGATATCTCTATCGTACACAGACAGCCAAGCTTCTATTTTTGACTAATCAAGAATTATATAGATAAATGAACCGCTCTCATAGAGTAAATATCCGAAAAAACTCAAAAAAAAACGTTGATATTCCCCTCGATACTGATAAAAGAGATAGTAGTCCTGTATTGTCAGTCCAATTCCTCCAGATAACTGATGAAGAAAAAAACCAACGTATTGATAATTTCCTTTTCAGGATTTTTAAAGGCGTCCCGAAAAGCCATATATACAGAATCATCCGTTCTGGTGAAGTCCGTGTTAATAAAAGACGGATTGATCAGACATATCATCTGAAGAAAGATGATCTTGTCCGCATTCCCCCTCTGAAAATTTCAGAAAAAATAATGGAATTCATTCCAAAACGGACATTCGACGTGCTTTATGAAGACAGTTGCCTGCTTGCCATCAATAAACCGACCGGGGTGGCGGTTCATGGTGGTTCAGGCATTTCTTTCGGTGTCATCGAACAATTGAGGGCAGCAAATCCCAAAATGAAATTCCTCGAATTGGCCCACCGACTTGATAAAGAAACATCTGGGATTTTAATTCTGGCAAAAAAACGATCCACATTGGTGAAACTTCATGAACAGGTAAGAAACGGAAGCATCGATAAACGCTATCAGGCCTTGGTTCACGGTGACTGGAAGAACCAAAGGCAACACATCCGTTTACCTCTGTTGAAATACCTTACGGCTAGTGGCGAACGCAGGGTGAAAGTTGATCCTGATGGTCTTGCCTCGCATACAATTTTCAATGTTCTGAAACGCTATCCAGGTTTCACGTTGCTTGAAGCAGAGCTAAAGACAGGACGAACCCACCAAATTAGAGTTCATCTTGCATCTTCAGGATATGTTATCGTTGGTGATGATAAATATGGTGATTTTGATCTGAATAGGCGATTACAGAAGGCAGGAAACTATGGTCTTAAAAGAATGTTCCTACACGCTTATCAGATTACGTTTACACATCCTGAAACAGGTAAACCTATAACGATTAAGGCTCCTTTACCAGAAGAATGCTGTACTTACTTGGAAATCTTGCAACGTCGAAAAACAGGAGATAGAAATGCATGAACGGCACTTTGATTTGATTGTTTTCGATTGGGACGGCACTTTGATGGATAGTACAGCAGCCATTGTCGATAGTTTGTGCAATGCAGCTACAGAGTTGAACGTGCCGGTTCCTGAACGGAAAAATGCAGCACATGTCATCGGTCTTGGACTTCGGGAAGCATGGAAAACTGTCTGTCCTGGACTTGAAGAACACTTGTATCCAAAACTGGTAGCGCTTTACCGTAAGCATTATTTGGTGAATAGCCTGAAAATCACTTTGTTTAATGGTGTTGAAACGATGTTAAAAGACCTCGCCCGAAACGGTCACCAACTTGCTATCGCAACAGGGAAAAGCCGTGCCGGACTGAACAGGGTTTTGAAAGAAACCGGATTGGCAACCTGTTTTGATGGAACACGGACAGTGGATGAGTCTTTTTCAAAACCCCATCCATCGATGTTACTTGAACTGTCAGAAGAACTGCAGGTATCCACAAATCGTATGCTGATGGTTGGCGATACCAGTCATGACCTGATGATGGCACAAAATGCAGGGGTTGCCAGTATTGCAGTTAATTATGGCGCACACCCTGTCTGGAAACTTGAAACGATGCACCCATTGTATATTGCAGATTCAGTGGCATCATTACGTGATTGGCTGATGAATAATGCCTAATATGTAAAAAGGAAATATGATGAGTGATGAAAATGGAAATGATGACAAAATACTAGAAAAACTGGCTCAGGAATTCCTGCGTGAACAACGCTTTAAGAGGCGTTGGAGTATTTTCTTCAAATGTATATTTATCTCGTTGATTATTTTGTTCTTCTTCATAATTAAGTCTATTGGGAGTAGTGAAAGCAAGTCTGCATCGGATAGACCGCATACCGCCATGATTGAGGTTAGCGGCACAATTGCTCCATCCAACACAGCATCAGCGAAAAACTTGATTAAGGCCATTGATAAGGCTTTTGACGAACCGCAAGCGAAGGGGATTATTCTGAAGATGAACAGTCCAGGTGGCAGCCCAGTCCAGTCCGGAATGGTCTACGATGAAATTATGCGACAAAAAAAGTTACATCCTGACAAATCAGTCTATGCAGTTGTTGAAGATATTTGTGCATCTGGCAGTTATTACATCGCAGTGGCAGCAGATAGGATTTATGTGGATAAAGCAAGTCTTATCGGTTCTATCGGAGTATTGATTAATGGTTTTGGCGTAAACAAGTTGATGGATAAGGTTGGCATTGAACGCCGTTTGCTGACTGCAGGGAAATATAAAGGATTTTTGGACACTTTCAGTCCCCAGTCTCCAGAACAAGTCGCCTATGCCAAGGAGATGCTTGGAAAAATCCATGAACAGTTCATCACGGCCGTGAAAAAAGGTCGGGGTAAGCGACTGAAAAATGACAATCGGCTTTTCACAGGACTAGTTTTTGTCGGCGAGGAAGCAGTCGATCTGGGATTGGTTGATGGTTTCGGTACCATCAGACGTGTTGCAGTAGATGAGATCATGTCATATGTAGTGGTTGATTACAGGATCAAAGAAAATTTCGGCGACCGTTGGTTGAAAAAATTAGGAACAGCAGTTGGTTATGGTGCCGTCAAGGCAGGTTTGGATAAGGAAGTTCTTCGTCTGGAATAACGTTTCTAAAGCAAAAAACGGGATATTTTTATGAATAAAAAGAGAAGAGGGCAACAGTTGGATTTCTTCGAAAAGAATGACTTGAAAGAAGAAAAACAGCCTCTTGGATATCGTCAGCAACTTGAAGCAATCCTAAAAAAAACGGATGATTTTCGTATCATCGAACGGGTTCCTGTCACAAAAAATCATATCTCGTTGCCCTATCCCCTTGCCAACAAAGTAGGGGATGAGATTTCGATTGTCTTCCTGGATACAGAGACAACGGGTTTATCCCCCAACACGGAGCAGATTATCGAACTCGGAATGGTTTCCGCATCTTTTTCCCCATCTGCAAAAAAACTGGTTTCGATTGATCGGATTTTCAGTGAATATGAGGATCCCGGAAAACCAATTCCCGAAGAAATCACAAAGCTGACAGGTATTACTGACCACGATGTTAAAGGGAAGAAAATCAATGATGTTGTAGTTCAGGAGACTCTTGATGGTATCGGACTGATTGTTGCCCATAATGCGGGATTTGACCGCCCATTTTTTGAAAAACGTTTTATTGGTCTGGAAAACAAAAGATGGGCCTGTTCCTTGAAAGGTGTGGACTGGAAAACTTTTGATATCCGCAATCACCGCCAGGAAGAACTGCTACATGGCATCGGCTATTTTTATGATGCACACAGGGCTGCTACCGATTGCCTCGCTTTAGCTTGGCTTATGCACATCCGGCAAGATGCATTTGCCAATCTCTTGGATAATGCCAACCAGAACAGTATTGTTGTCCATGCGTTTGGTGCCCCATTTGATACCAAAGACCAACTTAGAACCCGGGGATACCGCTGGGATGATGGTTCTTCGGGTTCCAATAAACATTGGTGGCGGGAAATCCCTGAAGAAAAGTTTGCTGAAGAACAGGCTTTTTTGGATTCCTTGTATGCACTTGGTTCTGAAAAAGCTACTTTTGTCAGAAAGACGGCAGAGAACCGCTTTCGAAAGTGGCAATCGTAAATGGCAGTACCTGTACATGTCATTGATGGAATATCTGCCTCAATACATTTAGGGATGAAAGCAATATACCACCAATAATCAAAACACCGCCGACAACCTGTGAAAGTTGAATCTGTTCATGCAACAGGAGAGCTGCTTCGATGCTACTGAACAACGGGATACTGTAATAGACTACACCTGCTCGTACTGCACCGATATGTTCTATAGATCGATTCCATAGCAGATAACCAATCAATGTCGGGATAATTGCAATATAAAGAATGACCAGCAGAGTAGTTGTGGCAGGGAGATGATAGGCTGGACGTATAACCATCATCCCCATAGGAGGGCACAATGCAACCACTGCAAATCCCATCATGCCTATCATACAGAGTTTTTGTGGCATTTGTCCAGGGCGACAGCGAATAAGGATACTGTAAACCGCAAATAAGGAAGCTGCCATCAACATCCATAGATCGCCTATCGTGAATTTCAACCGGGTCAGCCGGATGAAATCCCCGTGTAAAACCAATACCAAAACACCAGTAACAGCAATAACAAGCCCGACAATCTGTGCCCACGAAAACTTTTCCCTGAAAAAAATTCTGGACAGGATTGCCATAGAGATAGGAGCCGTTGCCGCAAACAGGGACATATTGGTAGCATTGGTGGTATGTCCAGCCTCAAACATCAGGAGGCTGTAGGCAGAAAGCCCCAAAATGCCCGCTGGAGCCATCCAGCGCCAGTTTGTGATAATCAGCCACCAGTGTCTTTTTAGTACTTTCAGAACAAAAGGTGCCAGGCAGATAAACGTAAACAGCCATCGCCAAAATGATATTTCAACAGGGGAGATATCAGGCGGGAAAGTCCTGACCAATGGAAAAACAGTACTCCATAAAACTGTGGCAACCAATGCCAGAAGATAACCAATAACCGATGATTTCCCTGAATCCATACCATCACATTATGGAAAAAATAGCGAAAATCAGAGTTCTTTGGCAACCATCAAATCATTGCAATGGACAAAATTCCCACTTCCCAGATGATGGATAGAATGCTTTTCTTTGTTGCTATCCGTAAAATGCCAGCGGTTATTGATAAAGACATCAGGATCGGCACCAGCGGAAATCACTTCACCAAAGAACGTATCATATTTTTCCTGGGCATGAGATTCAGGAATCAAAGTGCATTCTAGCCAAGCAATACAACCTTTCTCAATGACAGGAATATCCAGTTCAGGGCTCTGAACAGTTTCAATACCATATTTTGTAAATTTATCTATCTTGCGGCCTGTGGAATGACCAATTGAATAGGTTTCATTGATGAATGAGACTGATGGCACACAAACAGCAAAAATACCACTGTCCGATATCAGTTCCCGGGTATAGGCCTCTTTATTGATTAATACAAGCAACCTTGGTGGATCCATTTCAACAGGCGTTGACCAAGCTACTGTCATAACATCGCGATGTTTACCATCCTTGCTACGGCTGGTTACCAAGATGGTAGGACCATGATTAATTAATCGATGGGCTGATGTACGTTGAATTGACTGAAAACGGCTCATGTTTTTTCCTAAAAGGTAATGTTTATATTTTTTATTATAAGAGAAATGAGAAAGCCAACAACCAGCGGATCGTGAGGATAATTTCGCATAATATGTATTATGTAAAATAATAAATTATGAAAGGGTTTCAATGTTGACAATTTAGTTCGCATGTGAATAATATCCAATCACATTATTAATATGTGAATTATTTATGCTTACCCAAGAATCATCATTGATGGAACTGATGACCACGATTACTCGTGTGTCACGATCCTATAAATCACTTTGTGACAAACTGGCTGCTAGATATGGATTAACTCAAGCAATTGCCTGGCCAGTGCTCGCCATCAGCCGCAAAGGTGATGGTGTCAGACCTTCGACTGTTGCCGAGGAAGTGGGATTAGGTCCTTCATCGGTTGTCAGATTGATTGATAACCTCGTCGCTTCTGGTTATGTTGAACGTCGGAATGATGTGACTGACAGACGGGCAAAACGGCTTTTTCTGACAGAACGTGGTCATCAGATTGTCCCTCCCCTGGAAGCTGAACTTGCCAATCTCAGAAAAATGTTTCTGAAAGACCTGACAGAAGGACAGGTTTCCATTTGCATGCAGGTCTTTACAATGCTTGATAATTCAATCAGGAATCATCGCAGACATGTTTCTCAAGTGGATTAACATTCCCTCCAGGCAAGAGTGGCTGTTTTCTATCCGTTCATTCATCGGTGCGATGATTGGATTCTATTTTGCACAGCGAATCGGCCTTCCACGACCTTTCTGGGCACTGTTATCCGCTTATGTAACAGTCCAGACGTTTGCAGGAGCAACAAAGGCCAAAGCTCTCTACCGTATCATTGGTTCAACTATCGGAGCTTTTGGCATCGTGTTGCTTCTGCCTCTTTTCTTTAACTATTCAGTTCTTGCAGCTCTTGCTCTTGGCGTTTGGTATGGTTTCTGGATTTTTGTCGCTTTGCATGACCGTTCCCCAAGAGCCTATGCATTTCTGCTGGGCGGCTATACCGTTGGTATTGTTGCGATGCCTTCAATGAGCGATCCAACGCAAATTACCCTACCGATTTTTTTTGATATGGCCATCAACCGTGTTCAGGAAATTGGTCTCGGTGTCGTTTGTGGCGCATTGGCACATGCACTGATTTTTCCAATGCGTGCAGGTAATATTGTCCTTCAACGCCTTGACCAAGCCCTGAAAGAAACCGCCCAGAACATTCGAAACATCATCGACTATAATAGGGAATTCACTGACGAGCGCCCTAACCTGAACAAACTCTCTGCAACCATTACCGAACTGCGTATCCTGACAACCCATATCCCGTTTGAAGCAGAGAACCTGCGCTGGGTGCATAATATCCTAGGGTCACTCCAGGATCACCTGTCAGCACTGGTTCCAGTCCTCTCCGCCATTGATGACCGTATCCGTTATCTTCGCAAGACGGATGAAGGACTACCCGAAAATCTGTGCTATCTGCTGGATGACATTTCAAACTGGATTTCTAAAGGCGATGAAAACCCCTATGCTGAGGCAATCAGAATCAGACGGAAAATTGATGATGTTATTCCTGTAATTACAACAACTTCCAGCTGGAACAACATGCTGGCAGCAAACTTTACCAGTGAACTTTATTATCTGGTTGACATCGCTGAAGACTGTTTTGGATTACGACGTCGCGTCAATGAAGGTCTTGCTGGTCAGGAACCTATCGTTGAGACCAAGGAACGTAAAGTCTCAACACTTTCCCTGATGGTGGACAAACGCAAAGCCTGGGCATCTGCTTTTGCTGCTTTTGCCTGTGTAACCTTGACTACATTGATGTGGATCATCTCCGGTTGGAATGCTTTTTGGGCAGCTCCAATGATGGGAGGAATGTACTGTCTGTTTTTCTCAGCCGTTGATTCACCGGTACCGATGCTGAAAGGACAGTTCTGGATGACCTGTTATTCAGCCATCCCTGCCGGACTTTATTTGCTGTGGCTATTACCTTCCGCACACAGCTTTGAAATGATGATGATGCTTTTTTTCCCATTCTTCATCTACATGGGTACCTATCTGATGATGCCTGCCAAAGCTCTGATTGGAATCCCCTTTTTCTTAACGACTATTGCTACATTGACCATGTTTGACCAAGGCTCTGCCAATATGACTGCCTTCATCAACGTCCAAATATCCCAGTGTATTGGTATTTTGTTTTCCATGATTTTCATGGGCATCTGCCGGTCGATCTCCATCCAATCACTCATCAGCGATGTTGTCAAAGGCATCTGGCAAGAAATCTCCAACCTAGCAACAGCAACGGCTATTCCTACTCCAATCAATATTGCTGTCAAAATGGTTGATGGTGTTTCATTGATTGCTCCCCGCCTTGCAATTGCACAAAAAGACCATGAAGCTTCCCGCTCCGGCAAATTGCAGTCTGCCGTCAATATCTTACTGGATCTACGGGTCAGCATGAATATGACACGGCTTCTGAGAGCCGAATCACGTCTCCGTTTCACAGAACATTCACCATTCCGAAACCTGATTTCAAAACTTGCCAATTACTATGGGGTCGCAAAAAATATTCCGGAAAACGAATTCAAATCTATTCTGACCGACATCGACAAAGCCCTGAATGTGGCAGCATCCCTACCAGCAAACAATCAGCAAAATACTGCCGTCTGTGCATTAACCGGTCTTCGCTGTGACCTCTTCCCCACTGCAGTCCCTTATGTACCGGATACAACGATTTCCAGCGAGAAGACATTGGAATGATAAGTTATTGTTGACAACAATTATTCAAATATTAATAATGTGCACTTCAATAGTTTGAATGCCAAATATTGATATTATGAACAAAAACGAACCTTCCGAGTATGATGACCTGTTAATGCGGCTTTGCCATGAGCTTACCCGCGTTGCCCGCGCCTATAAAACAGCAGCTGACCGTGTGGCAATGCGGTATGGTTTCTCTCAAGCAACCGCTTGGCCAGCAGCCTTGATTTACCAAATGGGGGACGGCGTACGACCAGGAGAAATCGCCAATGCCTTGGGACTTGATCCTTCTTCCGTAGTACGGGTGATTGATCAACTCATTGCAGCGGGCATTATGACTCGTAAGGAAGATGAAAGCGACCGTCGGGCAAAATTGCTATCCCTGACAGCAAATGGACGGGCACGCATCGAAGTACAGCTTGCTGCCATGCGTCCTATTCGGGCGATGCTTTTTAAAGACATTCATCCTAAAGAACTAAAAGAGACTTTGAAAGTACTCGGTGAGCTAGGAGAATCCATCAGGCGGAACGGATAATGTTGCAACATTTCCTGAAATGGCCAACCAAAGACGAATTGCTTTTCGCCTTCAGATGTGTTTGTGCGGCTGCACTTGCGATGTATGTTGCTTTGGCAACCGGTCAACCACGCCCATTTTGGGCACCGATGGCAACCACTATTCTATCATTACCTGTAGCAGCTGGCAGTATTTTTGTACGTTCTTTATCACGGTTTATGGGAACATTGATGGGAGTTGTGGTAGCTGCTGTCATCATCATCTCTTTCATCAATTACACCTGGATTCTTTGCATTTTGACTGGACTTTGGATTTCAATCTGCATCTATATCTCGATGCAGAAGCGCACAACCAGTGCCTACACATTTACGGTGGCAGGCTGGACTGTCCCTGTCATTATGGCCAGTATCATCGCCGATATGAAATTTATCAATATCCAGTACATTATGGACACCGCATGGTCACGGGGTATCGAAACAGGCATCGGATTTCTTTCAGCGGTCATCTGCCATAGCCTGATTTTTCCAAGCAAAATCGGGCCCAATGTCGTCAAGCAGCTTGATGGAATTTGGGATTCCATCAAACAATGGACTGTAGATATCTTAAATGGGAAAGCCACCACTGATGCCAGGGGCAGTGTGTCGGTTGTAGCACTTCTGAGCAGTCTTAAAATTCTGACGGCAAACCTGCCTTATGATGTCACCAATGAACGATGGGCAATCAATGGTATTCGGATGTTACAAGATCGGTTGATAACCATGATTCCTATTGTCAGTTCTATTGAAGGAAACCTGAAAAAACTCAGGAAGTCCGGGGAGATGTCCTATGATGTGGAAGAATTCATTGGAAGATTTTCGGAATGGGTGGCAACAAAGGATTATTCAGTTGCATCAGCAGATAGAATGCGACTCGCTGTCAGAGATATTATCCCCGATATTGACGGAAATTCCTCTTGGACAGACACACAGGTTGTCAGGCTATTGATAGATATCGAAAAACTGATTTCCGCCTGTGAAGGCTGCGACACTCGACGCCGAGCCATTGACGATGCGATTGAAGGTCGCTTTGACAGAATGCCGAAGAAAATGCCGTTGCCTCTATCCGTCCTGCATAAAGACCAGACTCTTGGCATCTATGTAGCGGTAGCTGGTGGTTTCTCGATTACGTTGATTATGCTGATTTGGGTCGCCAGTGGCTGGAATGCAGGCTTCGTCGCACCAACTATGGCAAGTATTTTCTTTACGTCATTTGTTATCAATGACAATTCTGTTAATGCACTGAAAACCATTCTGAAATTCACTATCATTGGTCTTCCTGCTGCCTATTTCTATGTGCTGATTGTCATGTTTTCGACACATAGTTATGAAATGTTGATTATGTGCTTTGCGCCAATGATTTTCATCGCATCGATTTTCATTTCGAGACGCCCAGTCAGCTTAGGCTCAACCATTTTCATGATGGGCATCTGGTCAACATCTACGATGTATGATCTCGATATGGCGAACATGACCTCATTCATCAATGGCCAAGGCTTTGCACAATGCGGTGGCATCACGCTTTGTTTGCTCTGTGCCGTTATCTTTCGTTCATTTGATTATGCTTGGACTACTGGGCGGTTAATCAGAAACATCCGTAAAGATATTGTGAACCTCACAAAAACCGAACGTAAACCTTCTGTTCTACAGACCATCATCAAAATGGTTGATCGTGTTAATCTGCTTGCACCAAGACTGAATAAACAAGATACCTATCAGGAAATGACTCTCGATACCCTGATCCGCCAGATGCGGTTGGGAATCAATATTGCAAGACTACGATCCATGCAATCACGGCTTGAGCGAAATGGTGTCTACCTGCAGGAATTCTTTCAAACCATTTCCGGCTATATCGAAACACAGGATAAAATCAAGGGGCAGGTTCTGCTTTCTGGTATCGATTTGCTGATGCATAAAATCTGTATGATGGAATCTATAGTCCGCAAACAGGCTGCAGTCGCAACATTGACCAGCATCCGTAGCGACCTTTTCCCGGATGCATCCCCCTATTACCCTCATACGCTACGTCCAATGGAGATTATATGATTGGTGAATTCAGTTTCTTCGGCATGTATTTTCCTTGGCTGATGGTTACATCACTCATCGCCATCCTTGCAACAAGGCTACTTTCTCGTTTGCTAGCAAGAATCGGTTTTTACCGTCATGTCTGGCATCCCCCCCTTTTTGACATCGCCATGTTTTGTGTCGTTCTGGGTGTCTGTATCGTCCTATTTAATCTTTGCAGGTCTATTTTATTATGAACGCTAATTTCTTTACTGGCGCAAGACGCTATATCATCACCATTGCTATCGTCCTGCTGGCTATCTTTGTTGGCTGGCGTCTATGGATTCACTACGAAGATGATCCTTGGACACGTGATGGACGTATCAAGGCAGATGTCATCCAGATTGCACCAGATGTTTCAGGGTTAGTCACTAAAATCAATGTTAAGGACAACCAGATTGTCAATGCGGGTGATGTTCTTTTTGAAATCGATCGTTCCCGTTTTGATTTGGCATTACGCCAGGCAAAAGCTGCCGTGGCTTCTGCCAAAGTTGCCTTAGAGCAGGCAATCCGTGAATCCAGGCGTAATGAAGCCTTGTCAGACCTAGTCGCCACTGAAACCACTGAACAAGGGCGAACAAAAGTTGATACAGCCCGTGCAGCACTCTTGCAAGCCATTGTTGCTCGTGACAAAGCCCAGCTTGATCTAGACCGGACACGGGTGGTTGCTTCCGTGGACGGGATTGTCACCAACCGTGACTTACGGGAAGGCTCTTATGTGAATGCCAGCAAAGCTGTCATGGCACTGGTTGACCGTCATTCCTATTATGTGGAAGGTTATTTCGAAGAAACCAAGCTGCCAAACATCAAAACCGGTGATAAGGTTAAAATTAAGTTGATGAGCGATGACCGTGTCTTTGAAGGACATGTCAACAGTATCGCCCGTGGTATTGAAGACCGTGAAAGAACGACCGGTGGTCGCTTGATGCAAAACATCAACCCTGCATTCAACTGGGTTCGTTTGGTTCAACGCATCCCTGTCCGTGTTGACTTTGATAATTTGCCAGACGATGTCAAACTGGTTTCAGGTCAAACTGTCACCGTAGAAGTCATCCCTTCAGATGAATCATCTGACAAATAGTAAGCAAGATAAAGGATAAACCATGATGCAACAGAACAGATTAAGTGTTTCCTTGCTGGTCGCCTTGGCCTGCCTTGCCTTGACAGGCTGCGTCACTGTAGGGCCTGACTACAAAATCCCAGATGATGCAGTTGTCAAAAAAACAGAGACGGCAGAACCATTTGCTTCCGGGCAGAACAAGGCTTTTTCCCAAAATCCCCTGCCAGACCATTGGTGGTACTTGTATGATGACCCAATGCTAAATAGCCTCATTGAAAAAGCTTTGTCTGAAAACACCGACCTACGTGTCGCAGCCGCCAACCTTGCTCATTCCCGTGCAGTACTGGAAGAAGTCGAAATGGGTAGAATTCCACAGGTTGATCTATCTACAAAACCCCAATTTGGTCGTTCATCGGCAGCCGCTAATGGTGTTCCAACCCGCTATGCCGATAAATGGACAGGTGATTCCGGTATCAATATCTCTTATCAGGTAGACCTATTTGGCAAAATTACTCGTGGTATTGAATCCGCCAGTGCTTCTGCAGATGCTGCCCAAGCTGCCTATGACCTAGTGCAAATCACTGTCGCCGCAGATACTGCCAAAGCCTATGCCGATGCCTGTTCCTCTGCTTACCGTGTCAAAATTGCTCAACGGTCTACCAATCTGCTGAAAGATTTTCATCGTACGACCCGTCAGCTTGCCCAAGCAGGCCGTTCGTCAGTTATCGAAGTCGCTCGTGCTGCGGCACAATATGAATCAACAAAAGCAACGATTCCCCCTTTGCTGGCACAACAGCGCCTGGCCATTTACAGGCTATCCGTGTTAACAGGTGAAGTCCCAACTGCATTAGTCAACCAAGTTGGTCAATGTAGCCAGATTCCTCAGTTGAAACAGCCTATTCCCATTGGTGATGGTGCAGAGCTGATCCGGCGTCGTCCCGATATCCGGCAAGCAGAACGGAATCTTGCTGCAGCAAATGCCAAGATCGGTGTTGCAACCGCAGATCTCTACCCCAATATTAATTTGGGGCTTTCAGGAGGTATTACTTCCCGACTTTCAGACTTCGGTGAAACCAATACCTACCGATGGGGATTCGGTCCGCTGATTTCCTGGACCATCCCGAATACAAGTACTGCAAGAGCACGCATCAAAGAAGCTGAAGCTGATACGCAAGCAGCCTACGCCCATTTCGATGCCGTTGTCCTGAACGCCCTACGTGAAGCAGAAAGTTCTTTGACTTCCTATGCCAGGGAATTGGAACGTAATACTTCCCTGAAAGTGGCACGGGATAGAAGCGCCTTGGCAAGTTCCCAGACCAACCGCCTTTACAGGCATGGTCGTATCGATTTCCTGTCAAAACTGGATGCAGAACGGACTTATGTCTCCGACGATGCTGCTTATGCAGCATCCAGTGCTAAACTGGCAGACGATCAGATATCCATCTTCTTGGCACTCGGTGGAGGTTGGGAACAGAACGATGAACAAATCCGGCAAATCATAGCCAAAAACAATACTGCCATCCCGGACAAAGTAGAAAAGACTGCAGGAGAAATCATGGAAGGAAATGCGGGAAATCCCTGATTACACACTTACCCCAACCTTTTTAACCATAATCTGCTTTATGGCAGATCACGTATTTTTAATGGGTATTCCTTGAATCAATTTATTTCTGATAGGGAAGCAATCTGATTGATAGTTGGCTCTTCTTCCCCGAATTGAGATTGGGCAGATTCAACTATCTTTTGTGCAATTTCCAAAAAATAATCTTCAGAAAAAGTTGTATCCGCAGGCTTCATCTCTTTAATAAATTCATTTCTTAGAGAATGTTTATAATTAAGGATGATGGGATAGAAGTGTGCCTGCCCGGCTGTCCTGCTTGTTTCCCTGGATTTCCGTGCAAACAGGACGAACCACTTACAGAGACTTTTTTCCAATTCTGTATGCTGTGGTGTCGTCATTGTTCTCTCCTGTCAGGTCGAAACCAGCGGTCATAATAAATGGTAAATAGCCATCACATCATAGATCATTTTATTATAGACATTGGAATGCTAGCACTTTTTAAAGGGCTAAACGGCTAAATAGCTTTTTTGAGACATTATATGCAATGTCTTACATATATGAGGGATTGCCTATAAACAGAATATCAACTTATCGTTTTATAACATATTATTATGTCTTTAAATTAAAGTAATTTAATAGAATTAATCTGAACGGCACACTATCCCAGTGCCTCATAGATAGCATTGCGGATGGCAATAGAGACCACTTCATCCAATGCAGTGGTGGTCATGGTAACGACCGAAAGTTGTTTTGCTGGGTCAGTAAACCATTTCGAGCCATAAACTCCGCCCCACATACGGGTGCCAATGGTCTGTGGGGTGTTGTCAGCACGTACAGGATCAACCAAAATCCCCCATCCTAACCCAAAACCCATGCCGGGACGGGCTTCGATGCCTTTAAGGCAGTTCTCCGACATCCTGAGGAGCAATTCTTGTGAAGCAAAAGGTGCTTCACCTGTCCGAATGACCTCAACAATTTTCATCAGGTCTGATGCTGTGCCGACCAATCCGACTCCACCAGATGGGTATTCATCGGCTGTGAAAATACGTTCAGGAGAAAAATGGAAATATCGGTCATCTGGTGAAGTCAGGAACTGGTCATCCGCCATCCGGGTCAATTTTTTCACTGTATCAAGATAATAGGCTGCAGCCACCCGGTTTTTCTGACTGGTTGGCACAGTGAATGCTGTATCGGTAAGACCTAGTGGAGTCAGAACCAATGCCTGCATGGCGGTCGGAAAATCTGTGCCATGGGCTTTGGCGATGATGGCTCCCAAGACATCAGGTGCTAGGGAATATAACCAACTAGTACCCGGCAAAAAAGCTAATGGTGCAGAAGCAATACGACGAATGTTTTCTGACAGACTGATGCCAGTAATGTCCAAACCATCAGTAACCCCTGCTGTAGCATAAGCTCCATCCTCTTTTTGCGCCCAACGGTAATCCAATCCAGCCATATGACTCATCAGGTGTCTGATGGTAATAGTTGGGACTGTACCATTGGATAAAGCTGGCCTGAAATCTGGTAACCAATCTGTCAC
>CAZWTQ010000008.1:3778-10723 GCA_964636975.1 uncultured Oxalobacter sp. | reverse complement strand
GGGCTGCTACTGCTAGACTGGTAAAAGCTTTAGTGATGGAAGCAAACCGGAAAAGCGTGTTTTTCTGCATCGGAATGCTTGATTCAATATCCGCCATACCTGCCACCCTGGCATAGACTTGCTTACCATTCAAGTAGACAATGGTCACAATACCACTGGTCATTTGGCTTTCAAGACTATCAGTCACAGCTTTGTCGATTTTCCGAACCAATTGTTGGGACATCATGGTTGCCATAAGATATAGTTTAGTTGGTTGATAAAAGGTTTCGCTTTTGATGATATCTGCTTGCTTATGACATCAAATCGAATATTAAGGTTATACTATCCTGTCTTTTTTTGTGTCAATAGGAAGGAATAAACATGACAAACCGTTTCAAGGCAAACAAGGTTTATAGTGGTGAAGTTATTTTTGGAGGATGTGGTTGCTTGGATACCAATAAAATCACAATTTTGAAACGAACCAAAGGCTGGGTTGTTTTTAAACAGGAATTCATTAAACGGATTTTTCGGATAAGGCGCAATTATGTAGCGGATTTTGGCGACTGTTTTCATACCCGTTTTGATGATTTTTACGCTAATTCCTTGGAGTCTACGTTTGAACCTTTCTAAATCAGAGCTTCCAGCTTCCTGATAGAAAATATCCTCCCCAAAAATCCAGCATGAAATGTTTGGAAACTTCAATAAAATAGCTGTTATTTTCTATATGATGAGTATCATATCTATAATGGTTCAATCGAATCGGATACCATAATTTGATTGTCAATATGATTTTCAGGAAGTGGCCATGAAATATGATGTTGTCATTGTTGGTAGCGGGCTTGCCGGTCTATCTGTTGCGCTCCGTCTTCCACAAACTTTCAGGATTGCCGTTATCTGTAAAAGAACATTCTGGGAGAGTTCGAGCAACTTGGCTCAAGGAGGTATCGCAGCTGTCCTTAACCCGGTTCTGGATAGTACCAGCAAACATTTTGAAGATACGCTAACAGCAGGTGCAGGGCTGTGCGATGAGAGCGCAACACGATATATTGTTGAGCACGGGGGCGATGCGATTGACTGGCTGATCAGTCAAGGTGTCCCTTTTTCCAGAAGTTCTTCTGATAACAGTGATTACCATCTGACCCGCGAAGGTGGTCATAGCCAACGGCGCATTTTCCATGCAGCAGATGCCACCGGACATGTGGTACAGAAAACGCTTGAAAAGGTCATTCATAGTCACCCAAATATCCAGCTTTTCGAAAACCACTGTGCAGTCGACCTGATTACCTCTGAAAAACTGGGCAATACAGACCGCCCTAACCAATGTTATGGTCTATACGTACTGGATGTAGCAAATGGCATTGTCAAAACTTTTGCTGCCAGTCACACAGTATTGGCAACTGGTGGTGCAGGAAAAGTCTATCTTTATACGACAAATCCTGATACTTCTACCGGCGATGGTGTTGCCATGGCCTGGCGTGCCGGTTGTAGGGTTTCTAATATGGAATTTGTGCAGTTCCATCCGACCTGCCTCTATCATCCTTATGCTAAATCATTCCTGATTTCAGAATCAGTACGTGGTGAAGGTGGTTTGCTAAGGCTCCCACCCGATGCAGGAGCAGACGCTGGGAAGCGTTTTATGCCGGAACATGATGAACGTGCGGAGTTGGCTCCTCGTGACATCGTTGCTCGATCCATTGACTTTGAAATGAAAAAACGAGGGTTGGATTATGTTCATCTGGATATCAGTCATCAGAATTCTGACTTCCTGAAATCCCATTTCCCGACTATCTATGCCCGTTGTCTGGAATTGGGAATTGATATGACGAAAGAACCTATTCCAGTTGTGCCGGCCACACATTTTTCTTGTGGTGGTGTAGTGACGGATACCAAGGGTAGAACCGACATCAAGAATCTTTATGCTGTTGGAGAAACTGCCTGCACTGGATTGCATGGAGCAAACCGTCTCGCCAGCAACTCCCTGCTGGAATGCTTGGTTATTGGCAAGGCAACCGCAGAACATATTGTGTCCTTACCAGATAATCCTGTACTTGACCTGCCTGCATGGGATGAAAGCCAAGTCTCGAATGCGAATGAAGATGTGGTCATCTCCCATAACTGGGATGAGTTGCGTCTGTTTATGTGGAATTATGTCGGGATTGTCCGGACAAATAAACGATTGGAACGTGCCCAGCACCGTATCAACCTTCTTCGGGAAGAAATCGACGAGTATTACGCAAACTTTATTATCAGCCAGAACCTGCTGGAATTGCGGAATCTAGTGGATGTTGCATCCTTGATTGTGGAAAGTGCCTTGTCCCGCAAGGAAAGTCGTGGACTGCACTACAACGCAGATTACCCTTTAACATTTCCAAAGGGCATGCCAACAGTGCTGACGCCAGAACGGAGATACCGGAATCAGACCTGATAGGGAAAGATATTCAGAACGGAAATTCCGGCAAGGCATTTCTAACTTTATCCATTTCCTCTGTTTTCTTAATCAGGTACTGAATACCCTCAGCAATTGCCTTGTTCTGATTCATATTGGCAAAATCGATGGCGGAAAGCTTCTGCTGGTTTGTGATGGTCAGATCAGCTCCATTATCATAAAGTAGTTTTACAGTGTAGATATGCCCTGCTTCTGCTGCCATCATCACTGGCGTGGTACCATTTGGCGACGCTGCATTGACAAAGGCATCGCGCAACAACAACATCTTTACGATGTTGTTGTTGCCATTAGCGGCAGCATAATGCAATGGTGACCAACCATCTTTGTTGACTTTTGCCCCTTTTTTCAACAGTTTCAGAACAGCCTGCTCATTACCCTTGTAACAAGCAATCATCAATGCATTGTCACCATTGAAAGCTGATGTATCCAGCTTAATCCGCTTGTCTGCTAACAGTAAGTTAAATACCCTGTTAGAATCTTCGCGTATCGCCAAAATCAGTCCTGTATCCCCCCGCTTGGTTTCCACCGTATTGGGATCAAAACCCGCTTTTAGCATATCTTCAACCTTACCGATATGGTCGTTCTGGATAGCGATGAACCAATCATCCGTTTCATCTGCAGAAGCAAAAGAAAACAGGCAAAAAATGGAAAAGAACAAAATCAGCAACCGGGCAACACTGTGTTTTTTCAGAGCATGTAGCATATCAAACATTCCATTCAAGCAATATCTGGCTTGATGCCAAACAGGCGAAAGTAGTTTTCAGCGGTTATCTGACCAATCTTATCGATGGTCATACCTCTAACAGTAGCAAGCTGTTTTGCTACTTCTAGTACATAAGTTGGTTCGTTGGTCTGCCCACGGTACGCTTGGGGTGTCAACCATGGAGAATCCGTTTCAATTAACATGCGGTCAAGAGGTATATAACCAGCTACCCTGCGAAGGTCTTTGGATGCAGGATAAGTCAATATACCAGAAAACGAAATATAGAATCCCATATCCAGCGAAGCCCGAGCAATATTCAGGTTTTCGTTGAAACAGTGCATGACACCGGCATATCCTCCTTTATCAATACCTGCTCCTTCTTCACGAAGAATTCTGATAGTATCTTCTGCTGCGTTGCGAGTATGGATAACTAAGGGTTTGCCACTAATCCTCGAAGCACGAATCTGAATCCTGAAACGATCTATCTGCCATTTTTGTTTGGGTTTCACTCGGTAGTAATCCAGACCTGTTTCACCAATCGCCACAACTTTCGGATGCTGCGCCAAAACAATGATTTTCTCGACAGTTGGCTCTTCCACGTTCTGTAAATTGGGATGTACACCAATGGTGGCATGAATGTTGGATCTTCTTTCTGCCAAATCCAAAGCTTGTGGGAAATCTTCAAGACCGATGCAAACACATAAGGCACGGGATACCTGGTTATCTTCCATTCTTTCTAGAATCTCTTGTTGCCGTTTTGCCAGATCCCTCAAATGCAAATGACAGTGGGAATCGATATACATATCCGTTTTCCAGCTGTGAAATAAAAGATCATTTTACAGAAATTAGTCGGTTTAGCCGAAAAATATTTTGAGATAATCAATCAACATATCTTCCAAAACCAACCTTGGTACCAATGGATGATCTGCTATTTTCCTTCTGTCCAACATCTGGTTGGTTACTGCCATTAATTGATGCAAATTTGCCTTGGTAGCTAACTGCCTAATAGCCTGTTGATGTCGGGGGTGATACCGTACAATACCAGTCTGATGCTGTGAACACAAATCATAAAGCCAGCGTTGCATCCAGAGAATGGACTGTCGCACAGGGATTCGCTGAAGTTGCTCAGCTGTTTTCAACACTGTTACTAGATTCGGCGATGCCAAACATTCAAGCAAAACAGTATGTTCTTTACTGTTCAGATCAGTTTTTGATGCCCTCAATGCCGCTAACGGCGCCCCACCCTGTTCAGCAAGCCAAATTTCTGCATCCTTAACCTGTTGCTGTTCCAGCCATGCCAAACCTTCCGCCTTGTCAGGAAGTGGAAATGCCAGTTTTCCACACCGTGAGAGAATGGTTGGCAGTAATGCTCCCAACTGGTTAGTCACCAACAGAAAAAGCGTGTGTTCAGGAGGCTCTTCCAACATTTTCAGTAAAGCATTGGCAGCCTCAGTTGTCATTGTTTCAGCAGGATAAATCAGGATAATTCGAAAACCGCCTCGATGGGTCGTGATGTTGACAAAATCATGGAGTTGCCTGACTGCATTAATTGGAATTTTTTTCGATATCTGCTTGGTTTTTCTGCTGGCAATTCCTTCCCCGGAATCAGTATCAGTTGCGACACTATCTGAATCACTATCCAGCGCATCAGGCGTTAAACGCTGATAATCTGGATGCGAACCCTGTTCAAACCATCGGCATGAACTGCACTGGTCACAGGCTGGTTCTTGACCCTGCCGGTGTTCACACAACAGGGTTTTCGCCAAGATTTCTACGAAATCCTCGATGCCAGTACCTTCTGGCCCATGAAAAATCAGTGCATGAGGTAGAGATTGCTCCATTTTCTGAAGGCGTTGCCAATTTTTTTGATGCCAAGGATAAAGCGTTTTTCCCATCTTGGTACCTCTAATTTAATTTTCAGGAATCAGTGCGATACATCAATCATCGATTGAATGATATTAGTAATTTGGTTCTGGATTTTGGTGATGGTTTGCAAGCTGTCAATGATTCTGAAACGGTTTGGATCAGCCTCTGCACGTCTTAGATAGCCTGCCCGTACCCGTTGGAAAAAATCGTTTTTTTCCTGTTCAAACTTGTCGGAGTTATGTGTTCCTGAACGGCGTTTCTCTGCTACCTCGACAGGCAAATTGAACAACAATGTCAGATCAGGTTGCATATCACCGAGAACCCAGCTTTCTAATTGTTCCAGTTTCGTCCAAGAAAACTGTTTGCCAGTTCCCTGATAGGCAAATGACGCATCGGAGAAACGGTCGGATATCACCCAAATGCCTTGACGTAGAGTTGGCAAGATTTTTTGCTCCAGATGTTCCTGCCTGGCAGCAAACATCAATAACGCTTCTGTTGCTACATGCATTTCCTGATGCAAAAGGATATCACGTAACCGCTCGCCCAATGGCGTGCCTCCAGGCTCCCGTGTAATGATGTGATCTATACCTACCTGTTTGAGCATCCTTGAAACGAACTGGATATGCGTAGATTTTCCAGCGCCATCGATGCCTTCAAATGTAATGAATTTGCCTTTTCGAATTAGGTTCATTTTTTTAGGATGTATTGTTCCACAGCTTTGTTATGATCATCTAAGTTACTTGAAAACTGGCTGGTACCGTCTCCCCGTGCTACAAAATAAAGGGCATCAGTCTCTGCTGGATAGAACGCTGCTTCCAATGCTGCTTTACCAGGCAGTGCTATGGGTGTTGGTGGCAATCCCTTCCGAGTATAGGTATTGTAAAGAGTATCTTTTAACAAGTCTGCCTTATGAATTTTGCCATTGTACCGATCTCCCATACCATAAATGACCGTTGGGTCTGTCTGGAGCATCATCCCTTTTTTCAAACGGTTGACAAAGACCCCAGCAATCATTGCCCTGTCTTTAGAATTCCCCGTTTCTTTTTCGATAATGGATGCCATGATCAAGGCTTCGTAAGCCGATTGATAAGGTAGGTCCGAATTTCGGCTTTCCCAAAGTGCATCCAACCTTTTCAACAAGGTTTTATGCGCCAGTTCATAAATCTTGAGATCAGAGTCATTCTGTTTGAACTGATAGGTGTCCGGATAAAACAACCCTTCTCCATGGGTATGTTCAATTCCCAGCTTCTGCATTAATTCCTTATCAGAAAGCCCGGCTGTATCATGTTTCAATGCGGAATGAGCATCGATAACCTTGCGCATCTGATGGAAAGTCCAGCCTTCAATAATGGTGACCGATTCGACAGCAAAAACGCTATTCGAAAGTTTTTGCATCAGACGGTAAGGTGATTCTCCTGCTCTGATATCATATGATCCGGGCTTAATACTTGAATCTTGCCCTGCTATAGTCATCAGAATGGTAAATAATGTTTCATTGATGTTGTCATGACTGCCGTTCACTCGGGAAACTACGTCCGATAATGTATCAGATGTCCGAACCTCAAAACGGATAGGTTTTCCTTTAGAAAAGATCGGGGTCAGTGCCCAAAATAGGAATGATGTAATCAAGATGACAATAATGCCTATTACAATACCGACTATCCAACGGTATTTATTGATGCTTTTGTTTTTCTTGGATTTATTTGCAGTTTTCTTCTTGGGCTTCATGACAACAATATCTGGCTATCATTATTCTGTCCAGATACCACGCTATAATATAGAATGAATTAGGATACTCTATTTTCCGCATTTCTTGAGCGAAAAGGTATCGTTGTGGCTAAAATTCTTGCACAGTATCCGGAAGGATTCGTTTCACCATTGGCATCTGTCGGTGTCTTATCCCTTGAAGGAGCAGACGCCGTATCCTTCATTCATCGCCAGCTGAGTAACG
>CAZWTQ010000008.1:0-3768 GCA_964636975.1 uncultured Oxalobacter sp. | reverse complement strand
ATCGAGCGGCTTGGAAACCATCAGGCGAGGCTTGCGGCTTATTGCACGCCACAAGGAAGAGTACTGGCATTGTTCACCGTTTGGAAAAATAATGGCAAAGTTTTACTGGCTTTTCCAAAAGATATTCTCCCTGTTATCCAAAAGCGCCTACGGATATACATCCTGCGGGACAAAGTGACCATTTCAGATATATCAAGCCAGTACAATATCTTGGGAATCTTTGGTGACAATACATTAAGCTACCTTGGCTTTCCAGAAGACGCCACCACAGAAGCTTATACTAAAACGGAAAATGAGGTTGGCACTCTAATCCGTTGGACTGATGCTTTCAGTAAACCTCGCTGGCTATTTTTCACCAAACGGACAGTGGCGATATCAGAAAAACATCTAGCAAACGAAAATACCTGGTTATTGACCGAAATCGAAGCTGGTATGCCACGAATCAATCTTGCGACACAAGATCGATTCCTGCCACAGATGCTAAATCTTGAGCCGTTAGGTGGACTTTCTTTTGCCAAAGGTTGCTATCCTGGTCAAGAAATCATCTCGCGAGCACAGTATCGGGGGGCAATCAAATCAGGTCTATTCAAAGGTATGTTGCCAATCGATGGAAATATACCGCCTTCTGTGCCTGATGGAACAAAACTGTTCGATGAATCCGGCAACGAATGCGGAACCTTAATTATGTCAGCGATTGACAGTCACATCAGGCATTGTCTGGCTGTCGCCCGGTTTGACAGCACCCAGACTGTTCGCCTATATCCTTGTGGCACAGATGGTATTGTGATGAACTTGCTTCCTTGCTGTGTTTATCACGGGAAATAGATTTTACAGGGACATATTAATCAATACAAGAATAAAAAGGCAAGTCCCATTGATTTATATCAGACATAGAGACAAAAACACTTGAACATTAAATATGAGTAATTATAAAAATTGCGATGCTTGATGAAAACTAATTAGTAGTTGAATTTGCATAATAGTAATTTCTTGCTACTTTAAATCCAGATTCTGGGTGGTTATACAAATCACGTTATTATACCCATACCTGTTACCTGCATATTTTTTCTTCGATCATTATGGTAGTACAAAATGCCTGTTACGGTACTGGCTGCAATGATTGCAGCCGCAGAATTTATCTGACAATTATGCAATATTTTTTCTTTGCGAATGTCCTGCTTTCAACATCAAAACAATTACAATGTGAAAAATATCTTTTTTCTGATATCGGGGAAAATGGTATATTCAGTACGCTGTCGCAAGGTTAACTTTCAAGAGTTAACATCGCCATTTTATTAAGCTCATTAAGTGAAAATCTTATTATTTCTGCTAATAGAATATTAAAATTATTAACCCCAAGTTTATCAACCCTTGTATAATTCTCCTCAGATGAAAATTGGCCTGAAACGTCAGGAATCTCTATGGATGTTTTCTTGAAACATGTCTCTGCTTCTACACCACTCCATGATGTTACTGCCATTGTCCTGGCAGGAGGGCAAGGTAAGCGACTGGGAGGGTTAGATAAAGGCCTACAGTTGCTCCAGGGCAGACCATTGGTTGCCTATGTTCTGGAAAGATTGGAAAAACAGGTAGAAACCATTTTGATTAGTGCTAACCGGAATATCAGCCGATATCAGGTTTATGGATATCCCGTTTTTCCAGATAGCATAGCCGGGTATCCAGGACCCCTAGCAGGTTTTCTGACTGGACTTCAGCATTGCAAGACCCCCTACCTCGCTACGGTTCCCTGCGATACTCCTTTCATCCATAAACAACTGATCCGGCGATTGCGGACTGCCCTTGAAACTTCTGCATCTGATATTGCTGTTGCGATGACTGAAGATCACGGTACATCTAAAATGCAACCCGTTTTTACCTTGATGAAAAACCATCTTGGAAATCAACTTAAAGCCTATCTTGAAAATAACGGACGCAAACTGGATCAATGGTTTGCTACCTTGAAAATGATTCCTGTCCATTTTAAGGAAAAGGAGTCTTTCGCCAACATCAACACATCCGAAGAACTGTTTACCTGCCTGAAAAACCTTGGGGGACAATCCATAAATACACCGACACATCCATCTGCTATACCATCCCTCAGCCTTCTGTCAGTCGAACAAGCTCAGAAACGAATCTTGGCATCTCTACCAGATAAAGTCCTAGAAATTGAAAAAATATCATTATGGCAGGCGAATGATCGCATTCTGGCCGAAAATCTGATTTCTTCCATTGACGTTCCAACATTCAATAGTGCGGCAATGGATGGCATTGTTTTTCAGGCTACATCGCTCGACCTGACCAAAGATCAAACATTGAAAATTGTCGGTCATGCCTATGCAGGGCATGCATTTACAGGAATCGTTGCTACAGGTGAATGCATCCAGATTATGACAGGGGCAGTTATTCCAAACGGTTGTGATACTGTCATTCAACAGGAAAACATCCGTCAGCTTGCAGATGGCAACATCATCGTTCCAGCCAACACCGCTGTCATCGGTGAAAATATTCGGACTGCCGGTGAGAGCCTGAAGAAAGGTGCAAAGATACTAAATATCGGTACCCAATTGAAACCTCAGCATCTTGGTCTATTGGCGTCAGCAGGGATTGCCGAAGTTTCTGTTTATAGGAAACTTTCCGTTGCTGTCTTTTCAACAGGCGATGAACTCTGCCCAATTGGTTCCGTTCTTGAGGCTGGCAAGATTTATGACAGCAATCGGATCATTTTACTCAATCTTCTGGAGCAACTGGGATGCCATGCGATTGATATGGGTATTATCGAAGATAGCCCGGAAAAACTAGAACAAGCATTAAAAGAGACTGCGGGAAAAGTGGATGTCATCCTGACATCCGGCGGTGTTTCCGTTGGAGAAGCTGATTACACGAAACAAGTTATGGCAAAACTAGGCGGAATCGATTTCTGGTCAGTCAAAATGCGTCCTGGGCGTCCTATGGCATTTGGAAAAATCTTCACAGGAAATCGGGAAACCCTTTTGTTTGGGCTACCGGGTAACCCTGTTGCCGTGATGGTTTCCTTTTTATTCATTGTCAAAAATGCCCTGCTGGTCTTGATGGGAACCTTTCCACATCAACCACAGGCAATCACTGCGATTTCTTCAACAGACATCCCCAAAAAAGCGGGACGCACAGAGTTTCAAAGGGGCGTCATATCCTTTCAAGATGGTCAGCTACATGTTAATATTACGGGCGACCAAGGTTCAGGCATCATCCAATCATTGACAGATGCAAACTGCATCATCTATCTGTCCGAAGAACAGGGGCATATACAAAAAGGAGAAAACGTATCAGTTTTTCTGATGGATTCGTTACTCTGATCTGATGTAGTTTCTAGAAACAGAAAACGATTTCTTCCATATACATATAATTCCATACCTGAAAAATTTAGCATGTTTAACATCGGCTGCCATCTTTCCTCATCAAAAGGCATGTTTGCCATGGGCAAGGATGCTCTTTCCATAGGAGCCAATACATTCCAATTCTTTACCCGTAATCCTAGAGGGGGAAAAGCAAAGGAATTGGACGTTGCGGACTGCAAAGCACTGAATGATCTGATGGCACAACATCAGTTTGCCAAGATCATCGCCCATGCCCCTTATACCCTGAATATGGCAGCAAAAGATGGAAACCTCAGAAAGTTCGCTGCAGACACAGTTAAGGATGACATGAGACGGCTGTCTTATACTCCATCAGCACTTTACAATATTCATCCGGGCAGTCATGTTGGTCAAGGTTCTGAAAAAGGTATTGAAT
>CAZWTQ010000007.1:26527-31566 GCA_964636975.1 uncultured Oxalobacter sp. | reverse complement strand
GGCTTTCTTATGACTCTATGACATATCATGAACAAAAATCCTCCCTGATTCTGTAGAATAACTTTTGATTTTTAGGAGTTTGAATGAGTGTAGCTAGGTCAATGAATGTTGCGGATTGGTATTATCAGAAGATCCAAAAAAGTAGTGAAAGCAATCAGGAAAGTACCTATCGGGAAATTCGGAGAGTTGCTTCCGACTTACAAATCATGGGCGATATGATGAAAGCCGTATTCGAAGACGGCTCCCAGATGATTTTTCCTGCATCACTTTTGCGTTGAAGAGTGTCTACAGAATAAGGGTTTCGCCTGCTTGAAAGTGGCAAAACTATGTAGTCTCCAGATAGTTTTATGTGGCAGGCTGCAGGACATTATCGTTCGCATCTGCTAAGCGGTTTTTGAGCTTAGCATATTCGTCTGCCAAATATTGCTCTGCCCATTCCTGGTCATCAATTTTTTCGATACGGACAGCGCTGTATTTGTATTCCGGAGTTTTTGCATAAGGGTCAAGGTGTTCAACGGTTAACTCATTGCAAGCGCCGATCCACCATTGATAAGTCATATAGATGGCACCATGGTTTGTTCTTTCCGTGACATAGGCGCGGGTAATGACTTTGCCCCTGCGACCTTCGACCCAGATGAGTTCCTGATCCTTGATGTCAAATGTTTCTGCATCGACCGGATTGATTTGGGTAAAACCCGGTTCGTCTGCCAGAGTTGCCAAAGCTGGGCAGTTTCCAGTCATAGATCGGCAGGAGTAATGTCCCACTTCACGGACAGTGCTTAGAATTAATGGAAACTGTTCATCAACTAGGTCGAAAGGGGGATGCCAGTCTGCTGGGATCATTTGTGCCCTGCCATTGGGTGTCAGGAATTTGCCATCCCGATACATCCAGAGGTTGCCCGGGTCGTCCAATGTACGGCACGGAAAAGAAACATAGCCTAGTCCTTCCATCTTTTCGTAGGTTGCCCCATAAAACAATGGGCAGAGCTCCCGCATTTCATCCCAGATCTCTTTTGTGTTGTTATAGTGCATCGGGTAGCCCATTGCAGTTGCCATTAGGCTATGGATTTCCCAGTCATGTTTGGTACCTTCTGGGGGGCGAATAGCAGTATACATCCGTTGGAATCCCCTGTCTGCAGCAGTATAGACACCATCATGTTCTCCCCATGAGGTTGCAGGGAAAACAACATCTGCCTCAGCAACAGATTTTGTCATGAAAATATCCTGTGCAATGAATAGTTCAAGCTGACTGTAAGCATGGCGGACAGCATTGAGGTCGGGCTCTGTTTGTAAGGGGTCTTCTCCGAACAGGTAAACAGCTTTAATTTTGCCGATTTCGATATTGTGGCAGACCTCTGTGATCGGGATGCCTTTTTTTGCTGGCAGTTTCTTAACTCCCCAAGCTTTTTCAAATTTGGCTCGGACTTTAGGGTCTGTAACAGGCTGGTAACCTGGAAAACGTCCTGGTAGTACTCCCATATCACAGGAGCCTTGAACATTGTTTTGTCCTCGGACAGGGCCGACTCCTACATTTGGTTTGGCCAGATTACCTGTCATAGCAGCAATATTAGATAATTGGATGCAAGTTTCAACTCCTTGCCCCCATTGGGTAACTCCCATGCCCCACAGGATGGTAGCCGTTTCTGCTGATGCATACATACGGATTGCTTTACGGACAAGATCAGGCTCCAAGCCTGTGATTTCAGCTGTATTTTCCGGAGTGTATTTCTTGACAGTTTCCAAAACTTTTTCAAAACCGTCGCAGTAATTTTCGATGAATTGTCGGTCAATCAAATTTTCTTCAACTAGCACATGCTGCATCGCATTGCAGAGTGCCACATTAGAGCCATTTTTCAGTTGTAAGTGCAGATCAGCAATTCTTGCAGATTCAATGACACGGGGATCAACAACAATAATTCTTGCACCTTTTTCTTTTGCTTTGATGATGCGGCGTGCAACGATGGGATGAGAATCGGCAGGATTATAACCGAAAATCAGTATGCATTTTGTGTCTTCAATCTCAGAAATTGAGTTGCTCATTGAACCATTGCCAAGGGTCTGTTCCAGTGCTTCAACAGAGGGACCGTGGCAGACGCGAGCACAGTGGTCGGTATTGTTAGTGCCAATGACAGCGCGGGCGAATTTCTGTGCGATATAATTGGCTTCATTGCCAGGACCGCGTGCACAACCACTAATAAAGATGGAGTCTGGACCATATTTTTCCTTGATGGTCATCAGTTTGGTGCTGGCGAAGCGAATGGCTTCATCCCACGAAACCTCAGTAAAGGATTCACCACGTTTGTAACGGACAAGTGGACGGGTCAGACGAGGGGTTAGGATCCGGGTGTCATTCAGAAATTCCCAGCCATAATACCCTTTTAGGCAAAGCTCTCCTTGATTGGTGAAACCATTGGCTCCTTCTGCCTTAATGATTTTGTTTTTTTCGACATCAACAGTGAATTCAATTTTGCAGCCTGATGCACAGTATGGGCAGACCACCAATGATTTCTTTGTCGTCATGACTCCTCCAGAAACGCTTTGAGACAGTTTTGGTTTCAACCGTCTACACAGCAGGGATTATTCTAATGCCTCAGATGGCATGCTAAATGCCGATTTTTCTTGTTTTTCCTTGATTTTTGCTTCAATAGCAGAAAGGTCAATAAGTTGTAGCGCTTTGGTCGGACAGACTTTCACGCACTGTGGTCCTTCAGGGATATCGATACAAAGGTCGCATTTATGGGCAACCCGAACCGTTCCCTTAACAGAGAGAGGCCCTAGATTTACTTGCTTGATTGGTCTTGGAACTACTTGCATCGCACCGAAAGGACAGGCAAGTACACAAGACTGACAACCGATGCAACGTTCAGTCACAATCTGAACAGTGTTTTCTTTGTAGATCAGTGCATTGGTTGGGCAGACACGGACGCAAGGGGCATTTTCGCAGTGATGACACTGCACGGGAGCCGACATTTCCAGTCCTTTGATAACTTTCAGGCGGGGATGGAAATTCCCAGGGGTCAGATCATTTTCCGCACCAGTAGGATGACCAAGAACACATGCGACTTCACAGGTTCTGCAACCGATACATTTATCTGGATTTGCAATGACAAACCGATTCATTATTTTATCTCCTGCCAATAGAATAGAGGCTTTTAGGAAAATTTTTACAAAGATCACAGCTCTGTTTCCTTTTTCCCGAAGGATGCCCAGCCAAGTCCAACAGGAATATGGAATATGCACCGCTGTCTATATTACGTCATTCTATATTATATGGCTATGCTGTGGAATCCTGTGTAAGTTTATCGATTGATAAATGCTTCTATCATGCCAGTTTTTTGTGGTAATTTGGTGGTAATATTAAAATATATAAAGGAGATACCCGGGCTATGCCTGTCGATAAAAAGTACCGGGTGGGAAAAGACTGAAGACAATCTTTCTGGCAGACTGGTAACTGGTATAAACTATGGCAAAAGAAGATAAAGAAGCATCAAGGCCAACTTGCCCGGTAACGGACATATTGGGGGTTTTGCGTGCACAATTGCATGCTGATGGCGTTCTTTCTGCAAAGGAGCGTCCCGCAGTAGCTCGTGTCACTCGCATGGTCACGGAAATTACACTTGGCCGCAGCAATATCATCCGTCTGAATGAACTTGACAAGGCAACAATGGAGCTCCAAGGCATATCGCCTGAACTGGGCAATGCCTTGATGGCGTCCTTGCAGGAAACACTGGAAGAATGGAAATTCCATCTGGCAGGTCATTGTACGGCTGGTACTTGCTTTAAACCGCATTCTGCTCCATGCCAAGTTGCTTGTCCTGCACATATTGATGTCCCAAGCATGATGGCGCATATCGGCCATGGAAATTTTTCAGAATCTCTGGAAGTACTGTCCAAGGATACGCCGTTACCTGATTCTTGTGGATTGGTCTGTCCTGCTCCCTGTGAATATGATTGTGTCCAGAACACCGTTAGTGGCAAGCCAGTTTTCATCCGTCCGATGAAGCATGTTGCTGCACGTTGTGCGGAAGTCCGCCCTGAATTGAAAAAGGCAAAGCCAACGGGCAAAAAGGTTGCCATTGTTGGCTGTGGACCTTCTGGTGTTACTGCAGCTTATTATTTGGCACAGAAAGGACATGCTGTCGAAATTTTTGATGAGCGGGAGTATCCAGGTGGCGTTATGCGCTATGGTATTCCGAATTACCGTCTACCAGATTATAAACTTTATGCCGAAATTGATGTTGTCAGGAATCTTGGCGTGGAAATTCATCTTGGTTACCATGTTGAGAACGCTAGAGAATTTCAGGAAAAGGGTTATGATGCTACTTTGCTGGCAACGGGTATGCAGAATTCTAAACGTCTCGGCGTACCTGGTGATGACAGGGATTTTGTCATCGGAGGGATGGATTTTCTGACTGCTGTTCGCTCTGGCAAGAATCCACGGGTAGGACCCCATGTCATCGTCATCGGTGGAGGTAATGCTGCCATCGACGTTGCAATGACAGCTTTTCGCCAGGGAGCAGAAAAAGTTCAGATGTGGTATCGGCGTAACCGCAAGCAAATGCCGGCAAATCCTCATGAGGTTGAGTTGGCTTTGGAAGAGGGTGTCGAACTTGTCGAGTTCTGGGCACCGACCCGTGTCATGGAGGGAGGCATGATTGAGTTTGAACGTTCCCGTTATGCTCCTGACGCAGGGAAGGTTGCGCCGATTACTGTTCATGCAGACCAGATTTTTGCTGGTATCGGTCAAGAGGCAGATCTGAGTTGGCTTGAAGGCTCTAAGATTGAGACAAAATGGGGAGCTATTGTTAATGATCCTAAAACATTGATGACGGCGGAAGAAGGCATCTTTACCAGTGGGGATATTGCACATGGAGCAAGTACTGTTGTTGCTGCAATCGGTTCAGGTAAGCGTGCTGCATTATCGATCCACGAATATCTGACGGGAGAAAAGGCAGACTATGCCTCTCTTGAACCCCAACGCCGTGATGAGGTGTCTTTTATCGAAGCCAATCCTGCACATCGTATGTCTGCTAACCGTG
>CAZWTQ010000007.1:25077-26517 GCA_964636975.1 uncultured Oxalobacter sp. | reverse complement strand
CATATTGAAGAACATGATCCAAATACTCGTAAGTATTCCCATGATTTTATGCAGGAAGACTGGGATGAGGCTGTTGCTGCAGTCGAAGCACAGCGTTGCCTACGGTGCGATATCTGCATTGGTTGTGGGTTGTGTGAATTGGCTTGTATCGAAGTTGGAGCTGATGCATTGAAGATGGTCGAGACCAAGGGGGGGCGGATGGTGTTTCAAGATCTCCTTCGACCGGCCGACCGATGCATCGGTTGTGGAGCCTGTGCATCAGTCTGTCCAACAGGTGCTATCAAAGTCGAAGATTACAACGGTTACCGTGTTACTGAAATTACGGGATCTATTGTCCGTAAACAGCCGTTGGAAGTCTGTGCTGTCTGTGGTAAGAGTTTCTCCGCATCTGTTAGCCAGCTCCGGAAAACAGCTGATATCCTAAAAGGCATGGCGCAGAGTTCGAAATTATGCCCTGCTTGTTCCCGTATTCAGTCTGCAAAGACAATGAAAAACATGCAATGGACATTCAAAACCACCATGTAATAGTGCATAGAAGTCAATAATTAAAGAGGTAGGTGGTCTAAAATGCCATCGCCATCTTTAGTTTTTCATGCGTTCCAGTAGCCAGTCGACAACCTGCATCGCATCATTCAGATTCAGCCAAACCACACTTTTTCGAAAATTCTTGGGGTTTGGTACATCGGATGCTACCGCTTCGATGGAGTGGTCATTGGGAAATATTAGTGGTTTTCCAAGTGCGGGGCGGTGTATTTCCAGTTTTGGGAACAGCCCGTTATGGAATCCCTCAATCAATGTAAGGTCTGCCTCCTGCATGCGATTTAACAGTTCTGTCAGGGAAGGTTTTTTTCCTTCATGTAGTTCATGGAAAATAGCAAAACGGTAAGGGGAGGTAAGTAACACCTCTGCCGCACCCGCTTGTCTCAGTCGAGCACTATCTTTATGCAGCGGTTCAACCTCCACATTATGATGGCTACTTTTCATCACATTAACCCTGAGCCCTTTCGCAACTAGTAAAGGGATAACTTTCTCAAGCAAGGTGGTTTTCCCGCTACCAGACCAGCCGGAAATAATGATTATGGGGCGCTTAAGTTTTATGTCTGACATGATGGTCTCTAGTTGATATACTATCTTGCTAAGGCATCAATATCTAAATACTGCCAGTTTGATAGCAGAATAGGGTGTTTCTTGAAGCCCTTTACATAAGAACGAACTAGCCAGTTGTGGGTACGGGATACATGGAGAACCCAAGGAGTATCTGCTTCCATCTGGCGGTTCATTTGTGCATAAAGAGCATCGCGTTCCTCGCCCTGCGGTAATGCCATGGCTTGGCGGTAAAGGTCGTCATATGTCGCAGAGCGGTAGCAACCATAGTTGCCTTTTCCTGCATTAGGTCCATAGAGCAATTGCAGGAAGTTTTCCCCTTCTGGATAATCAGCG
>CAZWTQ010000007.1:0-25067 GCA_964636975.1 uncultured Oxalobacter sp. | reverse complement strand
ATCAGCGTGCCATGCTCCTCCCCACATCATCAGGCGACATCCTGCAGCATCTTTCAGGTTGTCAGCGAAGTTACCGACCTCAAAGGCAACCTTCACGCCGATCTGGTCAAGTCCTCGTTTCCAGATTTCAGATATGGTGCGTGCAGAAGTACTTGCATCAGTTCGAATTCTTAGTAGTAGTGGCTTACCATCCGGCATGACTCTGTAACCATCGGCTTGTTTCCGGTAACCATAATAATCCAGCAGACGGGAAGCTAATTCAGGGTCATAACTGATGCTATTTACATATTCAGGGTCGTGACCGGCAACACCTGGAGGAATCATCATCTGAGCAATGGATGCTTGACCATTGCGGAGCAAGGCAATTTCTGATTCAGCGTCATAAGACATCGCAATAGCGCGGCGCAAGGCGATCTTTTCGGGAGTATAACCACCAGTGATGGGATCCTGCATATTGAACAATGTGTAGGTAATTTCTGGTTCCACCATTGTGTATTGCTGAATACCCTGCTCAACGAATTCTGTTTTCAGTACTCCGTCTTCCAAGGCAATCAGTGCGGCGAGCTGTGGCAGTTTGTCAAAATCGATACCGCCTTCTTGGAAGGCCAGCCAGCGAGATTGTTCTTCTTCAATAATGGAAATCTCAACTCTGCCGATCTGAGGCATCTGTTTACCCTGCATTTCCTGTACCAGACGGTCGTCCCATTCATTCCCTGTTGATTGAAAGTTCCAGATGAATCCGCGGAAATAGGGATTTGCTTCCAGGATAATACGACTACGGGGAATATAAGTTGCCAGACGATAGGGGCCTGTCCCAACAGGATGAAAAGTACTTTCTCTGCCATAGCCTTCAATCGCTTCCCGTGCGACAGCTCCCAATGCGCTATATGCCAAGATATACATGAAATTGGCATCAGGCACGGTCAGCCGGATTTTCAATGTATAACGATCAGGGGTCTGTAACCCTGAAATGGGAGCATCATAATTAAAATGTCCGGAGTTCTCCGCTTTTTTGGCAAGGGCGTCCAAACCAACTATTTTGCCACGCAGAAAACCGGCAGAAGGAGAACGGTTGGCGGGATCTAGCATTCGCTTGATTGTGTAACTATAGTCCTGTGCAGTCAGTTCCCGTTTTCTTCCTTTGAAAATCGGATCAGGGGCAAACCAAATATGCTTCTTGATATGGAATGTATAAGTTTTGCCGTCAGGACTAATATTTGGCATAGCTGTAATAGTGTTTGGTATCAACCGTGCAGGGCGGGCAAGGTAGTCATAAGTCAGCATGGTTTCGAAAATGGCTTCTGCTATCCAACCAGAATAATAATTTTGGGTTTTGACCATATCAAAGCCATCATCTGCTGCGTCAAATACATTGCGGATAATTTTGTTTGGATCTGCAGTTGCCAGAACTGTATTGCCCGTCAACAGGTCTATCAAAACAAACAGTAGGCATACCATCGCCCATCGAAACAGATTCTGAAAAACATTAATGGGAGGATGAAGGGATTTCATGGTGGAGGGTTTCTGCCAGAATATCAGTATTTCTAACGGATTGTCTGCTGAAAGCATTATAATTCCATCTTCCGGCAGTTTTAAAAAATCTTAATGAAGGTCTTCCGCAGTTTAACATCCAATATAGTAAGGGCTCCTTGTGCTTTGGCTATCGGTAATTTTGATGGTGTACACAGGGGACACTATGTCTTACTTCAGCAGTTGAGGATAGTGGCGAGTCGTTTGGGGATGCTGCCGACAGTATTGACGTTCAATCCGCATCCCCGTCAATTTTTTGCTAGAAAATCAGATCTGGCAACAAATATACCGATTACCATTACTCCATTCAGAGACAAGATGGAAGCAATGGCAGTGGCAGGGGTTGAGCAGGTCTGCTTTGCAAAGTTCGATGCGACAATGGCTGCTTTGATGCCATCGGAATTTATCGAAAAAGTACTTATCGAAGGTCTCAATGCTCGTTTGATAATCGTTGGCGAAAAATTTCGTTTTGGTAAAGGTAGGACAGGAACAACAGATCTGCTCGTTGAAATCGGTAAGCAACAACATTTTGAGGTGATGGTCATACCGACTGTGACAGATGATGGTATGGATCGCATTTCCTCCTCCGGAATCAGACAAGCGCTGGTATCGGGGCGATTTGACAAGGTAACAAAGATGCTTGGTCGTCCATATAGACTATCAGGACATGTTGTATGTGGTAACAGGCTTGGGCGGAAGCTCGGTTTTCCAACAGCCAACTTGTCGATGAGACACGTCAAATCTATCCTGACAGGGGTATTTATCACTCGTGTCTACGGTTTGTCAGGAAAACCATTCCCTGCCGTGTCAATGATCGGTAACCGACCGACAGTCATGAAAAATGGTTCCACGGTACTGGAAACACATCTGCTCGGTTTTTCTGGCGATATTTATGGCACATTAATTAAAGTCGAGTTTTTGGAAAAACTGCGGGATAATCAGAAATTTTCCAGTCTAGATGCTTTGAAAACAGCTGTCAGACAGGATATTGAGAAGGCTGAACGGTATTTCAATGCGAAAACCAACATGGATATTGGCTGAATTAACAGCAAATACCGAAGAACGGGTAAAATCTGATGTTCAACATTCAATCTGAGTGAAACAAACATGGTGAACAAGTCAACCGACCAGACAGATAAGAAAAAAAAGCAGGATAAGGTAAAACTGCCTCCTGAATATGCAGTCAATATGCCAGATACGCCTTTTCCGATGCGGGGAAACCTGGCGAAACGGGAACCAGAATGGATCAGGGAATGGCAGGAAAAGAAAATCTATCATCGTGTCCGCAAAGCTGCTAAGGGTCGTCCACAATTCATCTTACATGATGGGCCTCCGTATGCTAATGGAGATATCCATATTGGTCATGCTGTCAACAAGATCCTGAAAGATATTGTGCTTAAATCCAAGGGGCTGGCTGGTTTTGACGCTCCTTATATTCCAGGCTGGGACTGTCATGGCATGCCAATTGAAATCCAAATTGAAAAGCGGTTTGGTAAAGGATTGTCGGCACTTGATGTCCAAACAAAAGCCCGTGTTTATGCCAGCAAACAGATCGAACGTCAGAAAAAGGATTTCATTCGCCTTGGTGTACTGGCCGATTGGGATAATCCCTATCTAACGATGAACCATCAGAATGAAGCAACAGAAATCCGTGCTCTTGCCCGTTTGCTGAAAAAAGGTTATGTCTTCCGTGGGCTGAAACCTGTTAATTGGTGTTTTGACTGTCGCTCGGCATTGGCAGAAGCAGAGATAGAATATCAAGATCGCAGGGATCCGGAAATCGATGTTGGATTTCCTTTTGCTGAACCGGAAAAGGTGGCAAAAGCGTTTGGCTTAGATCAGCTGTCTGTCGAAAAAGGCTACATTATTATCTGGACAACCACACCATGGACCATTCCTGCTAACCAAGCACTGAACTTGCATCCAGCGTTCATTTACGCATTGGTTGAAACAGAAAAGGGGTTACTTATTGTTGCAGAAGAAAGGGCAAACTTACCTTCCAAAGAAGTTGGCAAGACCTTGTTACAGATGCGTTATGGCTTGGAAAACTGGAAAGTCGTTGCTACTACGTTGGGCAAGAATCTTGAAAATATCCGATTTTGGCATCCACTGTTTAAAATTCATGAAGGGTTCAAACGAACTTCTCCTGTCTATATGGCGGAATATGTCACATTGGATACAGGTACCGGCATTGTTCATTCTGCTCCTGCATATGGGGTTGATGACTTTATTTCCTGCAAGGTTTATGGCATGCCGGATAGTGACATTCTCAATCCGGTCATGGGCGATGGTCGTTATACCTCAACCCTACCGTTGTTTGGTGGCAAGATAATCTGGGAAGCTGGTAATGATATCTGTGAAGCGATGAAACAGGCTGGTACCCTGTTCTGTCTCAACATGATGACCCATAGTTATATGCATTGTTGGCGCCATAAGACGCCGATTGTTTATCGAGCGACTTCCCAGTGGTTTGCCGGTATGGATATCAAACCCCAAGTGGGAGGCATCACCTTGCGTGAAGCTGCACTTAAAGGCGTTGCCAAGACTCAGTTTTTCCCAGACTGGGGGCGTGCACGCTTGAAAACTATGATTGCTAACCGTCCTGATTGGACGCTTTCCCGTCAGCGCCAATGGGGGGTTCCGATGGCTTTCTTTGTTCATAAAGAAACCGGCGAACTGCATCCACGTACGCCTGAACTGCTGGAGGAAATTGCAAAGCGTGTCGAAAAAGACGGCATTGAAGCATGGCAACGTCTTGATCCAGCAGAATTACTGGGCGATGAAGCTACCAAGTATGAAAAGAATCGCGATACTTTGGATGTCTGGTTTGATTCCGGAGTAACGCATCTCACTGTGTTGCGCGCATCTCATGCAAATCTGGGTTGGCCTGCCGACCTCTATTTGGAAGGCTCTGACCAGCATCGAGGGTGGTTTCATTCGTCCTTGTTGACTGGATGTATGTTGGATGGTCAACCACCGTACAGGATGCTGTTGACCCATGGCTTTGTCGTTGATGGTGGAGGCAAGAAAATGTCCAAATCATTGGGTAACGTTATTGCGCCACAGAAAGTCTTTGATTCCTTGGGAGCAGATATTCTGCGGTTATGGGTTGCCGCAACCGATTACTCTGGTGAACTATGCATTTCCGATGAAATTCTGAAGCGTGTGACAGAATCCTATCGCCGTATTCGGAATACGTTGCGATTTTTGCTATCCAATACGGCAGATTTCGATATCGCCAAAGATGGTATTTCACCAGATGAGCTTCTTGAAATTGACCGTTATGCAATAGTCACGATGGAATCTTTGCAGGCGAAACTCTTGACACATTATGAGAAATTCGAGTTTCATCCAATTGTTGCAAAATTGCAGGCCTACTGTTCCGAGGAGTTGGGTAGTCTGTATCTCGATATCTTGAAAGACCGTCTGTACACATCAGGAACAACATCCAGAGCACGCCGTTCCGCACAGACAGCACTTTGGCATATTACCCATGCCTTGTTGCGCTTGATGGCACCCATCCTTTCTTTTACAGCAGAAGAAGCGTGGAAAGCCTTTGCCTCCTCCGAAGAATTTGTTGCTAGTGATGAAACCATTTTTACATTGACTGCTTATAAGCTACCGGAAATCGCTGATGGCGATGTTCTGCTTGCCAAGTATGAATCTCTCAAGGAGATCCGTGCCGATGTCATGAAATATCTTGAGGATGTTCGTATTGCAGGTCAGATTGGTTCCTCCTTACAAGCAGAAATTAAGATTTTGGCATCTGGCGACAAGTATCAGGCACTCAGTAGTCTCGGTGAGGATCTTCGGTTTTTGATGATTACTTCGCGTGCTGATGTTGTCGAGGTATCGGATGAATCTGCTGAGTCCATTTTGGTCAAGCCTTCTGTCAATCGTAAATGTGATCGTTGTTGGCATTACCGTGATGATGTGGGTAATGATCCCAAACATCCACGGATTTGTCTGCGTTGTGTGGCAAATCTATTCGGTGCAGGCGAAAAACGCAGGTTTGTCTAAGAAGAGTCAATGAAGGGTGTTTCTTCGCTGGAAAGCTGAGCATGATATTATGATAAGAAAAAAGGCTTTTTCTCAGAGCAATGGCATAGGTCTTATCTGGTGGCTAGTTGTTGCTGCGTTGCTTATTATCTTTGACCAAGTTTCAAAGCGTTGGGTGTTGAGCCTGATGCAGTTGGAAGAAACCATCCGTGTAACCTCTTTTTTCAACTTGCATCTCCTCTATAATGAGGGCTCTGCTTTTAGTTTCTTGGCATCCCAGTCAGGGTGGCAGAGGATACTTTTCGTGGTTGTTGGCATATTGGCAGCGTTCTTCATTCTTTATGAAATCTGCAAGCACAGTGAAGACAACATTTTCTGTTTTGCACTTGCACTGATTCTTGGAGGGGACATCGGCAATGTGATTGATCGTCTGGCATATGGCCATGTTGTGGATTTTCTGGATTTTCATCTTGGAACAGTACATTATCCTACATTCAATATTGCAGACTGTGGAGTCTGTGTCGGTGTATTAATATTTGTCATGCTGGAATTCCGTAGAAAAAAAGCTAATAGGGGTAGATGGGAGTAACAAAACAGTACAGGGAGACAAGTATGGATTTGTCAGGAAAAGCTGTTTTACTGGGTCTTACAGGGGGTATCGCCTGTTACAAGGCAGCTGAATTTGCTCGTGCTATGATCCGCGAAGGTGCAACGGTGCATATTGTGATGACAGAAAGTGCGCAGCAGTTCATCACCCCATTGACCATGCAGGCATTGACAGGCAATCCAGTTTTCACCAGTTCTTGGGACAGCCGCCAGCCGAACAGTATGCCTCATATTGATCTGCCGAGGAAAGTGGATGTTGTTGTTATTGCACCTTGTACCGCCAATTTCATTGCCAAGTTGGCAAACGGTATATGCGATGATCTCTTGTCAACGTTGTGCCATGCTCGCCCTGCTACAGTTCCATTGTTAGTAGCACCGGCAATGAATGTTGAAATGTGGAGAAAAGCTGCTACACAGCGTAATATCTACCAGCTTCAGCAGGATGGTGTCGGCATCATGGGACCCGCATCTGGTTTTCAGGCATGTGGTGAGGTAGGGGATGGGCGTATGCTCGAACCTGCCGAACTGGTTGAGGAGATCATTGCTGCCTTGCAACCCAAAATTATGGCAGGGCGCCGGCTCTTGATTACTGCTGGTCCGACTTTTGAATCGATTGATCCAGTTCGAGGCATTACTAATCGTTCTTCAGGCAAGATGGGGTATGCTATTGCACGTGCCGCATGGCTTGCCGGGGCAGAGGTGACTCTTGTCTCAGGACCGACAGCATTGCCAGTACCTTATGGAATCAAGTGCATTGATGTCATGAGTGCCCGTGAGATGCTTGAAGCTGTAATCGGGAATATTGAAGGTAAGGATGTTTTCATTGCTGTGGCAGCTGTTGCTGATTGGCGAGTTAAGTATGTCAGTACTCAAAAAATTAAGAAAACAACTGGTCAAACCATGCCGAAGCTGGAGTTTGTTGAAAATCCTGATATTTTGGCGACAGTTGCTAAAATGCCGAATGCACCATATTGTGTTGGCTTTGCTGCTGAATCAGAAAATCTGCGACAATATGCTGAGATTAAGCGTCGCAAGAAAGGTGTACCACTGCTAGTTGGTAATATTGGTCATGAAGCTTTTGGCAAAGATGATAATACCCTGATCCTTTTTGATGATTCCGGGGAGAAAAAATTGCCACACGATACTAAGCGCAATCTAGCTCGCAAGTTGATTGAACAGCTAGCTTCCCGTCTATAAGAGGTATCATGGAAACCATAGATGTCAAAATTCTCAACCCTAAAATGCGGGCATACCTGCCGACTTATGCAACTACTGGTAGCGCAGGGCTCGATTTGCGGGCATGCATCGACAAACCCATTGAATTATTGCCTGGGCAGACAAGACTGATACCGACAGGACTTGCTATCCATATCAAAAATCCAAATTATGCCGTGATAATTCTGCCTCGTAGTGGGTTGGGGCATCGTCATGGCATCGTGTTGGGGAATCTTGTTGGGCTTATTGATTCTGATTACCATGGACAGATCATGGTATCCATTTGGAATCGTAGCAACGTCCCGTTTATACTGAATCCAATGGAACGTATGGCACAGTTTGTCGTCGTACCTGTCATACAGGTTGGATTCAACATTGTTGATGGGTTTACTAAAACCGAACGAGGAGAAGGTGGTTTTGGTAGCACAGGAAATCAATGAATAATCAGGAAAAAGCATGTTTAATCCTCTTAAACAATTAATAAAGACCCCCTGTATGGTTCTGCGCCCAGCTGTTGTCAGTGTTGTAGCAGTTGTGTTACTGAGTTCGTGCGCAACTGACAGTGCATGGAACGATAGCGATATTGCACTTGAGACATCTGGACCGGCAAAACTTAAGCAACTTGTTGAGATGCAGGATCGTCTTGAGGATGTCAGTGGGCAGCTACTGATCAAGAATACAGACCTTTGTCAGCGACATTTGCGTAATATTCTTGGTTTCAGTGTTGCCAATAAATATTCTTTTTCCGCAGTCAATGCAGAACTAGCTGAAAGTACCTTGGGGTTGGACACCCGTTTGCAGGTCATGAACGTCATTCCTGGCACAGGGGCTGAGAGGTCAGGTTTGAAGCGGGGGGATATCCTAGTCAATATTAATGGACGGGTAGCACCACAGGGTAACAATGCGGAATATACTGTTGTACAGCTTTTATCCCCTGCTGTTGCAGAAGGGCGTAGTATCAAGATTACAGTTTCCCGTAGTGGTTCCAATCGTACGTTGACGGTTCCCTTGACACTATCTTGCGGTTTCCATGTTGAGCTGGGACAGTCTCCAAATGTGACAGCTTTTTCTGATGGCAACCGTATCATGGTGACACAAGGCATGATGTTCTATGCGAAATCCGATGAATCCCTGGCTTATGTCATTGCCAAGGAAATGGCGCACAACGTCTTGAACCACCCTAGGCTAACTAATAATACCAGTAAGGCTAAACTTCTTATAGACAACCTTATCCAAACGCCACCAAAAACCACGGACACCACAGGTCTGAAAGCGATGTCCAGACGGTTTGATATTGATGCAGATTCTGTCAGTCTTGCCATGCTTTCCCGTGGTGGTTATAACATTGATGGGACAACCCGTTTCTGGCGGAATATGGCTTATCATTTCCCTGCTTCCCGTCAAAAACACTATACTTCGTTGCATCCGGAAACTACAGCCCGTATCAAAGTTATGCCACAATCCATCGATCGTATTAAGGCCATAGAAAAACGTCGCAAAGCATTGCCCTCTACTCAATAAAAGGACATCTTATCTTGCACGGTTGGTGGAAAAGTCTAGCTTTTTCGGCAAGACAGCGGTGTTCGGTACCGTTGTCGTCCTACAGGTATCAAGATAGACAGACTAGACAGACAGCATGGATTCTCCGCTTATTTTCTCGTTGATTGGCATTTTTTGCATCGGCGCTATCAGCATATCGCTGGCTGCGATACTGTCATTTCCGCTTCTATCAAGGATGATTGAGTTCATGATCAGCCTGTCGGTTGGCATGATGCTTTCCACATCTTTGTTACACGCATTGCCTGAAGCTGCTGAGATGTTCGAGGATATTGATCGGCGGTTATTCGCCACATTGCTATTTGGATTGCTTGGCTTTTTCCTGCTTGAAAAACTTGCCATAATGCGACATTCGCATCACCATGAACATGATGGACATCACCATGAACACGGATATGACCGCCATGAAGCAGGAACTTCAGGGTGGATGATCCTTGTTGGACACAGCTTCCATAGTTTCACTGATGGTATCTTGATTGTTACCGCATTTTTGACAAATCCTTATTTGGGGCTTATTACTTGTCTTGCTATCCTTGCCCATGAAATTCCGAACCAAGTAGGGGATTTCATTGTTCTCTTCAATGCGGGATTTTCGAAAAAACGGACATTGATCTATAGTCTATGTAACACTATCAGTGCGACCGTTGCTTCTGTCATTGGATATTATGCTCTTGAGAAGTCGCATGCGTTGATTCCGTATGTCCTGACCTTGGCATCGGCAGGGTTCATCTATATCGCTCTGAGCGACCTTATGCCCCAGATGCAGCAACGAACCAAATTGCGGGACACCATTCCCCAGATCATTTTGGTTGCTCTTGGTATAGGAATTATTCTCTGCCTGACTTACCTGTTGTGTCTTCATCATTGATGGTATGACAACCAGAAAAATTCGGAAGAACAGGTAATTTTGAAATGTTTTGGTTGCTGGAGCAGATACCAAGAGCTATAATTCCAATTTTCCCATGCGTTCAGGAAAACCATAGAAGGCTGTGTTCACTATTAAATCAGTGGAACCACCCATTTGGACGCTTTTTCTAACTTTTAGGAATCACTATGAAAACCTTTTCCGCAAAGGCCAGCGAAGTCCAGCGTAACTGGTTTGTGATTGACGCCACCGACAAGGTGCTCGGACGTGTTGCCACCGAAGTGGCACGCCGTCTGCGTGGTAAGCACAAACCGGAATATACTCCTCATGTTGATACCGGTGATTACATCATCGTCATCAATGCAGCAAAGCTACGTGTGACAGGCACCAAGAACACTGACAAAAAATATTACCGTCACAGCGGTTATCCTGGCGGTATCTATGAAACGACATTTGAAAAGATGCAACAACGTTTTCCAGGCCGCGCTCTAGAAAAAGCCGTTAAAGGCATGTTGCCAAAGGGTCCTTTGGGCTATGCTATGCTCAGGAAGCTGAAAGTCTATGCTGATGCATCTCATCCACATAGCGCCCAGCAGCCACAGTCATTGGAAATCTAAGGAACGAACATGATCGGTAACTATAATTACGGAACTGGCCGCCGCAAAAGTGCTGTAGCACGCGTTTTTATCAAAGCAGGTTCTGGTAATATCGTTGTTAACGGTAAACCAGCAAACGAATACTTTTCCCGTGAAACTGGTATGATGGTCATCCGCCAGCCATTGGAGGTCACTGACAATGTTGAACGTTTCGACATTATGGTCAACGTTAAGGGTGGTGGCGAATCTGGTCAGGCAGGGGCAGTCCGTCATGGCATCGCCCGTGCACTAATCGATTACGATGCAGCACTGAAACCCGCATTATCCAAGGCGGGCTTGGTTACCCGCGATGCCCGTGAAGTTGAACGTAAAAAAGTCGGCCTCCATAAAGCTCGTCGTGCAAAACAGTTTTCCAAACGTTGATATATACATAGTCTTTGATCTGCATTATTGCAGAAACATACAATAAGCTGTCTGGTCTTGACCAGACGGCTTTTTTCTCATCGGTTATTTGGTAACTTGGTCTTTGGATTATCATTTCGCTGTTTTCTTTTCCCCCCGTTTTTTTGTTTCTGTTTATCTGCGAGGTCAGAACATGATTAAAGTCGGTATTGTCGGTGGTTCTGGTTATACTGGAGTCGAATTATTGCGTCTCCTTTCCCGTCATCCGGAGGTTCAGCTTACTACTATCACATCACGTAGTGATGCAGGGACACATATTGATGATATGTTTCCGTCCCTACGGGGTATTGTTGACTTGAAGTTTACAGTTCCTGACCAGTCCAACTTGAGTGACTGTGATGTTGTTTTCTTTGCAACACCTCATGGTGTTGCCATGTCCCACGCAGAAACCTTGCTTTCATCAGGCGTGCGTATCATTGACCTGGCTGCGGATTTCAGACTTAAGGACACGGTCGAATTTGAGAAATGGTACAAAATGCCTCACAACTGCCCGAACATTCTCGCTGAGGCCGTTTATGGCTTGGTAGAAATCAACAGAGAAGCTATCCGGAAAGCGCGGGTTATCGGATTGCCAGGTTGTTATCCAACTTCGGTACAGCTTGGTTTTGCCCCGCTACTTCGGCAAGGCCGACCGCTTGTCGATGAATCAGGACTCATCGCAGACTGCAAATCTGGTGTATCTGGCGCAGGCAGAAGGACATCTGTCGCTTCTCTATTTGCAGAGTCATCAGACAATTTCCATGCCTATGGTGTCAAAGGTCATCGGCATCTACCTGAAATCGTCCAAGGGCTCAGAGCTCTTACTGGCAATACCAGAGATATCGGCCTGACATTTGTGCCACACCTGACACCGATGATTCGAGGTATCCATTCTACACTTTACGCAACGATAAAATTAGGCTGTGAAAACGTCGATTACCAGAAACTTTACGAGGATTTCTACAAAAATGATCCATTTGTCGATGTCATGCCAGCAGGGTCGCATCCAGAAACCTGCAGTGTACGCTCCTCCAACTATTTGCGTATTGCGGTGCACCGTCCGATGGACGGCAATACCTTAGTTATTCTTGTTGTGGAAGACAATTTAGTTAAAGGTGCAGCTGGTCAGGGAATCCAGTGCATGAATATCATGTTCGGTCTTGAAGAAACTACTGGGCTTGAGATAGTGCCTGTCTTACCATAAGCAAGGAAACAGGTAATGTACCTATAATGAAAGATTGGAACATAGGAGTCATGCCATGAACAGAGAAAAAGAACGTGAACCAATCGAAGAATTGGACTACAAAAATCCTATCAGGATGAGTGATAATGCCATTGCCAAAATCAAAGAACTTCTGATAGAAGAAGGTAATCCCAACCTCAAATTGCGGGTATTTGTGCAGGGGGGTGGCTGTGCTGGTTTTCAATATGGCTTCAGTTTTGATGAAAACATTGCGGAAGACGATACTGTGGTTGAAAAAGACGGTATACAGGTGTTGATTGATGCCATCAGTTATCAGTATCTGGTTGGTGCTCAGGTAGACTATAAAGATGATTTGGAAGGTGCACAGTTCACCATCAAGAATCCCAATGCAACAACGACCTGTGGTTGTGGTTCATCATTTTCAGTCTGATATCAGGCTGAATCAGAGGCAGTAACGGTAACCAATGGAAAGGTTGCCGTTTTCTGTATTTGCAACAGAGGAAACTTGCTTGATTTTCGGTAATTCGATAGTTAGGATATCGAAATCCCTATATTTCCAGTCGTTTGATGAATGGATAATAAATAGCAATAGTCTATTGTATAGGATGTCATATCTATCTGAATAGGTTGAATGAACATACTGATTGACAGAGCTTCTTCTTGTTGGTTGCTTTCCGACAACAATTCCTATTACATAACTGTGATTTGCTCGATGAAATAGTTGATCAAAAAAATCAGGTATTCTATATTCTGAACCTGTCTGATGCTTTTCTATTCAGGAAACGAGACAATGCGACTGACGACAAAAGGGCGTTTTGCCGTAACAGCTATGATTGATCTTGCAAGGAACCAATATGATGGTCCAGTGTCCCTGTTGGAGATTAGTGAACGGCAGGATATTTCTGTTGCTTATCTGGAACAGTTGTTTTCAAAGTTGCGACGGGGAGCATTGGTCAAGTCGATACGGGGACCCGGTGGTGGTTATCTTTTGGCACGTGATGTTGCAGGAATTTCTGTGGCTGATATCGTATTTGCTGTCGATGAACCTTTGGATGTGACACGGTGTGGCGGGCATGGCAATTGTGCAAAAGGTAGTATCACCTGCATTACACATGATTTGTGGACAACCCTGAACGAACGAATTGTGGATTATCTCGCATCAGTTTCGTTGGCATCACTAGCAGAGGGGGTGATGGAGAACACCGTTGAACAGAGAGATAACATTATTTTTATTAGATAAGGTAACAAGCATAATATAAGGAAGGAAGAAGTATGAGCGATCCTATCATCCAGCCAACCCAGTGCAGTGTTTTTAAAAATGCAGTTGGAGATGACTCCTATCCGATTTATCTGGACAATTCTGCGACAACACCTGTCGATCCCCGTGTTGCAGAGAAAATGATTCCTTATTTGTGTACCCATTTCGGAAATGCGGCTTCCAATACCCATGTCTATGGTTGGCAGGCAGAAAAGGCAGTTGAGGAGGCGCGTGGGCATGTTGCAGCATTAGTTGGTGCAGATGCCCAAGAAATTGTTTGGACTTCAGGGGCAACAGAAGCCAATAATCTAGCACTGAAAGGGGCTGCACATTTCTACCAGAAAAAGGGGAAGCATTTGATAACTGTGCAGACTGAGCATAAGAGTGTATTGGATTCCTGTCGTGAATTGGAACGTCAGGGGTTTGAAGTTTCCTATCTAGAACCCCAGGAAAACGGGTTAATTACTATAGAACAGCTTGAGGCGGCCATTCGGCCAGATACTGTCATGGTGTCTGTGATGTTGGTGAACAATGAGATTGGAGTCATTCAGCCATTGAAAGCCATCGCCAAACTATGCCGGAGTAAGGGAGTACTGATCCATTCCGATGCGGCACAGGCTTGCGGAAAAATGTTGGTCGATGTACAGAATCTTGACCTTGACATGATGACCATGACAGCCCATAAGATTAATGGTCCGAAGGGAATTGGCGCATTGTATGTCCGGCGGCGTCCTCGTATTCGCCTAGAAGCTCAGATGCACGGTGGAGGGCATGAGCGCGGAATGCGTTCAGGAACTTTGGCTACCCACCAGATTGTTGGCATGGGTGAGGCTTATCGGATTGCAAAGGTTGAAATGGAAGAGGAGATTGTCCGTATTCGAACAATGCGTGACCGTATGGTACGTGAGTTGAGTAAGATTGAGGCATCTTATATCAATGGGGATATGGAACATCGTGTTGCCCATAACCTGAACATCAGTTTCAATTATGTGGAGGGCGAAGCTATGATGATGGCGATGAAAGGGATTGCTGTATCGTCCGGTTCCGCCTGTACATCTGCCAGCCTTGAACCATCTTATGTCTTGCGCGCTATTGGTAGAAGTGATGAATTAGCACATAGTTCATTGCGTATTACGTTGGGACGTTTTACAACCAATGAGGAAGTAGATTTTGCCATCAAGCTGATTACAGAGAAAGTGGCGAAATTGCGGGGACTTTCTCCATTATGGGAGATGTATAAGGAAGGAGTGGATATGGATAGTATCCAATGGGCAGGACATTGAACGGAAGGAAGAAAGGTGGCTTATTCAGACAAAGTGATTGATCACTATGAGAACCCCCGAAATGTCGGGACTTTTGACAAAAATGATGATTCTGTTGGAACGGGCATGGTTGGAGCACCGGCTTGCGGGGATGTGATGCGTCTGCAAATTAAGGTCAATGATGATGGTGTAATTGAGGACGCAAAATTCAAGACCTATGGTTGTGGCTCAGCGATTGCCTCCAGTTCTTTGGTGACAGAATGGGTCAAGGGTAAAACACTCGATGAAGCGCTTCAAATCAAGAATACGGATATTGCCGATGAATTAGCTCTGCCACCAGTCAAAATCCATTGTTCGATTTTGGCAGAGGATGCCATCAAAGCAGCGGTGAATGATTATCATGTACGACAGAAAAAGAAAAATGCGAAGGTTGAGTAAATGGCAATTACAATGACTGAGAATGCGGTGGCACATGTCATGAAATACTTGGCACGCCGAGGTAAGGGGATTGGTCTGCGTTTTGGTGTGCAAACTGCTACACATTGTGCCGGTATGGCTTATAAGCTGGAATATGTAGATGAGCAGGGAGAGGATGATAGCGTTTTCGACTGTCAGGGTGTGAAAGTGTTTGTCGATAGCCGAAGCCTCCCGTATCTGGATGGTACGGAGCTAGATTTTGTCAGGGAAGGACTGAATGAAGGGTTTCGGTTCAAAAACCCAAATGTGACTGATACTTGTGGTTGTGGAAAGAGCTTCAAAGTATAACAGGGTTTCTCATGCGGAATTTCTTTGAATTGTTCAATTTGCCCGCACAATTTGATGTGAATGATAAAGCATTAGATACTGCCTACCGGAATATCCAGTGTCGCGTGCATCCCGATCGGTTTGTAACAGCTTCAGCCACAGAAAAACGAATTGCTATGAAGTATGCATCTTTGGTGAACGATGCTTACCAGACACTAAAGGATCCTGTGAAGCGGGCAATGCATCTGTGCGTGCTAAATGGTATTCCCATGGAAAATGCTCATATTCAGATGGAGCCCATGTTTCTGATGAAACAGATGACTTTACGTGAAAAGTTGGAAGATGCACAGGATTCTGGCAATCGTGAAGCCTTGCTGGCACTGGGCAGAAAGCAGGCTATGTTGCGGGAAGAACAATTGACAGTTGTGAAAGCATGTCTGGATGCACATCATTTCAAGGAGGCTGTCACTGAGATTTATAAACTTATGTTTTTCAACAGATTCGGTGAAGATGTACATCGTGCGATTGATAAATTGATTCCAAAAAATTGAGTTTTCACAAATTTTTCCGGCGGGATTATGACGCTTCTTCAAATTGCTGAACCAGGAAAGTCCTTGGCACCTCATGATATCCGTTTAGCAGTCGGTATTGACCTAGGTACAACCAACTCATTAGTTGCTGCTGTCCATCATGGTATACCGGAAGTATTGTTGGACGCAAAAGGGCAAGCATTACTTCCTTCTGTTGTCCACTATTTTGCAGATGGTCATAAGGAAATCGGTGATAAGGCGAAGGCAACACAGAACATTGATCCGTACAATACCATATCTTCTGTTAAGCGGATGATGGGGCGGGGTCTAGTCGATCTGCCCAATCGTAGCAGTCTCCCTTATCGTTTTGTGGATGCACCAGGCATGGTGAAGCTGGAAACGGCTGGTGGGACGAAAAGTCCTGTTGAAGTATCTGCGGATATTTTATCTGCATTACGTGAACGGGCTGAAGAAACTTTTGGCGAAAAACTTGCTGGTGCTGTTATTACCGTACCGGCTTATTTTGATGATGCACAACGCCAAGCAACGAAGGATGCGGCGAAGCTAGCTGGCATCCATGTCTTGCGCTTGCTGAATGAACCGACGGCTGCCGCAGTGGCTTATGGTTTGGACAATGCATCGGAAGGTGTGTTTGCAGCATATGATCTTGGAGGAGGCACCTTTGATATTTCCATATTGCGTTTGGCTCGGGGCGTGTTCGAGGTATTGGCAACAGGAGGTGATTCGCATTTGGGTGGAGATGATTTCGACCATAGTATATTTTGTTGGGTATTGGAGCAGTCGGGTTTGGTTGACTTACCTGCATCGGATACCCAGCTACTAATGACCATATCCCGGCAGGCGAAGGAAGCTCTATCGGTAGCTACAAAAACACAGATTGAGACCGTGGTTTCATCTGGCCAGTCGATTTCGTTGACATTGTCAGCGGAAATGTTTGAAGCAATGACGATGCCATTGGTTGAAAAAACATTACGTTTGATAACACAGACTATCCAGGATGCAAGCATCGCTATTAGCGGTGTAGATGGCGTGATGCTAATCGGCGGTGCGACTCGTATGCCACACGTACGTAAACGGGTTGCTGGATTGTTCGATAAAGAGCCCTTGACATCGATTGACCCTGATAAAGTAGTTGCACTAGGTGCGGCTATCCAGGCGAATTTGCTGATAGGTAACCGTGTTTCAGGGGATAACTGGTTGTTGTTGGATGTGATACCTCTATCGCTGGGAGTGGAAACCATGGGTGGATTGGTTGAGAAGATCATTCCTCGCAATTCAACAGTACCCTGTGCGTATGCGCAGGATTTTACGACTTTCAAAGATGGTCAGACGGCCATGGCGGTACATGTACTTCAGGGCGAACGTGAACTCGTATCAGACTGTCGCTCATTGGCTCGTTTTGAACTTCGGGGCATCCCTCCGATGGTAGCTGGCAGTGCACGCATCCGAATTACCTATCAGGTGGATGCAGATGGGTTATTGTCTGTATCTGCACAGGAAAGATCTTCAGGTGTGATAGCGTCGATAACCGTGAAACCGTCTTATGGACTGACCAATGATGAAATTGTTCGAATGTTGGAAGATTCTGGAAGGCATGTGAAGGAAGATATGAAAGCTAGGATACTGATGGAAGAAAAAGTTGAAGCAGAGCGAACATTATTGGCAGTGCAGTCTGCTTTGGCATCGGATAGTGGTTTGTTGGGTGAAATAGAACGCACACAGATTGATGCTTTGGTGGCAGACGTGAAAGCTGTGCTGGAAAGTGATAGGACTGAGGATATCCGTACTGCTGTTGGTGCTTTGTCAAAGGGAACAGAGCATTTTGCTGCTCTAAGGATGGATAAGAGTATCAGGGATGCGTTATCAGGCAGAAAGATAAATGATATCAATGGAATTCTTTAATGAGAGTAGATGTTTATGCCTAAAGTAACGGTATTGTCGCATGTAGTATTATGTCCGGAGGGAGCAGAATTTGAAGTAGGAGAAGGACAGTCCCTATGCGATGCGTTGTTGATGCATGATATAAGGATTGAGCATGCCTGTGGACAGTGTGGCGCATGCGGCACCTGTCACACCATTATTCGCAAGGGATTCGATTCCCTTTCGGAAATGGGAGATGGTGAGGCGGATATGCTGGATCAGGTGTGGGGACTTGAGCCGGAATCCAGACTGGCTTGCCAGGTAAAGGTTGGACAGGAAGATTTGACGGTCGAAATTCCCCGTTATACAAGGAACTTGGTCAGTGAACGGGGATGAAACGAAGGGTGCATGATGAAATGGTATGATGCACAGAGGATTGCCGAAGAACTGTATGATCGGTATCCTGATTTGGATCCGTTGACATTACGGTTTACAGAACTGCATGAGAAAGTTTGCCAGCTGGACGGATTTGATGATGAGCCAAGCTGTTCCAATGAACGAATTCTTGAAGCAATCCTAATGGCCTGGTTGAAGGAAATGGAATAGGCTTTAATGAAAAGGGAGGGGAAATTTATCTTTTCCATAAGTTTTCTTTTGCCAAAATTCTATAACGAAATAAATATGATACGGGTTGTAAAAACATCTGGTTTCTGTGATGGATGGAAACCATTTAAAAACAGGGAGTGATGATGGGCGATGTCAAGAACATGACAGAAAATGAACTAGTCAAGAAATTGTTGGAGTTATGTGGGGAACGAGATGTTCTTTCTGAAAAATTGGCAATGTTAAACAGGGAAGAGGAATGTTTGCGTAGGGAATATAATGTTGACTGGAATACATGGTATCACACGAAAGAAGGGCTGAAGTTATTCCATAAGAAATGGGACAAAGGATCCCGAGGTTATCATATGAGAGAAGGAGACCTTCTAAAGCGTATTCGTGAAATGTCCAGTGCAGTTGCCAGGATTGACCGGGCGATGTGCGATGCGATTCGTGATTATCGTGATGCTAAATACCCATCCATGAAGCCCGTCCAACCTGCCCAAGCAGTTGAAGATGCATCGAAGGTGGCTGATGAAAGGGAATTGAAAAAAGAATCCAAGGTTTCCAGAAAAGATGCAAAAAAGGATGTCAAGGATTCCAAAAAAGTCTGAAGAAATTACTTGGATGATATAGAGATGCTGATGGATTCAATAGGTGTTTTTGCGTGAAAGGCAATAGCATCACCGTCGGTTTTGTTTCAGGAGTAGGTTTTGTTCCCGTTGCCAGTCCCGTTTTTTCTCGGTTTCCCGTCTGTCATATTGTTTCTTGCCTTTTGCAAGACCGATTTCGCATTTGATTTTGCCTTTAGAATAGTGCAGGTTGAGTGGAATCAGAGTATATCCGGCACGTTCAACCTTGCCGATTAGCTTGCTGATTTCACCAGTATGGAGTAGTAGCTTGCGGTCGCGCACTGGATCGGGTTTGATATGGGAGGATGCGGTGGTTAAAGGGCTGATATGGGCTCCAAAAAGATAAATCTCTCCATTGCGAATGATAACATAAGCCTCTTTGAGTTGGATGCGCCCTGCGCGAATGGATTTGACTTCCCAGCCCTCTAAAACCATGCCGGTCTCATAACGTTCTTCGATAAAATAATCATGGAAGGCTTTTTTATTGTCAGCGATTGGCATAGTTTTCTCCACTCCTTGTTTAAAATAACGGTTTTATCAATTTACCCAGCCATTATGACGGCGATCCACAAAACAATCCAGCTCGGTTACAGTGCTGCACAAATGTATGCACTGGTGGAAGATATCGAGTCTTATCCTTCGTTTTTGCCGTGGTGTGACAGTGTTAGGGTTCAGCGTGATGCTACTAACCATACCGTGCTTGCCGAAATGCATATGAATGTAATGAGTATTCGGCAGACATTTATAACACGCAATCAGAATACTCCATTTTCGTCTATCCGAATACAGTTGGAGAGGGGGCCTTTCCATGAACTGACAGGAGAGTGGGTTTTCACTCCCATTGATAATTCGCATTGCACCGTGGCATTGTCGATGAATTACGTTTTTTCAAACAGTCTTCTTGGAAAAATACTTGAACCGTTTTTCGATGCCATGACTATTGACTTGGTGGTAGCATTTCAGCGACGCGCAAAGGATGTTTATGGTTGAGTCTCCATTGAAACCGAAATGCATTTCTGTTCAGATATGCTATGCCTCCTTGGAGGAGACATGGGTGATGGATTTTGAGGTCTCTCAAGGAACATCAGTTGTCCAGGCATTGGAACAGGCTGGATTGGCTGGTCGGTTTGCTTGTGCTATCGAGAAAGGCTTTATCGGAATTTATGGCAAAAAAGTATCAAATGACAGGGTATTGATGCCTGATGATCGTATTGAGATTTATCGTCCATTGGCGGATCTACCACAAAATATCCGTCGCCAACGTGTCGAGCAGTTGCGCAGGCTGAAAACAACTAGACACTGATTTTTTGCCTTTTTGTTTTCGAGAAGATTTCTGTTTCTCCAGGAAAAGATATGGCGTGTTTAGTGCTTTGGTGCAGAGATAAGGTTTTTGACAATTTGAAGCGATTATCCTGACGGAAGAATAATAGTGGTGTAGAATGAGATATTCTATGCAGTTCTTTTGAATTGTATAGTTTTGCAATTGAGCAGTGCCCGTTCAAAATATTGCAGGCAATGCATCCATCCGTTACCCTTTGGTGGAAGTGCGCTCACAATGGTGACCTATAGTTGCCGTACGTGAAGACTGCTGTTGCTGTTTTGAAAGCTATTTGCCCTGACCCGTGCCACAAGTGCGAGAAACAGAGACCAACTTCCTGTCCTATGGGCAGGATTTTGTGTTCTGTTTCGCTAGGAAAGAGCATCCGATCAATTTCCAATGGACCTTGAAAGGAACGAAGTATGAGTTTAGAAATGACAGGATCCGAGATTCTTGTTCGATGTCTGGCTGAAGAAGGCGTTGAACATGTTTTTGGTTATCCAGGCGGCTCCGTCCTCTATATCTATGATGCTATCTACAAGCAAGATAAGTTCAAGCATATTCTTGTTCGCCATGAACAGGCAGCTATCCATGCAGCCGATGCCTACGCGAGGAGTTCTGGCAAAGTCGGAGTTGCGCTAGTGACCTCTGGTCCAGGTGTGACCAATGCTATTACTGGCTTGGCAACCGCTTATTCCGATTCTATTCCAATTGTGCTTATCAGCGGTCAGGTTACGACTGCCGCTATTGGGTCTGATGCTTTCCAGGAATGTGATGCCGTCGGGATTTCCCGCCCCTGTGTCAAGCACAATTTCTTAGTGAAGGATGTCAAGGATCTTGCTACCACCGTCAAAAAAGCTTTCTATATTGCATCTACCGGTCGTCCTGGTCCTATTTTGATTGATATCCCCAAAGATGTCAGCATGCTGGCCTGTCCGTTTGCCTATCCGAAAGAAATCGAAATGCGTTCCTATAGCCCAATCAACAAAGGGCATACAGGACAGATTCGTAAGGCTGCTCAGATGTTGCTACAAGCAAAACGTCCAGTGGCAATCTGTGGTGGTGGCGTCGTCCTTTCTGATTCTGCTCCCGAAATGAATGCCTTGGTTGACCGTCTGGGGTTGCCTTGTGTTACCACATTGCAGGGGCTGGGTGGTTACCGTGCTTCCAGTGACCGATGGATTGGAATGCCGGGTATGCATGGTCTATATGAGGCGAACATGGCGATGCAACACAGCGATGTCATTCTGTCTGTCGGTGCCCGTTTTGATGACCGTGTGGTTGGTAATCCTGGCAACTTTGCTGATGCCAGTCGCAAGATCATCCATATCGATATTGATCCATCCTCCATCTCCAAGCGGGTGAAAGCTGATGTGCCGATTGTCGGTAATGCAAAAGACGTGTTGCAGGAAATGCTTGCACAATTGGATGCGACTCCAGCAAATGCCATCAATCTTGCTGGTCTTGATGGCTGGTGGCGACAGATCAATGAATGGCGTAGCACCAAATGTCTGAGATATGAGCAGGGAGATACCATCATCAAACCCCAGTTTGTCGTCGAGAAACTTTGGGAAGTCACTAAGGGTGACGCCTATGTTGCTTCCGATGTCGGTCAGCACCAGATGTGGGCTGCGCAGTATTATCCATTCGACAAGCCTCGTCGTTGGCTGAATTCCGGCGGTCTTGGTACTATGGGCGTTGGTCTGCCTTATGCGATGGGTATCCAGATGGCAAATCCTGGTGCGACTGTAGCTTGCATTACTGGTGAAGGTTCTATCCAGATGAATATCCAAGAACTGGCAACTTGCAGGCAGTATGGGCTAACACCTAAAATCATATTGCTGAACAACGGTGTGCTGGGTATGGTTCGCCAGTGGCAGCGCCTGGATTATGAATCTCGTTATTCTGAAACTTATGTAGCTTCCTTGCCAGATTTCACCAAACTGGTCGAAGCTTATGGTCATGTTGGTCTGAAGGTCGAGAAACCATCCGATGTTGAAGGAGCGCTGAAGGAAGCTTTCTCGCTGAAAGACAAGTTGGTATTCGTTAATGTCTTGGTTGATTCTACAGAGAATGTCTGGCCGATGGTCAAACCGGGCAGGGGACTGACAGAAATGCTGATGGGTTTGGAGGACAGATAAAATGCGTCACATAATTTCCGTGCTATTGGAAAATGAAGCCGGTGCACTTGCTCGCGTTGTTGGGCTGTTTGCTGCCCGTGGCTATAATATTGAGACTCTCAATGTAGCACCGACAGAAGATCCGACCCTTTCTCGCATGACAATTGTTACCATTGGTTCCGATGCCGTTATCGAACAGATTACCAAGCACCTGAATCGTCTCATCGAGGTAGTTAAGGTGATTGACTTGACGGATGGCTATTTTGTTGAACGTGAAATGATGCTTATCAAGATCAGGGCGGTTGGCAAGGAACGTGATGAAATCAAACGAACATCGGATATTTTTCGTGGTCGTATCATTGATGTCAGTGATCGTGCTTATACAATCGAGCTGACGGGCGATAAAGCCAAACTTGATGCTTTCATTGAAGCAATTGACCGTTCGACTATCTTGGAAACAGCTCGTACAGGTGGCTCTGGCATCGGACGGGGTGAACGCATCTTGAAAGTCTGATTTATTACTGTTTTTTATTGTCGGATTGTTTCATTTAACTAGGAGTCATAAGAATGAACGTTTATTACGATAAAGACTGTGACCTATCTTTGATTAAAGGTAAGAAAGTGGCTATCATCGGCTATGGTTCTCAAGGGCATGCCCATGCACTGAATTTGCATGATTCCGGCGTTGATGTCACCGTGGGGTTACGTAAGAATGGGGCATCTTGGAACAAAGCTGTCAATGCTGGTTTGAAAGTTGCGGAAATCAAGGATGCTGCTGCTCAAGCAGATATTGTCATGATTCTGTTGCCAGATGAAAACATCCCTGCTGTTTACCGTGAAAGCATTGCTCCGGTTGCTAAACAGGGTGTTGTCATCGCATTCGCCCATGGTTTTGGCATCCACTACGGTCAGGTCATCCCGCGAGATGACTTCGATGTCATCATGATTGCTCCAAAGGCGCCGGGTCATACTGTCCGATCTGCTTATACTCAAGGGAATGGCGTTCCTCAGCTGATTGCCGTCTATCAGGACAAGTCTGGCAAAGCTCGTGATATTGCACTGTCCTATGCCATGGCAAATGGTGGTGGTCGTGCCGGTATCATTGAAACCACTTTCCGTGAAGAAACTGAAACTGACCTGTTCGGTGAACAGGCTGTTCTTTGCGGGGGGTGCGTTGAATTGATCAAGGCAGGTTTTGAGACCTTGGTTGAAGCAGGCTATGCACCGGAAATGGCGTACTTCGAATGTTGCCATGAACTGAAACTAATTGTTGATTTGATTTATGAAGGTGGTATAGCAAATATGAACTATTCCATCTCTAATAATGCTGAGTATGGTGAATATGTTTCTGGCCCTAAAGTTGTCACTGCCCAGAGCAAAGAAGCTATGCGTGGTATTCTGAAAGACATTCAATCTGGCGAATATGCGAAAAGTTTTATGCTTGAAAATACTGTTGGTGCACCAACCCTGTTGTCCAAACGCCGTTTGCTGGCTTCCCATCAGCTTGAACAGGTCGGCGGTCGTCTGCGTTCCATGATGCCATGGCTTGCCAAGAATAAATTGGTTGACCAGAGTAAGAACTGATTGCAGGGATGTTTTCGTTTGGAAAGGACGTCTTCGGACGCCCTTTCTGCTTGCGTATTGTTTTCGGAGAGCAGGACTTCTCGGCTAGAATGACGTATTGTTTTTTTTCTGGCATATCAGTATGCCGTCATTGGATGGAAACACATGGCTACTTCACTTGAGGTCGCACAAGAGACAGGGGAAAAGCTTCCCCGTATGACGCCAGCCATGCAGCAGTACCTTCGCATTAAGGCGGAAAATCCCGATATGTTGTTGCTTTACCGAATGGGTGATTTTTATGAGTTATTTTTTGATGACGCAGTGAAAGCATCCCGGATTCTTGGTATCACCCTCACAAAACGGAGCAATAGCATCTCTTTAGCGGGCATCCCTTTCCATGCATTGGATCAATACCTGCCGAAATTGATTGCTGCTGGAGAATCAGTTGCTATCTGTGAGCAGATTGGCGATCCGTCAAAAAGCAGGGGACCTGTGGAACGCAAAGTTGTCCGCATTGTCACACCGGGAACTCTGACCGATTCCAACCTTTTGCCAGAAAAAGAGGATAGACCATTGGTTGCAATCACTGGAAAACAGGTTCGGAAGCAAATGGTACTTGGCATAGCCTGGTTGTCACTGTCCAGTGGTGTTCTACGGGTTCAGGAAACCGTTATTCCGATGCATCAGGTAACAGAACAAATTCAACAGGCATTGGAACGGACGGGTGGTGCAGAAATATTGGTTTCTGAAACGTTTGATATGGTATTGCCCGCTACTTGGTCTACTCGTGTGGTTCATTTGCCGGAGTGGTACTTTGATGATAAACGTGGCAAGAAAATCGTGTTGGAACAGCTGCAGGTTTTCTCGTTGGATGGCTTTGGTGCCAGATATTTCAGTATGGCATTGGGAGCTGCTGGTGCTGTCTTGCAGTATGCCCGGAATACCCAGTCACAGAGTCTTCAGCATATCCGTACCTTGGTGACAGAATCTGAGCAGGACTTCATTGCAATGGATGCGATGACTCGCCGGAATCTGGAAATAACCGAACCCATCCGTTCAGATGGTGTACTCCAGCAGTCGCCAACACTGTTTTCTGAAATCGACCGTTGCTGTACTGGCATGGGGTCGAGACTGCTCCGACATTGG